>NZ_CP031217.1:1006758-1342344 GCF_003346815.1 Halarcobacter bivalviorum
ATTTTTTGCAAAAATTATTGAAGCTGGAAAAGATGAATATACTTTAATGTTAGAGAGAGGTTATTCAGTAGATGATACTTATTTCCGTTCAGCACAAAAGGTATCTGATATAAATGGAAATATTGTAGGTGTTGTTTTAATAGGGGAAACAGTAGAAGGAAGTGGAGCTTTTGTTAATATTGTTGATAATATGACAAAAACAGTTACAACAGTTGCACTTGGTTTAGTAATTTCAATCTTACTATTTATGTTTTAGAGTGAAGGGACTAAATGAGACGGATTAAAATATTAAAGATTTATTTTATCTTTATTCTATTCTTAGTATTTTTAGTTTTTTCAAATATTCAATTAATTACTACTTTCTTTATGGCGACATTAACTTTTAATATCGCTATTTTGACAATATTTTCAATTGGTTTATTAATACTTTATCAAGCTGCAATAAAACTTACTATGCTTTCTGGTACTTTTGGTATTTTAGCTTATAAAAAAGGTAAAGCTTTAGAGTTTTATTTAAATGGTATTACTGGAATATTCCCTGCAACAATTGCTCATATGTTTAATAAAAGAGCTAAGAAAGGGGTATTATATTTTACTCAAAATGAAGCAAAAGATGTAAGTGAATGGTTAGGAGAACAATTTTTCAATCAAAAAGGGTATACAAACTTTTTCGTTGGAACTTCTCTTATGTTAGGACTTTTTGGAACATTTACAGGTCTTTTAGTTGCAATTGATGAAATGGGAGCAATTATTTTATCTTTTGGTGGAGATGATATTGACATTGGTGAAGTAATGACTAAGTTTTCTGGACCATTAGGTGGTATGTCTATTGGATTTGCTTCTTCATTATTTGGGGTTGCTTCTGCTGTTATTTTAAATGTTATGCAATATATTCTTACTAGAAACCAAGCTGCTTTTATGCATGATGTTGAAGATTGGATGAAAGGTAAAATTATTGAAACTCAAAGTTCAGAAATGCTTGAGAGTTTACAAGGTGCAGATTTAGCTGGATTAAGAACTACTTCTCGAACAAGTTCAGAACAAGGTTTACTAAGTGCTGGATTCTTAGATGTTTTTATTGATACAATGGGTGATTTTACAGAAAAACTTGATAAATCAAATAAAGCTTCTGAAGATTTACATAAACTTATTAGTCAAAATATTGCTCAAGCAAGTAGAACTTCAGAAAAAGAGTCAGTTTTATTAGAAAGTATTGTAAATAACTTAAGAGAATTAAATGTAAATCAGTTTTCAAATGCTTCTATGATGGAAGAGTCTTTACAAGAAATTTCAAATGTAATTTTAGCAGAGCATAGATCTGTTAAAAAGAATTTAGCTTTACAAGAAGAGAATAATAAGTTATTAAAAGAGTTAATCAATAGAATTGAAAAACTTGAAATAAATGATAAAAAATAGTTAGGTTTAGTATAAATGGCAAAAAGATGTGAAGACGAGTTTAACCCATGGCCATCATTCGTTGATATTTTTTCATCGGTTATTCTAGTAATGCTTCTATTTTTATTAGTTGTACTAGTAAATTTAGGGTATTACGCTCAATTTAAATATAAAGTATCATATACAGGAACTATTGCAACAGATGATTTAATAGTTAATGATAATCCAAGTAGTGGTACAACAAAGTTATATCAAGAAAGCCAAGCTCAACCTAATAAAAATATATCAATGATGCAACAAGAGATTATTAGACTTAGAAAAATTGTTGAAGAAAAAGTAGTAAAAGCAAAAGAGAAAGAAGAGTCAAAAATAGAACATGGTGGAATAGATGTTGCAGATAGAGATGATAGTGATAAACCATCAAAACAGACTTTGATTAGCACTGAGGATTATTATATTGTTACTTTTAAAGGTAATGAAATTTTCTTTGATACAGCAATTATTAAAGAGCTTAAAACCTTTATTGAAGATATTAAAAAGAAATATAAAAAACATCAAATTTTAATTACTGCTGCAGATGTTCAAGGACAAGCTAGTGCAACAGTAGCAAAACAGATCTCTTTAGCAAGGTCAATTGGTGCAAGAAATCTAATTAGAAAATTTGGTTATGAGAAAAAAGATGTAAGGATTGATTTATTGGCAAGTACAGAAATAAAAGAAGAGATTGACAAACAAAATGGTTATCTTGTAATTAGGATAAAAAGATAATGAAGAAAATTTTGATTAAATCTTTTATAGCTTTATCTTTTGTTACTTCTTCTTTACTTGCACAAGTTGAGCAAGTTGAAATTGATCCAAAACTTTTAGTAAATGAAAATAAAAAACTTTTACAAGAGAACAAACTTAATCAGATAGAGGGACAAGAAGACTCTTTAGATGCAATAAGTAAAGATAACTTAAACACAATAACAAGTATAACAGAAAAAAAAAGTAATAAAAAATTACAGGGTTTAGATACTTCTGTTTATAAAAAAGTAAAATTAATAGATGCAGTGTTAGAGACTCTTTCTCAAAGTGAAATTTTAAAATCTTCAAGAGAAAATGTAATACAGTATGAATTGAAACTAAAAAATGCAATGGCTGAATATTATCCTACTATTGATTTTGAATATGTAAGAGGTAGAACACGAAGTAAACCAGGAGATGATGAAGAGACTAAATTCAAATTTTATAATGATGAATACTATAAATTTGTATTGAGACAAAATTTATATTCTGGTGGCTCTACAAACTATATGGTTAAAAGTGTTGCAAAAAAACTTGAAGTAGCAAAAAATCAATATAAAATAAAATTAGATGCAGAGATAAAAAAAGCTATAAAAGCTTATTTTGATGTAGTATTTGCAAATCGTTCAGTAATGGTAAATGAACGAAATATGAAAAAATTAAATAGAATATTAGAGATTGTAACTATTAAATATGATAATGGTGCAGCTTCAATAGGAGATTTAACATCAATAAAAGCAAATGTTGCAAATGCAATGACAAAACTTGTGAAAGTTAAATCTAAATTTATAGAGTCTTTACGATATTATGAATATATCGTTGGAACAAGCTTTGAAAAAACTCTTCCCTTTGAAAAGAATTTTGATATTAAAATAGATGAGTTTGATAAACTTTATGAAAGAGCTTTAGAGAATAACAAAAATCTAATAAATTACTATAAAAGTATTGATGCTGAAAAGTTCAAGCACAAAAGTATAAGAGGAAAATTTGAGCCTAAAATTGATTTTGAGCTATCTTATCAAGAGACTTTTGATAGTGAAGATATTGTAAATGATGAACAAGAACAAGATATAAATGGAAAAATCAGAGTTTCATATAATCTTTTTAATGGTGGAAGAGATAAAAATAGAGTTTTAGAAGTTAATAGTACGATTAGAGATTTAAACTATAGACTTGAAGAAGAGAAAAAGAAGTTAAAGTGGAATTTATCAAAAACTCATACTTCAATCACAACAGTTAGTGACGCTTTAAAAAGTACCATAGAAGAGGTAGTTGCTTCAAGAAAAATGGTTTCTTCATATTGGGAAGCTTTTAAATTAGGAGAACAAGACCTACAAGCTTTACTTCAAGGACAAAAGCAGTTAAATGCAGCAGAAACAGAAGTTGTTAATTTTGAGAAAAATCAAGTTAATGATTTCTTCTCTATTTTAGAATATACAGGTGATTTATCTGCCTTTTTTGATGTTGACCCAGAAAATCCTAAATTTATAGATTTTTCTAAGAGTGATTATAAAAAAACAGTAGTTGCAAAAGATGGAGAAAAAATCTCTTTAAATTTAGAAGAGGATAAACCAAAGAAAAAAGAGATAGAAAAAGAAGAGGTAAAGCAGATAGTTATTCCTGAACTCTCTTTAGAAGAAAAAATCAATAACTTTATAAAAGAGTTTAACTCTTTCAATGATGAAAGTTATATGATAAAAGTTGATAGTTTCAGAAATATTTATGACGCCTTTGCTTTTATAAAAGATAAAAAAATAGATAAAAACTCTTTCTCTTTTGATACTCTTGATAAACTTAAAATTAAGAATATCATAGTTCATAATAATTTCAAAGATGAAAAACTTGCACAAGAGTATATTGAAAAATTTAGAATAGAGAATAATATTAAAGAAGAGTTATCTGCAATTAAAGTTAAAGAAGTTAAGTCTTTATATAATAGTTATTTAGCTGGTTTAGAAATTGAAAAACCAAAAGCAAAAGTAAAAATTGTAGAGAAAATAAGACAAGAGAAACAAAAAGAAGAGTTTTTACCAAATAAACAATTTAAAGAGAAATTCTTTAGTTCAAATGAAGAGTTTTATACTATAAATGTCTCTTCTTTTACTACTAAAAAAGAGTTAGAAAACTTCGTTGTTTCAAATGGTATTTATGAAAATGTATTTTTCTTTAAATACTTTAGTTCAGTAGAACTATATAAGTTAGTTTTTGGAGTTTATTCAAATTATGAAAATATCGAAAATGATATTAATGAATTAGCTTTAAAAAATAATGGTATTTTCCCAATTGTAGAAAAAATAGGAAATATAAAAGAGCAATTTAAAGATAATCTTGATTTAAATATTGAAAAGAGAAAACCAAAAGAGTATGAATATATTTCATTAAAAGATTTAGAAAAACAGAAGAAAAAAGAAGAAGCTTTAAAAAATGAAATCTTAATTAAAGAAGAGAAAGAAAAACAAGAAGCTCAAAGATTAGAAGAAGAGAGACTAGCAAAGCAAAAACTTTTAGAAAAGCAGGAAAAAATAGTTCAAGAAAAAAAACTTGCAGAAGAAAAAGCAGAACAAGAAACTCTAAAACAAGTTGATGAAGTAGAAGAAAAAGTTAATAATATAGAAAATAAATTAGCAATAGAAGAGATTGATTTATCAGGAAAAAAGAAAGAGCAAAAAGAGATAATCCCTTATACTAAAAGAGTAGAACTTTTTGAAAAAGAGTTTGCCCAAGCAGATGGGAATAAATATACTTTGCATCTTACAACGATTAAACCTGATGAAATAACTTGGTATAGAAAAAGATTTACTTTAGAACCATCTCATATTGCAATTACAGAAGGAAATAAAACAAAGATTTATTTTGGGATTTTTGATACGGAAGAAGAAGCTATTAATAAAATAAACTATCTTCATCCTAAAATTTTTGAAGCTAATCCAAAAGCTAAAAAAATAGGAAATATTAGATGAAAAATGTTTTAAATAAGTTTGATAAACAAAAAGTTAAAAACTTAAATAAACTTATTGATACAGGCTCATCTAATACAATTGTTATCTTAAGTTTTTTTGCTTTTATTTTTTTTATAACTTCATATATATTTTTTAAAGAGCATAAAGCAAAATTAGCAGAAGAAAAGATTACAGCATATCATTTAAATATTAATTATCTTAATTCAAAATTAGAAAAAAATATATTAAACCATAATATTACAAAAATTGAAGAAGAGATTCAAAATCTATATAAAACAGGTCTTTTTGAATCAATAGTTCTTCAAAATGAAAAATATATCTTTGATAAAAATACTCTAATAAACAATACAGCTGGTTTTGATGATAAATCATGGAATTTAGCAGATGTTATAGTAGATATAAGAAATGGTTCTATAAGAAAGATAGAAAACACTTCTTTATATAGATTTTATCCTTCGGCTACCTATGATATAGAACAAGTGGTGAAAATCAGATATCAACTTTACAAAAATAAACAGATTAGAAGTTTTGTAACAGAGTTAAATTTTTCAAACTTTAACATTGAAAAAAACTATAAAAGTGAAAGCTCTTTTATAAGTTTAGACTTTAAACTGCCAATAGAAAATGAGACTATAGAGCATGAAATAAAAGTAGAAAATCAAGTAATTGCAATAATAACTTATAAATTTAATCTTCAAGCTTTACAACTTGAAATAAAGAATTTTCTTTTTAATCTTATTCTTTTTAATATAGTTATGTTTTTACCTATTCTTTTTGTTATTGGTTTTTATCATAGATTTCTATTTAAAAAACATGTTACTAATCCTGTAAATAACTTAAATAAATATCTTGATAATATTTTAGAAGATAAATTTTCAATGCTTGATAAAAAAGAGTATGAAGGTACAAAAGAGCTAAAAGAACTTACTTCAAAAGTAGCAAAAATTTCTGGAAAAATTGCCTCTTTAAAAAATGAATTAAATATGAATAAAGAGACTTTAGAACTAAAAGCTTCAATGGATACTTTAACTGGTTTACCAAATAAAAATATTTTTGATTTTGAGATTAAAAGTATGTATGTCTCTTCTATCTCAGGGTATGTTTTTATTTTAAGAATTGAGAAATTAACTCAAATTAGTGAAAAGTATGATACTAGTTATATTAATAATTTTATTCAAAGTTATGTAAGTATTGTAAAAAGAGTAATCTCTTCTATTCATAAAACTGATATTACATTATATAGATTTTATGGCTCTAAATTTGCAATTATTGCAAAAAACCTTGAGATGCAAGAAGCACAAAAATTATGTGAAAAAATTATCTATGAATTACATCAAAATCTAAAAGATATTTATGATATCCCAGAAGATTTAGTTCAGCTTGCAGGTACATTTTTTGATATTTATGGAAGTCTTGATTCTCTATTAAAATCGACAGATAAAGCTTATGAAATCTCTAAGAAAAAAGGTAAAAACTCTTATCATATAATTGCAGAAGAAGAGTTAGAAAAAAACTTCTCTAAATTGGATGCAACAGTAGTAGATATTATAGAAAGAGCAGATTTTAATCTAGCCTTTGTATTAGATTCATACTCTTTTGATGAACCTGATAAAATAGTTATGAATGAAGCTGCTCCTCAATTATATGATAGAGAAGGGGAGAAGTTAGCAATTGGTTCAGTTATCTCTGTTGCTGAAAAACTTCAAATAGCACATAAGTTTGATAAGCTAGTTATTGTTAAAACTATTGCTCATATAAGAGGAAATGATTTACAACATGCAGTTGCAATAAATCTTTCAATGAGTTCTATAAGTGACTCAAGTTTTATGAAATGGCTTGAAACAGTACTTCAAGCAAATAAAGATATTCTAGATAAAATAGTCTTTAGTATAACTTCATATACAGCATATTTAAATAAAGAGATTTTTGTAATGTTTATTAGAAATATACATGAAATAGGTGCAGGAATTATATTAAAAAGATATAAAACAGATGAGTATCCATTAGAAGAGTTAGAAGGTCTACAAATTGATTATATAAGAATGCATCAAGATTATACTTCTAATTTTACAAATGATATGGTTAAAAAACATAAAGTTAAAAATATTTTAATTTTTGCAGAGTTAAATGGAATAAATGTAATTGCAGATAGTGTTAAACTAGATTCTGATTATGATTTATTAGAAAGATTAGGAACATATGCTACAAGTAGATAGGAAGAGTAATGTATAAATATTTATTGGTTTTTGTATTAGTTTTTTTTACAGGTTGTTTTAGTAGTAAAAATCTTTCAAACAATATAGAGAAATTAGATGATAAAAATAGTACAAAAAGAGTATATAAAGATATCTCAAAAGATGCAATCTTTGAAGCTGCAAAAAAGATATTTATCTTAACAGGAGGCTCTGAATTTAGGATTGATTCATATAGAGACTCTTTAATTGTATCAAAAACAAAACTATCTTATTATCCTTTTTATTCTCATGTTTCTGAAGATAAATGGCAAATCTCAATAGAAGAAAAAGAGAACTCATCATATGTAAAAATTTTAGCTAAAAGAGTAAATAACTTTGATGAAAAAAATCCCTCTTATTTAAGTAGTAGCCTACATGAACTACTATTTGAAAGAATAGAGTTTTATTTAGGTTTAAAAGATAGTTGGAGTAGCTGTTTAGTTGATTTCTCTTTAGATGATGCTCTTTGTGATGTAATTGATTTAAAAACATATGCTACACCTACTAAAGAAGATGTACTTAAAGATATTTATATCTCTCAAAGAAAACCAAGTAAAAAGCTAATAGATACAAAAGATATTTTATCAGAAGATATCTCTTTCTCTGTTGATGAACAAAGTGAAGATATCCTTTCACAAAAAGATGATATTGATGCAGACTCAGAGACTAGAGAATTTGATGCAGAAATTTTAGAATTAGATAAAAAAATTAATAATAATTTAGATAAAACTTTAGATAAAATAGAAGATAGTCCTGAAGATAAAGAAGAAGCAAATGAGAGTATTAATTAAACCTTTTTTCTTTTTTTTATTTGCAACAACTCTGTTTGCAACTACCTTTGAAGATGCACAAAAAAGTCTTAATGACAAAAATTATACAAAAGCCATAGAGCAATTTACTGATTTGGCTTTACATGAAGAGAATGCAAAAGCCCAATATAATCTTGGACTGATGAATTATAAAGGTTTAGGTACAAATATAAATAAACAGCTGGCTTTTTTTTGGTATGAACAAGCTTCAAATAATGGAAATGCAGAAGCAACAAACAATTTAGCCTATATGTATTCTATTGGTGAAGTAGTAGAAAAAAATATAAAAAAAGCAAGAGAACTATATGAAGAAGCAGCAAATCAAGGTTATGCTTTAGCTCAATTAAATACTGCAATGTTTTATGAAAAAAATCCAACAAAAGAGAATCTTGAAAAAGCCTTTGAATATTATTTAAAAGCAGCAAATCAAGGGGTAATAATAGCTCAAAATAATCTTGCTTCAATGTACTATTATGGAAAAGGAGTTAAAAAAGATTTGAAAGAAGCTTTTATGTGGTATAACAAAGCTTCAAATGCAAATAATAAAATTGCTTTATATAATTTATCAATGATGTACTTAACAGGAGAGTATGTCGTAAGAGATTATGAAAAAGCAATACTTTTACTAGAAAAGTCTGCTCAAAAAGAGTATAAAACAGCTATACTAAAACTTGCTGATATCTATAGAGAAGGTAATATCGTAAGCCAAGATTATAAAAAAGCCTTTTCTTTATATGAAAAAGCAGCAAAACAAGATAGTTTAAAAGCGATGTATTATCTAGGTTTTTTTTATCATAAAGGATATGGAGTTCCAAAAGATGATGGGAAAGCAAAACTATGGATGAAAAAAGCTGCAGAAAAAGGGCATAAAAGGTCACAAAATTTTCTTGAACAAAATCAATTATAGTTAAAAGGTTTTTTTAAACACCTTTTTTATATAATTTTATCTTCTTTTGACCCCGTCGTCTAGTGGCCAAGGACGTCAGGATTTCCTCCTGAAGACGGATGTTCGAATCATCCTGGGGTCGCCAACTATTTTATGGACTTTCTAGCTAATTTAAGTTTTATTAAAACCTATTGTTTCCCACCTATTTCCCACTTAGAATGGAATTTCTTGTTCTATTAAATATTTTTCATAAACTTCAAAAAAATCTTTTTCTCTTTGTTGATTAAAATGTTGTTCGTCATATTCTGAAAAGAATTTTACTTCTTCTCCATATGAAGTATGTAGATTAATTTTTTTTATAGACTCAAGACCTATATTAATTAAATCTTTTGTTTTATAGTTAACTATTTGATTATTAGGATAATCTACATCTCCAAATAATACAAACTTCCTCATATAGTGAGGAATAGTAATAGTATTGCTCTTTACTAGCATTACTATATAAATAAAGAATGTTTCTTCTTTTTTATTAAATAAGTTAATAAAATAGTTTATTTCTTTTACTATATTTATTTCTGGGTAACCTATTTCTTTTGCAATAGTAATTAAAATTAATTGATATTCTAATAGCAAAGATATAAAATTATTTTTCACATCATTACTTATATTACAAATATCTTTTTTAAATCTTTGTAAAAAATCATAATAAAATTTTGTAGGAAAAGTAAAATGGGATGGACTATTAGAAGTGAATTTTTCATAATCCTCTTTAAACTGTTCTTTTATAGATAATAAAAGTTCTTGGCTAAATATTGAATCTTTTTCTAGAAATTCAATTAATTCTTCATTTTCTAAATATTTATTAATTAGTTTAATTATAGGTCTATTTTCTTTTTTCCAATTATAGTAAGTTGGAATAGAAAAACCAAAAAGTTTTGACATAAGTTCATCTGTTTTCATTTAAACTCCTAAAATATAATTATTATATCAAAAATCAATTTTTATTGCAAAAAAAACTATATTAAGTATAAATACAATAATAATTATAATTTCATAAGAAAAAACTAAGAATATATTTATTATAGTTTTATTTAGATTATATTTGAAAATTAGATAAAAATTGAAAAAGTAATCTAATAATTATAGAAAGGAATAAAATGACACTTAAAGATTTAAATATACTGTTACCAGAGAATAAACAAAACTCTGCTTGTTTGAATGAATCTTTTTCTGCTCAAGTATTAGGAATTAGTGCTTCCTCATTAGCAACGTATAGAAAGAATGGATTGGGACCTGAGTTTATTAAAATAGATAATGGAAAAAAGGGAAGAGTTATTTATCCTAAAACTGCTTTAGTAGAGTGGTTAAATAAAACTACAAAAACTGCATAGTCGTCCACTTTTAAGGTTTTGGCGAACAGTCAAAAGTGGACGAATCCAATCGTGTTGGACAACTGAATTATAGTCAGTATGTCCTTATTTACAATTGAAAATAAATAAGGGATATGAATGTCTTTAAAAATAATGAGTATAGGTTTTGAATCTAACTTAAAACCAACTGCAAAACTAATATATGTTGCAATTGCAGACTTTGCAAACGATGATGGAGAATGTTTTCCTTCTCAAAGTAAACTTGCTGAAAAAGCAAGTGTATCAATATCTACAATGAAGTATTATCTTAGAGCATTTGAGAATCTAGGAATAATAAAAACTGAGCAACTTTATCGAAATAACGGTAGTAAATCATCTCTTTTATATAAAATAAATATTGAATCCAAAAACTTAGAAAAGTCAAAAGTAGAAGCTGCCTATCAAGAGTGTAGAAAAAGCAAAGAACAAAAGAAAAGTCACAATGTGACTATCCCAATGAATGGGCAAAAGAAAGAGAATAAAAATCTACCTAAAGTGACTATCCAAAAGTCAAATTGTGACGGTCTTGAATCATCATATATTAACCACCAATCATTAGATGAAGAAGAAGTAGCTAAATATTTCGCAGATTTCTATTCCTACTTGAATTCTATTGGAGTAGTAGCTAAAAAATCTAAACAAATGCATATGAATAGGATTAAGGCAAATTTATTAAAAGGTCATAAAACTACAATGCAAAATTTTAATGATTTTCAAGTAGCACGTGGCATTAAACAAGAAAAGAAAATAAAAGGGGAGAAGTAGTGAGAGGTATAACTCTAAAAGTGCTTCTACAAAGAAAAAACAGTTGGCTTACAGTCAAATAAAAATAAAACTAAATGAAATTGAATTTTAAAGGTTAAATTATGAAAAAAACAATATTTATTTTATACACAATGTTTGAAAAACTAATCTCAACTTCAGATACTTATGAAAAAGCATTATTAGATTTAGGGCTAATAGATGAAGTAGTTGTAAAAATAGTCATAGAAAAGGAGGCAATTGATGTTTAATAGATATGAAGACTTTTCAAAAAAAGAACTTATTCTTAGGGTTAGAACATTAGAAGGAAGTTTATCTGATCTATCAGAGATGTATTTAGACCTTTATGAAGAATGTTATAACGAAACAATGGAAGATTTTATACATAAAATAACAGTTGAGTATCAAATAGCAACTACTGATTTTAAAGGAAATATTGTAGATGGAAAGCTTTCAATAGAGAGGCAAATATTGGAGTTAGATGATGATTGATGTTTATAGCATATTAAATGGTATCTTTTCTAAAGCAACTACAACAATAACTAAGGGTATGTATGGAGCAGGAGCAGGAATATTCAATCATACTTTTTTTACTAGTATCTTTGCTTTATTTATTGTTTATGTAGGTGTATTAATTGCATTTAAAAAGATACAATCCGAAGAACTAGCTTATAAATTAACATGGACTATTTTTATATTTTCTTTAGTAAAAGCTTTTATGTGGGATAGTTATTATTATGAGTCATTAATATCATTTTTAGATTTACCAAGACTTGTTTTTACAGAGCTTATTTCAAAAATAGTTAGGGTAGCTTCAAATGATGCAAGTATTCAAAATATTATAAATGTTTTAAATAGTACAAATGATAGTTTATTATCAGCAATATTAAGCAAAGCAGGTTGGGATAATATTGTTGCATACATATTTGCAATTATTTTATGGTTAACATCAAGCTTTTTAATGATAGTTATTTTATTAACAACTGTATTTAGTACATTTTTATCAGAGATTATATTGTCTCTCGCTGTTTTTGTAATTCCTTTTATGATTATTAAAAAGACAGAATATATTTTCTACAATTGGTGTAAGCTATATATATCAGTTTCTTTATATGCACCTTTCACAATCCTTTTTGGATTGGTTTCAGTTGAGACAACAAATTTAACTATGCACATCACTAAATTATTAGAGAATGATTTTGAAAATAATTTCAATATGATTTTAGTTTTAGCATTAGCTCAAGTCTTAACAGCTCTTGGCATTTTTAAAATACCTAATATTATCAATCAAATTATAGGAAGTTCAAATGAAGGTACCTCTTTAACTAGTGGAGTTGGAACAGTAAGTGCAGGTGCAACTATAATGGATGGTTTCTCTAAAGCAACTGGGATGAGTTTTGTTGGTGCAGGGGTAAACAAAGGAGCAAAAAAGATGAGTAAAGCAGCTGTAAATAAAACAGGTCAAAAGTGGAATGATATTAAAGCTGGTGGAAGAGATTAATAATTTCGCGAGCGAAATAAAAAGGAAAATATTATGAATAAAAATTATGGAAAAATGAAAAGAAGTAGTTTAATAAAAGAAGTAAAAGAATACCAGGCAATGCTGAATGAATTAGTTGGATTATATATCGAACTACAAGAAGTATATATGGAGTTTAAAGGTGGACGAGTAGAGGATATTGAAGATATAGAAAATAGGTTAAAAAGAGATATTAAAATAATGAACTTGACAAGTCAAGATGTAGAAAATGAAAGGAGTACTTCCCCTTTTTAATATTATAAATTGAAAGCTTTATGCTTCAACTTTATAACCATAACCTGATAAGGTGTTAGTTTGCATACTAGCACCCTTTCAGGATTTAAATTTAAAATCTACCCACAAGGGCTTAGATTTCTTATAAAAAGGGGAGGGGTTTTATATGGAACAAGAAAAAAATTTATTAGAAGAAAAATTAAGGGCAACGTCCAAACCAAATGAAAAAATATTTAAATTAAAAGAAGAAAAAAACTTTAATAGTAGTTATTCAAATAGTAGTGGTAAAAGTAAATATGCAAGTGGAAATGTATCTATTTATAAATCATCTTTTCATAGTCAAAAAGCAACTAAACATTCATTAGAACATATGGAAAGAGAATCAAAAGTCACTTATCTTTTAGAACATGACTCAAGTGTGAATGATAATATAATATATGAAGATGTAGAAAAGTTTAAAAAAGAAGCTCCACAAATTTATAAAGAAAAGATTTCTCAAAAAATGCAGGCTACTTCAAAGGCTAACCTAATAAAGGAAGCAGTAATTAATGTAAAGCCTGATACTACACTTGAAGATATAGAAAAAACTTTTAAAAACTTACATGAAAAGTTTGGAGGACATTTTATTTTAGCTACTTCTATTCATAGGGATGAAGGCGTTTTTATTGATAGTAAATATGATTTAAAAGATTTAGAATATGTTTCAAGTAACCTATCTTGGAAGTTAAGAAGTACGAATGAAGATGTTACTACTGAAGTAGTAGATTATGCACCTAATAGGAATATATTTTTTAATAGTGAAAATAGCAACTGGTACTTTGATAAGGAGTTTAAAAATAAAGCAGATACTTCAAAATTTCAAAAAAAAATCAATTATCATGCTCATGTTTTATATTCTAATTTTGATAAGCAAACTGGAAAAACTGCAAGGCTTGACAGAACTGACTTAAGAAATCTTCAAACAATAGTAGCAGATTCTTTAGGGATGAGAAGAGGGCAAAGATATTCTAAAACTAAGAGAATGAATCATTGGCAGTTAAAAAGAGCTATAGATTCAAAAAGAGATTCAAATCTAAAAACTAAAGAATCTCTAGCTAGATTAAAAGATTTAAATAAAGAAGTGTCTGAGCTAAGACAAGAATTACAAGGAAATGAGTTTGACAGAAAAAGCTATGCCGTATTGGAGCAATTGAAAAAAACTTTGACAGAGAAAGTAAAAGCAAAAGAATTAACTATAGAAGATTTAAGAAGTCAGTTAGATAAATATAGAGCTGAGAATGAAAAGAGAAGAACTTTTATAGATGGAAAAATAAAAACTAAAACTGTAAAGCTAAAAGAGGGTTTACTCAAGTCTAAGGAAGTTAAGGTTTTTGATACTAAATCAGTTGAAGGCTTTGTAATAGAAAGTGAACAAAAACAGAAGTTTTTAGAAGAAAAAAATAAAAAATTAGAGGAGAATAATCAAAAACTTACTAACTTTGTTCATGAGTTGCGAAGTCACCTCAAAATATTTGATTTAGACAATCTAAAAGAAACTATAAAAAGTAACATCCCAAAGACAACGAAGAATATAAATAATCTACATAAGTCTTTAAATAAAGACATTGAACGTTAATAATAAGTATAGTAAAATAATAAAGAAAGGAATTTATTATGTATTTTTATTATATTAGTGGAAGTAATACTTTTGCATTAAAAGAAGACATTAAACAGCTAAAGCCAGAAAGAAAAGATTTTATAAACTGGTGGAAGTTTAATAAAGATTTTAAATCTTGGTCTTTAGAAGTTCCAAACAACATATATACAAAAAAGTTTGATTTAAAAATAGAAACTTTTTGTAAAGAGAATGATTTAAAACTAGAGATATTAGAGTTTACAGAGCCACTTACTAAAGCAATTAATGACTTTAAAACAGAAGAAGAGTTTTTTTCATATATGCACAAAAAGAACAATAAAAGGTAATAATATATTATAAATATATATTCAATGATATTTTTGTGACACCATATGTGACAAGATTATACTAAAATAATAAAAAAAATTAGGAGCTAAAAGTGAGTTATGTAGAAAATAATTTAATGCCAGATGAAAAAGTTTTGTTTAAGGCAAAGATTCATTGGATAATTTATTTATTTGGAGTTATTTTAATTTTAGCAGGAGGGGTTTTACCAATAGCTAACGAATTAAAGATAATTATATGTTTGATAGGACTTTATTCCTTAGTTAAAGCTTTTATTTTTGCAAAAACTACAGAGCTTGTAATTACTTCAAAAAGAGTTATTGCAAAGTTTGGATTGATACGAAGAAATACAGTAGAACTTAATCACACTCAGGTAGAAAGCTTAATGGTCGACCAAAGTATTATTGATAGATTAGTAAATGCAGGAACAATTTTAATTCAAGGAACAGGAGGAAGTAGCACACCAATTCCTCAAATTGTTAGACCTTTAGAGTTTAGAAAAGAGTATTTTTCTATTGTAGAGAATGATAAAAAATAAATAGGATACTTGATAAAATGAAAAAAAATAGACAAATAGGTAAAACATTAATTGAGTATGCAAAAGAAAGAGAAAATGAATTATTTGAAATTTCAAATATAAGAATAGAGAAAAATGAAGGAAAAGATTTAGATAGTAGAGTTAGTAAAGCAAGAGATAATCAAGAAAGAGATTATGCAAGGATTCTTTATTCTTCTTCTTTCCGTAGACTACAGGGTAAAATGCAATTGTTTATTCCTTATACAAATAGATTTAATAGGAATAGATTAACTCATAGTTTAGAAGTAGCACAAATTGCAAGAGTAATTGCAAAGAAACTAGAATTAGATGACATAACAACAGTTCAAAGTGTTTCTTTAGCACATGATATAGGACATCCTCCCTTTGGTCACTCTGGAGAAAAAATATTAAATTCATTATCCCATAAAATAAGATTTGAGGGAAATGCTCAAACATTTAGAATATTAAATCATTTAGAAGAGAAACACTATTCTTTTAATGGATTAAATTTAACTTTAAGAACATTATTTGGAATAGTGAAATATTTTCAAAATTATGAAATGAATCAAGATAAGTTCCTTTATGATGAAGATTATACATTAGTAAAAGAATATGCTGATAAGTATAATATAACTTTAAAAACAATAGATGCAGAAATAATGGATATTGCAGATGAAATTGCATATGCTGCTCATGATTTAGAGGATGCATTTTATTTCAAATGGTTTACAATTGATGAGCTATTATATGAATTTAAAATTAGTAAAGAATACTCAATAGCCCATTCAATTTTAAATGATATAGTTGAACAGGCAAAAGAGTTTGCTAGTAAAGCATATACATATAATAGTTCTGAGGAGTATATGATATTATTTAAAAAAGAGCTAACATCAAGAATTGTTGATTCATTAGTAAGTAGTATATGTGTTAAAGATGATAAATTAGCATATAGTGATGATTATGATTTATTATCTGAAGGATTAAAAAGATTGACATATAGTGCTGTATCGCGTTCTCCAATAAATAAACAGTATGAATTAAAAGGTGAGAAAATTATAAAAGGTTTATATAATGTTTATATGGATAAAGAATTTAATAAAGATATGTATTTACTACCTAAAGAGTATAGAGATGAAAATGAATGGGAAAGAAATGTTTTTGATTATATATCAGGAATGATGGATGAATATGCAATATTAAAATATAAAGAATTTTATGGTAATAATTCATTGTCAAATATATATGAACCTAAATCAAGTAACTTAAAAGTTGTAATTTAATGAACAAAATGTCATAAATTGAGAAAATAGAAAAAATGGATAAAAAAAGATTTTATAAAATTATATTTTTATTAATACTGTATAAATACAGTATGAGGCTATTGTAAAAGCACTAAGAGAAGTTATTGTAAGAATTATTGAAATCGCATTTGATACATTACCCTTTGTGATTTTTTGATTACTATAAAATGCTTGTGTAAAATATGTTGTACCATAGGCACATGCTGATAATAGTACACCTAATACAAATATGAGAAGTGGAGTTGATAGTGCATTTACATATATTTTTTCATTTTTCCCAATCAAATTTGATATTAGAGTTAACATACTTATTGCTGCACCAGCATTTATAAAAAGAGCAGTTTTCATAACATTTTGTCCACTTTGAATAACAGATTTAAGCATTTCAATAGATATATTTGATTGGTGTTGTAATCTTTCTTTTAATAAATTATCTTTTTTTTCATTAGGAATTTGTTTGTTTGAATAGTCTATATAGTCTAGTAAATCATCTACATTAACAGATATTTGATTGTTTTCTTTTAAATTTATAAGCTCTTCTCGTAGTTTAGTAATTTGTTCAGTTTGTTTCATTTTATTTTTTTCCTTAGTTTTAGTAAAGATATAGATTAATTCTTGATTGAGTATTATCCCATTGACAATTAATAAATATTTTATTATAATTTTATTACAACATTTCTATCACAGAGTACATAGTTTATGTATTTGATGACAGAAATGTCTTCTAGTAGTGAAGAGGGGTTACGATAGTCTGCGTTAGTTTACCCGTGGAGGTTTAAAGATATATCGTCTCTCTTCCAATTTAATCAATACTGTAAAAAGAAACTACTAATTCATTCTCATTTTCAGATTTCAATATAATATTATGTTCTTTATCTCTATTTTTATAATTGATTACTATATTATCAGGATTTGTTACACCTACACTATTTAGTTTCAAGCCTCTTTGTATTATTAAATCCATATTTAAAATATCACTTAATGTGATTCTTCCAGGGCATTCATTACAATAGTGTTTTTCTAATATATGTTGAAATCCTGCTCCAGTATGTCCTTTTCTTAATATTATTTTCATATCTTTTATATAGAAAGTTGCATTTTTAGTGACATTATTAATGAAGTTGATCATAATTTCTTGATTAGGCGTGAACTTTTTCTTTTTCTTTTTTCTTTTAGTTACCTCTATAGAAAGTTCCCTTTTTAATTTTGCT
This sequence comes from Halarcobacter bivalviorum, assembly GCF_003346815.1. Classification (NCBI taxonomy): domain Bacteria; kingdom Pseudomonadati; phylum Campylobacterota; class Epsilonproteobacteria; order Campylobacterales; family Arcobacteraceae; genus Halarcobacter; species Halarcobacter bivalviorum. Next base: position 1,024,763 of record NZ_CP031217.1, read on the forward strand.
AATCTTTGTTGATACAATTGACTCACTAAATACCTTTATTCCATATTGAAAAATGATTTTATCATATATTATATAAATCCTTAACTGCATCTCTTCCACTGTCAGGACTCAATTTAGCATATCTTAAAGTCATTTTTATATCTTTATGATTCATAAGTTTTTGGATTGTAAAGATAGGTGTACCATTTATTGCTAAATGGCTTGCAAATGTATGTCTTAGTGTATGAAATACTATTTTATTCTTTCTATCGTTCTCTTCAATACCTTTATTAAATAAATCATTAAGTAATGCTCTTAATCTTCGCTCAGGATTTGAAATAAAGAGTTTATTCTTAATATCATTGTTTATGATGTAGTTCTCAAGTAATTGGCTTAATTCCTCTGTTAAAAAAGCTTTATAAGTACTTTTATTTTTAAAGTCTTTAATTGTTAATAGTTCATGGGTAAAATCAATATCATTTTTTTGTATATTTAATATTGATGATAGTCTAGCTCCTGTATTCAATGCAATTTTATATATTAGGTATAAAACATCATCATCCTTAGAACTTTCAAATAAAGTATTTATCTCTCCTTTTGATAAAAATCTTTCCCTTGCATTATCGATTGAAAAGAGTTTTACATACTTTGATACATCATTTTTAATGAAGTCATTCTTTACTCCATATTTGATAATTGTTTTAAATAGGTTTAGAATATTATTTATAGTCTTTTCTGCAAGTTTTTTATTATCTTTAGAGTAGGTTATGTTTTGTAAGTATTTTGAAAAGCTATCAATGTTTGTTTTATTTAAGTTATCAATATCTATATCATTGAAATATACTTTAATATATTTGTTATAATTTGATTTATCTGTTAATGTACTTCTTGTGTTATCTCTTTGCTCAAAATAAGATTCTGCAATTTTTTCTATACTTAATATTGATTTCTTTTTTTTATTTGAAATTGCAGGTGGTTCTTCTCCTATTCGTTGCTTTGTAATTATTTCATTTCTTATTTGATTACAATAGTTCTCTCTAAAGCCTTCCGAATATTTACCAATCTTTTTTTCGACATCTTTTCCATTAGTATCTTTATATCTGATATAATAGGTTTTATCTTTCTTATCATTAGTAAAAGATTCTCTATAAAATACACCACTAAATTTAGTTTGAACTCTCTTTGATATTCCCACTTATTTCCCACCTAAAATTAATTAATATAGAATATTATAGGTTTTATTGTAAAAAGTCAATTTAACACAAGGCTTATAAATAGGCTGTTTAAGATAGTATTTTAATATTTAAGGATTATTGGAAAATATATCAGATAAGGATTTCCTCCTGTAGACGCAAGTTCGAATCTTGCTGGGGTCGCCAACCATTATTTTTCAAAAATAAATCAAACTACTTTTTATTTTAAAATCACATTATTTATTAGTAAAAAAAATTATTTATCAAAAAAAAGTTAAAAAATATTATAAAATCTTACATCTGTGACAGGGATGTGACAAAATAATATTATAATTTCTCCATGAAAAGTATGAAGGTCTTACACACATCTGATTGGCACTTAGGTCAAAATTTTATGGGAAAAAGTAGAGAAGAAGAGCATAAAGCTTTTTTTTCTTGGTTACTTGAAATAATAAAAGAAAATCAAATAGATTTGCTTCTTGTTTCAGGAGATATTTTTGATACAGGAACACCACCAAACTATGCATTAGAACTTTACTACAACTTTTTGAAACAACTATCAAGTATAAAGAGTTTAACTACTACAATCATAACAGCTGGAAACCACGACAGTGTTTCTACACTAAAAGCACCAAAGCAACTACTTGAAGCACTAAATGTTCATGTAATAGTAAATGGTGATGAAGATGAAAACATAATCATTCCTATAAAAGAGGATGATATTACTAAAGCAATAGTTTGTGCAGTACCTTTTTTAAGAGATAGTGTCATCAGACAATCACTTGGTGGCCAAACAGTAAGCCAAAAAGAAAAACTAGCAACTGATGGTATTAAAGCTTACTATGAAAAAGCCTACAACAAAGCAAAAGAGTTAAATGAAAACTCTCCAATCATAGCTATGGGACATTTGACTACAGTTGGAAGTAGAAGTAGTGAAAGTGAAAGAGATATTTATATAGGTGGAACACTTGATATAGGTGGAGATTATTTAGCTAGTATGTTTGACTATGTAGCTTTAGGACACTTGCATATCAATCAAACTGTAGGAAACGAACATGTAAGATACTCAGGCTCTCCAATACCTCTTAGTTTTTCTGAATCTAAAAACACTCAAAAAGTAAATCTAGTAACTATAGATGAAGATGTAAAAGTAGAAGAGTTAGAAGTACCACTTACAAAAAAACTACAAGTTATCAAAGGTGATTTGGAAACTATCAAAAAAGAGCTAAAAGCTATCGAAGATAAATCTACTTGGATAGAAGTTCATATCAAAGATGATAACCCAATGTTTGCAAACACAGAAATAAGAGAACTAGCTACAAAATTAGAGCTTACAATCCTAGCAGTTAAAATAGAAAAAAGTGAAAAAGCCCTTCGAGCAAAAGAGTTAAAAGCTATAAGCCTAGATGAATTAAGTGTGCAAGAGGTTTTTGAAAAAAGACTAAAAGATGAAAATATAGAAAATAAAGAGTTTAAAAAACAGTTATCTCAAACTTTTAATGAAGTGGTCTCAAATCTTCATCAAGAGGAACAAATCTAATGAAGATACTAAAAGTAAGACTACTAAATATAAACTCCCTAAAAGGTGAGTTTGAAATAGACTTTCAAGAGTTTCTAAAAGATGAATCTCTTTTTGCCATAACAGGACCAACAGGAGCAGGAAAAAGTACAATTCTTGATGTAATCACTTGTGCTTTATATGGAAGAACAGCCAGACTAACAAACCCAAATGACCTGATGAGTAGACACACAGGTGAGTGTTTATGTGAGGTGGAGTTTGAGATAAAAGGCAAAATATATAGAAGTTCTTGGGCTCAAAAAAGAGCCAGAAAAAATCCAAATGGAAACTTCCAATCTGCAAAGATGGAGATAGTAGAACTTGAAACAAATAAAATACTAGAATCATACCTTTCAAAAGTTCCAAAAGTAGTAGAGGAAATCTCAGGGCTTGATTTTGATAGATTTGTTCAATCTATGATGTTAGCCCAAGGTTCTTTTGATGCCTTTTTAAAAGCCAAAGAAAACGAGCGTTCAAACCTACTAGAAAAGATTACTGGAACATATATCTACAAACAAATCTCACAAAGTATCTATGAAACATACTCGTCAAAGAAAAAAGAGATAGAAGCTGATGAGATATCACTAGGAAGTATAGAACTTCTAGAACCAAACATAGTAGAAGAGAAAACAAAACAACTAGAAACAAACAAAAAAGAAAAGCAAAACTTAGATAAAAAAGAAAGCGAACTAAAAAAACTATCAAACTACCTAGAAACTCTAACTAAACTAGAAGCAGATAGCCAAAAATACAACCAAGAGTTCGAGCAAATAAGCAAAGAGAAAGAGGATAACAAAGAGCAGTTTACAAAGCTAGAACTAGCAAACAAAGCCATAAGAATACAAGCCTTAAACCAAGAGAAAAACCAACTAACAAACACAATCACAAGTGATAAACAAAGCTTAGAATCTCTACAAAAAGAATACAAAGAGTTAAAAGAACAAATCCAAACAAAAGAGCAAGAGTTAAAACTCTCAAAACAAAGCCTTGAAAAAGAGCAAACAACATACAATGAAAACTACAAAAAACTAAAAGAGTTAAGAACTATAAAAACACAAAGTGATGGTAAAAACCAGCTTTTCATAGAAAAAAGTAAAAAAATCTCACAACACCTACAAGAGTTGGCAAATCATTTTGAGATAGCTTTTGAAACACTTCTAAATGATGAAACACAAATAGACAATCTATACAAAAACTTCTCATCAAATCTAGACACAAAAAAAGAGCAATTAGAAACTTTAGTAGAACAATACAAAGCCCTAGAAACCCAAACAAAAGATATAAACCAAAAAGAGCAAAACACAAGAGCCAAACTAAAAGAGATAGAAGCCCTTCTAAAAGCACTAAGTGATTATGAGACACTAAAAGAGCAAATTACACAAGAGCAAAACAAGATAAAAGAGTACAACACACAAATAGAAGTTCAAACAAAACTAAACCAAGAAAAAACAAAACTAATAAACCAAATAAACGAAACTCTAACTTCACTAAAACAAACAAGAGAAAAAGAGCTTCTTATCAAAAACTACGAGCAAGACAGAGCCAAACTAAAAGATGGGCAAGAGTGCTTTTTATGTGGTTCAAAAGAGCATCCATATATAAACCACTCTTTAAATATAGACACAGAGATAAGTCAAACACTAGCTAAAATAAAAGAGCAAGAAAACTACCTACAAGAGCAAAATAGTGAACTAAACAATGCTCAAATAAACCTAGCAAAACTTAGCTCAAAACTAGAAAGCTCAAACCTAGAAATACAAAAACAACAAACTACAAAAGAGCAAATAGAAGAGTACTTTAAATCAAACGATTTCAAACTACAAGAAGACTCAAAAGCCACACTGCAAGAGCAAATGCAATTTTGCGAAAAGGAGCTAAAAGAGTATATAACTTTAAGAGAGCAAAAAGAGTCTTTACAAGCAAAAAAAGAGTCTCTACAAACATCTGTAAACAAAGAAGAGCAAAAACAACAGCAGATAAACACAAGTATAAACACAATAAAAGAGCTAAAAGAGGAACAATCAAAACTAAAAGAGGAGATAACAAAGCTTCAAACCCAAAGCAAAAGTATCTTAGATATAGAAGATTTAGAAGCTTTTGAGAAAAATATTCAAGAGAGTCTAGACACTGTTTCAAAACATTATAACAGTTTGCAAAACCATCTTTCAAGCCTAAAATCAAAAGATGAATCCCTATCAAAACAGATAATACAACTAAACAAAAAACAAGAAGATGACAAACTAAACTTAGTACTTATAAAAGAGAAGTTTGAAAAAGCTTTAGTAGAGTATGGCTTCAACTCGCAAGAGGAGTTTGAAAAAGCAAACCTACCAAAAGAAGAGTTTGAAACCTTAACAAATCTATGGAAAACCATAGAAGAGAAATACACACAAATACAAACTCTAAAAACAGACACAAACAAAAAACTAAAGGAATATAAACTTTTAGAAAAAGAGATAAACCCTACAAATCAAAACAAAGATGATATAAACAAAGAGTTACAAAACCTACAAAACACAATAGACCAACTACAAGAAACCATAGGAAGTATCTCAAAAGAGTTAGAGATAAATACACAAAATATAAAAAAATCCGAAGACAAAATCAAACAACTAGAAAAGAAAAAACAAGCCTTCCAAGTATGGGTAAAACTAAATGATATGATAGGCTCAAGCCAAGGGGATAAGTTCGCCAAATTTGCCCAAGGTATAACCCTAGACCAACTAATCTACCTAGCAAACAAACACTTAAGTGTACTAAGTCCAAGATATGAACTCCAAAGAAACACAGAATCAAACAAACTCCTAGATATAGAGATAATTGACGGCTTCCAAGGAGACGTGGTAAGAGGTGTAAACACACTCTCAGGAGGAGAAAGCTTTATAGTAAGTCTATCTTTAGCTTTAGGACTATCAAGCCTAGCAAGTCAAAAGATAAGTATTGACTCACTTTTCCTAGATGAAGGGTTTGGAACACTAGACAGCGATAGCCTAGAACTAGCACTAAATGCACTAAACCAACTACAAAGTTCAGGGAAAATGGTAGGTGTGATTTCCCATGTGGAAGCATTAAAAGAACGAATCCCATTGCAGATAAAGGTTGAGCCTAAAGGTGATGGGACGAGTGGATTGGAATTATATTAAAAGGAGTGGTTTAAAAATGTCTATAGGTTCAAATTGGAATAAATGGGATTTACATGTACATACCCCTGATTCGATTGTTCATGATTATAAGTTTGTTGAACAAGAAAATAGATGGGATGAATATATTGATGCATTAGAAAAACTACCATCAGATATAAAAGTATTAGGTATAAACGATTATTGGTTTTTAGATGGTTATAAAAAAGTATTAGAATATAAAAATGCAGGCAGGCTTGAAAATATTGAACTGATTTTACCTGTGGTTGAAGTTCGGTTAAAAGAATTTGTTGGTAATAAATCTCTTAATAAAATTAATTATCATATCCTATTTTCTAATGAATTAACTGTGAATGAAATTGAAACTCATTTTTTAAATAGAATTGATATAAAAACGAATTTAGATGGAAATGAAATGGCATTTGGTCATTTATGTGATGACAATTTTGAAAAGCTTGGAAAAGAAATTGAAAGAACTACTCCAGCAAATAAAAGACAAGGATTACCTTCTCATAAAGAAATAGGTTTTAATAACTTTACTATTGATTTAAATAAGTTAGATGAATTATTGAAAAATGATTATTTAAAAGGTAAGTTTTTAAGAATTATAGGTAAAAGTGAATGGGATGATTTCAGATGGGAATCAAGTGCTGGAGATAAAAAATCTATTATTAATAATTGTGATTTTGTGTTTAGTGCTTCACCTACGATTGAAAATGCTAAAAAATCAAAACAAAGTTTAATTGACCAAGGTGTGAATAATAGATTATTACATTGTAGTGATTCTCATAAATTTTATATTGGTAAATATGATAGTAAAGTTTTAGGACATTGTTTTACATGGTTAAAAGCTGATTGTACATTTGAAGGTTTAAAACAAGTTTTATATGAATCTGATTCTAGAATTTATTTAGGTGAAAATATACCACCGAAAGCAGTACATAAATTAGATAAAGTAATTATAGATTTCGATAATGATATATTGATTGGAAATGAAAAATTTTGTTTTTCAGGAAAACATGAAGTTTCTTTTAGTCCTTATTTTACTTGCATTATCGGAGGAAGAGGTTCTGGAAAGAGTACTTTAGTAAATTTAGTTGCTGAGAAAAATGGGCAAAAACAAGATTCATTAAAACAATTAAAGAGTAATAAATCGATAGATGAATCAATTGGTTTTTATCCATTAAGCTTGTCAAATTTAGAATATATTCCTCAAAATAGAATTGAAGATTTTGCAAAGGATAGTCCTAAATTTACTGCATCTATTTTTGAAAGGTTAGATAGAGAATCTGATAATGAATTAATAAGTATTGAAAAAGAACTAGAAAAAGAGCTTGAAAAATTAGATAGTCAAATTGCATTATTAGATGATAGGGATAATTTATCAATTAAACTTGACGAAATAAAGAATGATATACAAACAAAAGAAGAGTTAGTCAAAGCTTTCAGTGATAAAGAATATCTTCAGAATAAAGAAAAAGTAACTAAAATTTCAAAAGACATTGAAATAATAAATAATTCAAAGACTGATTATAATAATCTTTTAGTAGCATTGAAAAAGATTCTTAATGAAAATGAAGAAAAGATTATAAAAAATAAGTATGATGAGAAATATAATTTACTTTTAACAAAAATTGAAAGCTTAGTAAATATATTTAGTGTAAATACTTTTTATAATGAAGTTAAAGGTTATGAAAAGTTAGTAACAAATCAAGATGAAATCGCTGAAAATATAAAAACATTTTTAAAAAGTAAAAATTTAAGTGATGAAAATATTAAAGATGTGACAAATGCTAATATCGATATTGCAAAGTTAACATCTGAAAAAGATAATATCAACGTTAAATTAGCAAAAGTTATTAAACAAATTGAAGAATATAAATATGATAATTTAGATAAATTAAGAGAAAGCTTTTCTTCGAAAATTAATGAACAATTAATTCTAGTAAATGAAAAATTTCTTAAAATTAAAGAATCAAATCCTGATGACATAAAAGAGATAAAGATTGAATATCTTGTATCTACTGAAATAAAAGAGCAATTAATTAATAAATTAAATAAATCTTTAGAATTAAATTATAATTCAAGAAGTCCATTTTACGATTATCTTTTTAGAGTGTCATTTTCAGAAGTTCTTTTAATTGAAAATTGTGAAGATTTTATATCTCAGGTGGGTGAAAACTGTAATACAAATACAAATGCATATCAAGAACTGGAGACAATTTTTACAAATGAAAAAGCATTTGAGATTTATAAATTGTGTATTAAATATTGTCAGTATGATTTTAAGTCCAATAAAGTGTTAAAAGTTTTATATGATAATAAAAGTTTAGAAGATTCATCTTTTGGACAAAGATGTACTGCTGCAATAGTTATTCTTTTATCTTTAGGAAATAATCCTATTATTTTAGATGAGCCAGAGGCTCATCTTGACAGTTCTTTAATTGCAAATTATTTGGTTAGTTTAATAAAAGAACAGAAACAAAACAGACAAATAATTTTTGCTACTCATAATGCAAATTTTGTAATAAATGCTGATGCTGACTTAATAATTAAATTAAATAATGAAAATGGAATTACAACTAGTGAGTCTTTCACAATTGAAGATTTAGAACATAGAAATAGTTTATTAAATCTAGAAGGTGGTTTAGATGCTTTTGAAAAAAGAGAAAAGAAATATAATATTAGGAAAATATAAATGTCATTAATAATTACTACTTATGGGGTAAAATAGATGACTCTCTCTAAATCCCTCTACACAAAAGGCATCCAATGCCCCAAAGCACTTTGGCTTAAAAAAGTAAAGAGCTGTGTTTTAACCCCACCCGATGAGCAAGCACAGGCTATATTTGAAACTGGAAATATAGTAGGAGACTTAGCTTGCCAGCTTTTCCCTGATGGAAAAGAAGTGCCATACACTACAAATTATGATGAGATGATGGCTACTACAAAAGAGTGGGTGGAAGATGGTGTATCAAATATCTACGAAGCTACTTTTAGCTATGAGGGCATACTTATCATGGTAGATATTTTAAAAGTAGAAGATGATGGAGTATCTATCTATGAGGTTAAAAGTTCAACTGAAGTAAAAGATATATATCTACATGATGTATCTATTCAGTATTATGTTTTACAAAACTTAGGCTTTAGCATAAAAAATGCAAGTGTAGTACACATAAACAATGAGTATGTCAGAGGTGAGTCTTTAGAACTAGATAAACTATTTAAAATAGTTGATGTCACTAGTGAAGTGCAAAGCTTACAATTAAATATCCCAATCATATTAAAAGAGTTTGAAACCTATTTAGAAGATAAAGTAAATGAACCTGATATAGATATAGGAAAACATTGTAACAAACCTTATGAGTGTGATGCTAAAAACTATTGTTGGAAAGTTCAAAAACAGATACCTGAGTACTCTATCTTTAATATTTTCAATCTAGGAAGTAAAAAGCAAGTTGAGTTATACAATCAAGGTATCATAGATATAGAAGATATCCCAGCAGATTTTGATATGACTGCAAATCAAGCTCAAGCAGTAGAAAACTACAAATCAAAAGCAAACTATATAGACAAAGAAAATATCAAAGCCTTTTTAGAAAACCTCATATACCCAATCTATCACTTAGACTTTGAAACCTACCAACAAGCCATACCACAATACAAAGGTATAAAACCCTTCGAGCAAATCCCTTTTCAATATTCACTTCATATAGAGTATGAAGATGGAACTTTGGAGCATAAAGAGTATTTGAGTAAAGATAGCATAGATAGCAGATATGAGTTAGCATTAAAGTTATTTGAAGATATCCCAAGTGATGTTACAGTATTGGCTTACAATATGAGTTTTGAAAAAGGTGTGATAAAAAGATTAGCCAACCTTTTCCCAGACCTTAGCTCACACCTACTAGCGATAAATGAAAATATGCAAGACTTAATGACACCTTTCCAAAAGAAATGGTATGTAACACCAAGTATGCAAGGAGGTTACTCTATCAAGTATGTATTGCCAGCACTTGTACCAGAGTTTGAAAAAGCCTACAAAGAGTTAGAAGGTGTACAAAATGGAAGCCAAGCTATGAATACCTTTGCGAATCTTAGTAAACTAAATAAAGAAGAAAAACAAAAGATGAGAACTTCTCTTTTAGAGTATTGTAAACTTGATACTTTGGCTATGGTGAAGGTGTTGGAATCTTTAAAGGTAATAAAAACTTGAAAAACATAATTTTTTGTGATCTTGAAGCAAGTATCAAAACTAAAAAAATAAATGAAATAGGAATAATCTATCAAGATAGAGAATTAAAAACAACTTCTGTAGAAGAGTGTAAAGGATTTATTGAGTCTTGCGAAGCAACATATATTTCAGGGCATAATTTTATTGATTTTGATATGCGATTTATAAAAGAGTCAAGTTTATATCAAAGTATTAAAGATTATAAAATTATAGACACCTTACCTTTATCTCTTCTTCTTTTTAATGAGAAAACGATTCATAGTCTACCAAAGAATTATAAAACAGAAGATGATTTCCAGAATAATCCAGTAGAAGATTCTAAACTTTCTAAAGTATTATTTGAAAAATTAGTTGATAGATTTAAATCTTTACCTAGTCAGGCCCAAAATATTTTTTATTCACTTTTAAAAGATGATAAATATTTTGGTGGGTTTTTTCAGTATATAAATAAAGATATAAATTTAGAATATTTAGATGAAGATGAATTGTATGATTTAATAGTTAGTTTACATAATAAGGTTATTGTTAATTTTGATTATTTAAAAGATGCTGTCTTAATTAATAAAAAAGTACAATTAGCATATATCTTGGCTCTTTTAACTCCATATATTGAGATAAAATCACATCCTCCTAAAATACTATATTCATATCCTGAAATTGTTGAAATACAAAAAAAGTTGTGTTTTGATATAGAGAAAGCACAAGATGAACTTGCAGATTTTTCAAAAGAAGTTTTTGGATTTGGTACATTTAGACCCTTCCCCAGATTAAATGCCGGTGTATTGGATGATCCAACCATTTCACAACGAGATATGGTTGAAGCTTCTTTAAGGGATGAGTCTTTTTTAACAGTATTACCTACTGGTGGTGGAAAAACTTTTACCTTTTGGCTACCTGCTATTTGCAAAGCTAAATCATATAAAAGTTTGACAGTTGTTATTTCTCCATTACAAGCTTTGATAGAAGACCATATTAAAAGTTTTAATTCAAAAGTTGCAAATTATAAAGCTGTAGCAATTAGTGGGTTTATGAGTCCATTAGAACGAAGTGAAGCAGTTGAGCAAGTGATTAATGGTGAAGCTGATATTTTATACATTGCTCCTGAATCTTTACGTTCAAATACTATTTTTAATATATTAAAAAATAGATTGATTGAAAGATTTGTTATTGATGAAGCACATTGCTTATCTACCTGGGGAAATGATTTTCGACAAGATTATTATTATATTTGTGAGTATATAAAAGAGTTAACTAAGGAAAAAAACTTTCAAGAGCATATACCTATATCATGTTTTACAGCAACAGCGAAACCAAGTGTTATACAAGATATAGAAAAATATTTTTTAGAAGGTTTAAATATAAAGCTTGATAAATATTTGGCAATCCCTGAGAGAAAAAACTTAAAATATAAATCAATTCCTTCAAAAAGTAAAGATAAATATATTGAGCTTTTAAAACTTATAAATGAACATGATGGTTCTACTTTGGTTTATATACCATCATCAACAAAAGATTGTGATGATGTTGCAAAACGTTTAGCCTTGGATACTCAAAAAGTAGTAAAATCTTTTCATTCAAAAATAGATTCTCAAGAAAAGATGCAAATATTAAAACAATATATAGAAAATGATATTGAAATTATTGTAGCAACAACTGCATTTGGTATGGGGGTTGATAAATCAAATATTACAAATGTTATACATTATGAAATATCTGATTCTTTGGAAAACTATGCTCAAGAAGCTGGTAGAGGAGCAAGAGATGAAAGTCTTGAAGCCTTTTGTCCTATACTTTTTGATGAAGACGATTTAGATAAACATTTTAATTCATTAAATAGAAGTAAATTAACTGCCAGTGAAGTAAATTCAATTTTTTTGGTGATAAAGAAATCTAAAGGTCAAGTTTTAAACAAAACTGCTTTTGAAATAGCAAAAGAAGCGGGATGGGATGTTGAAGACAGCTCTTTAGATTATAAGACAAAAGTCAAAACAGCATTACTAGAACTAGAAAGAGAAGGATATATTAGTCGAAAGAGAAACAAAACAAGCTTTTTTGCAGATTCTATTGCTTCAAAATGTATGGAAAAACTTACTCTAAAATTGGAAAAATCCAATTTTAATGAAGAAGAAAAAGACAGAATAAGATTTATTCTTAAAAGTATAATTGGAAGAGGAAAACCTGAATCGATTCAAGTAGATGAATTAGCACATACATTAGGTTATCCAAAGCATGTAATCTCTTTAGTTATAAATCAGCTAAAACAGATGGAAATATTAGGTGATAGTAAAGATTTAAGTTTGGAAATTAGTATATTTAGTATTAATCAATTTAAAAAAGTTAGAGATATTGAAATTTTATTGTTTGAATATTTATCTTCTTTAAACACCAACAAAATAAAAATAAGAGAACTAAATGAAGAGTTACATACAAGTAAACTTATAACTAAAAATGAAACAGAGTTGATAAAATCAATAATAAAAAACTGGAGAAGTAAATCAAACTTTATATTTAACAGAAGAAATAGAGAACATGATTTATGGTATTTTAAATTTGAAAATCTTGAAAATATCAAAGATACAATTGAAAAAAGACATAAAATAGCTGAAGAAGTTATATTTTTGCTGACAAAAGATTTAGATTCTAAAAAGAAAGAAGAAATTGTATTTTCACTCAAAGAATTACATAAAAACTTGGATGAAAAATATACTATTGAAGATATAGACAAAACACTACTTTATTTACACCATTTAAATATTTTAGAATTGTTAACAGGTAGATTTATTAATTATAGTCCAATGAATATTTATAAAGAAGACAAAATTGAAACAAAAAGAAAATATACAAAAAATGAATATAAACAAAGACTTGAAAATCATTATTTGACAAAAATTGAATCTATACATATTATGGGAGAATATGCAAAAAGGCTTAAATATGATGATCATAAAGCAATATTGTTTCTAAAGGATTATTTTACATTATCATATGAAAAATTTAAAGATAAATATAAATTATTAAAAGAGAAGATTTCTAAACCTATTACACAAAATCGTTACAATAAGATATTTGAAAAAATGTCAGAAGAACAAAAAATAATCATTAATGATACAAAAACAAAAGCTATGATGATTTTAGCAGGTCCAGGAAGTGGAAAAACAAAAGTATTAGTTCATAAAATTGCTTCAATGATTTTAACAGAAGATATAAAGCCTGAACAATTTATGATGCTCACTTTTTCTAAAACTGCAAAATTGGAATTTAAAAGTAGGCTAAATAGCTTAATGGGTGCTTTGTCTTATGATGTTGAGATTCAAACCTTCCATTCTTATGCTTTAAAGTTAATAGCTAGGCTTGTAAAAAAGGAAAATAAAGATATCCTTGAAAATGCTATTGAAGAAGCAACAAGACAGATAAATGAAAATGAAATATTATTGCCACATATTACTGTTTTGGTGCTTGATGAATTTCAGGATATAAATGAAAAAAGTTTTGAGTTTGTTAAAGCTATATACAAAGCACAAAATAATGATATACGGATAATTGCAGTAGGAGATGATGATCAATGTATTATGGAACACATTGGTGCTAAAGTAGATTTTGTAGATAGGTTTAGAAATGAGTTTGGTAATGATGATGAAGGAAAAAACTTATTTCAACAATATGAGTTGAGTACAAATTTTAGAAGTAAGCAAAACATTGTAAAATATTCTAATACATTTATTACAGGAGTAAGTAAAAGATATAAATTACAACCTTTACATGCTAATAGTTCTGAAAATGGTACGGTAAAGATTTACTCATGTATATCTTCAAATCTAGCTTTACCTTTAGTTGAATTAATTAAAGAAGAAGAGTTAATAAATGAAATTGCAGTTTTAGCACATACAAATGAAATGGTTATGGATATTTACTCACTTTTACAAGAAAATAATTTAAATGTTAAATATTTAATAGATAGAGATAAGTTTGAATTAAAAAATATAATTGAATTAGTTGATTTTGATAATGCGTTAAATAGTTATTTATTGGAAGATGAAATATCTTATAAAGATAGTTATTTTGAAAATGCATTAAATATGATTGAATCAAAATATAAACAATCAGAAAATTTGAGTTTGGTTTATAAAGTAGTTGATAAGTTTTTAAGCGAAAGTGACAATTATTATATTTCTCAATGGTTATCATATCTTGAAGAAATAAAACTTGAAGATTTTGAAAATACAAAAAATAAGATTGTTGTATCAACAATACATAAATCAAAAGGAATGGAGTTTGATAAGGTTTATTTGTTAGTTAATCAAAATCCAAATAAAGATGTAGATAAAAGACTTTTTTATGTGGGTATGACTCGGGCAAAAAGTCAACTCAATATAATAAGATATGGTAATAATATAGAAAATAAAAAAAATTATGTAAAATATCTTTTTGATGAAAAAGAGTATTTTTCAGAGAGTAAAACATTTACGTATATTATGTCACTTAGTGATATAAAGTTAGGATTTGATTATGAAAAGTATGGTAACTACAATAATCTATATTCAGGTTCTATTCTAAAAATTGATAGAAAGCAAAATTTTGATAATTTTTGTTTATTAGATAATAATAAAGTCATTGGAGTATTTTCAAATAACTTTCAATCTTTTATTGAAAAGAAGATTGAAGAAAATTTTGTATTTGAAACATGCATTTTAGAATATGTAGTTTTATGGGAAGGTAAAGATTTTAAAAATAAAGTAAAACATCCTTTATGTAAAATTATAATGAAAAAGAATTAAATTAGAATGACCTAATGTACCTGATAAATAAGTTGAATAAACTCCTTGTTCTGCCATAGTGGATACAACTACATTTCTCTAAATCCTTTTTATTTGTTCTTATCGCAAGTAAGAGTAGTGCAATATTATCTCAAATAAAAGCATTTGATACAAAAAAAGTAAAATTTAGACTAGGAATAATTAGAAAAAATGATTTTACTCATTTACATTTTAAGCTAATAAATGTAATAGAACCAAAAGACATAGTAACACCCTAATAGTTATTAGGGAGAGTCCCGAATGAATTTGTAATATTATATTGTCAAAAATATGATATTAAGTCAAGATGTTGTTTTAGTCCAATAACTTCGGCACTAAAAATTATTTATTAAAAGATATTATACTTGAATTTTAACTAGAAAACTTTGATAATAAACTTGAAATTAAGGTATCACAAAATGTGATACCTTTAAAACAAATATAAGAACAAATGTAGATTAGGATAGTAAAATTAGAGGTGATTTTCACTTTGATATACTAAAGATAAAATCGATATAATTCTCTCAATATAAAAAAGGAACTACATGGCAAAAGCAATAGCTAGGCATATCTTAGTAAACAACGAAAAGTTAGCTAGAAAACTAAAAAAAGAGATTATCAAAAACGAAATCACTTTTGAAAAAACTGCTAAAAAGTTTTCAAAATGTCCTTCTAAAAAAAGTGGTGGTAATCTAGGTACTTTTTCAAAAGGTGAGATGGTAAAAGAGTTTGATAATATTGTTTTCAAAGAGGATTTACATAGAGTTCATGGACCTATTAGAACTGAGTTTGGGTTTCATCTGATTGAGATTTTAGCTAGATACTAATCATAAAATATAGTATATTTTGATAACATACAAAAAAATTTAGGAGTATTTTATGGCAAAATTTATAAAACTAAAACTTGAAGAGACTTACCAAATCCCAAATGAATGGGAACTTGTTACAAATAAAGAAGGAATAACTAAAATAAAAGTATCAGAAAATGAATTTTATGACTTTGGGTCTATTCCTTATTGTTCACCTTCTTTAGAATCTGATGAAGAGATGATGTTATTACCAGAAGAATACCTTGAATTTCAAAGTAAAGGTTTAGGTTTGGTTATGGCTGATGGAAAAGTATCTGTTATCGAAGATGAAAATGAGATAAAAGAGATACTTGATTTTGATGATAAAGAACTTTAATATTAAGGATAATTATGAATAAAATAGTTATAAAACCAAAAAGTCAAAAAAAGTTTAGCTTATACTGCCCATTTACAAATGAAAAACTATACAACGATGATAGTTCCTTTGAAATTTATGAAGGTGCTGGAAACTATCTTTTTTCTATATGTGAAGATTGTCTTTTCTTTGATGCAGGAAACAATGATGAAATTGAAAATTATTGGAAAGATTCTGCTCTTGAAGCTATTGAAAAGTTTGTAGAAAATCACAAAGAAGAGAATATTTTAGTTATTGAAATCCAAGACAATGATGATACTTATTGGTTTGGTTTTTTAAATGAAGATAATATTGAGTTATCAGCTGAAGAAATAGAAAATAGATTTATCAAATAGATAAATCTAACAGGATAATTTTTATAACTTTACACTATAATCCATCTATGATTATTTTAGATTTTGAAACAAATACAATGACTGCTCAAGATGTAATAGAAGCTGCTGCTGTAAAGTTAGAGTTTATAGATGGTAACTTTAAAGTTATTGATAAATTCCATAGATATTATCTTTCACGTTATCCTGTAAACCCTTACTCTTATGAGGTTCACAGGCTTACTCCTGAGAAAATTATTGCCCATAGAAATGGCGCTACTTATAGTTCTTTTTTTAATGAAGATGAAGAGTTTATTGAGTTTTGTAGCTCTGCAAGAACTTTAATAGCTCACAATATAAACTTTGAACTTAGACATCTTGATAAGCTAGTAAGCTTTGAAAATCACTTTTGTACGATGAAAGAAAACAAGCATATTGTAAAAGCATTAAATAAAAATGGCAATATCAAAAATCCAAAACTAGATGAGACTTGTCTTTTTTATGGAATAGATTTTGACCCACTTTCATATCATAGTGCTACATATGATGTAAGTAAAACTTACGAGATATTAAAGAATATGAAAAATCTTTTCAACAATTAGTAAAGGTAAAAAAAGATGATTGATTATAAAAAAAGACTTACTACTTTTAGGCAGATGAATGAGATTGATATAATAGATTACTCAATAGAGAGTGATAGAGGAAGGATTCTCTCTTCTGCTGCTTTAAGAAGGCTTCAAAAAAGAACTCAGGTTTTTGCTCTTGAGTTAAATGCTTCAATTCGTTCTAGGCTTACTCACTCGATAGAAGTAGCTCAAAATGCTAGATTTATAGCAAAAACTATTTTAGCTAAATTAAAAGATGAAGGTTTAGATAAATATGGTTTAGAAGAGTTAGAAAATGCTTTTATTTCTACTGCTGAGATGACAAGTTTACTTCATGATATAGGAAATCCTCCCTTTGGTCATTTTGCAGAACAGACTATAAACAAATGGATGAGCAAAAATGCTCTACCTATTTTTGAAGAGTTTGAAGCTTTAAAAGATGAAAATAAAAAGCTTAAAGAGATGCTCTCTTTTGACCTTTGCAATTATGATGGAAATGCACAAGCCTTAAGAGTGATAATGAAATTACAAAGGATGAATCTATCTTATACTCAGATTATCTCAGTCTTAAAGTATACAAGAGGGGCATATGAAGAGAAACCAAAAAAAGATTCAAATCTATCATATGTTATGAAAAAGCCTGGTTTTTATTATAGTGAAAAAGACTCTATCTTAAAGATACAAGAAAAGCTTGGGATTAAAGCAGGGCATAGATTCCCAATCACATATATAATGGAAGCTGCTGATGATATCTCTTATCTTACTGCTGATTTAGAAGATTCTCATGAAAAGGGTATTTTAAGTCTTAAAAAAATATATAGACTTATTACTGAAGAGTGTAAAAAACAAGAAGAAGAGTATTTACTTAAGATTGTAGAAGAAGAGTATACAAAGGCTCAAGCCGGAGAAAAACCTTATCAATTTAATATGTTTTTTACAATTATGAGAGCTAGATTAGTTGGCTCTTTAGTTCGTCATGTGGCAGAAGTATATATTCAAAATCATGAAAAGGTTTTTGAAGGAAGTTTTAATAGTGCACTATTGGAGTATGATGAGCAAAGTAAATATTATAAGGCTATAAAGGTACTTCAAACTATCTCTACTAAATATATCTATCAAAATAAAGATGTACAGACTTTAGAGTTACAAAGTTATAAGATTATCAACTCTTTATTTGACAATTATAAGCCTCTTTTAGAACTAAAAACTGAAGATTTTTTAGCTCTTTTAGAAGATAAAAAAATAGATTGTTTTATCTCTATGAGACTGATAAAAAGAATCTCTTCAAAACAAATTGTTGCCTATGAAAATGATATAAATGCTTTAGATAAAGAGGACAAAGAAGCTTTTAAAATCTTAGAATGGTATCATAGAGTTAGGCTTATTATTGATTATATTAGTGGTATGACTGATGACTATGCCCTAGAGGAGTATAAAGTTTTATCTGCTTTAAATAAGTAAATAAATATAATCCAAGCTTATAATATTAAAAAAGTATATATAATTTAACAAAATAATTAATTTTATTGATTTTAATCAATGATAATTAATATCATTTTCATTATAATCTGAAAAAAGTTTAGGATTATAATGAAAAATATAATAAAAATAGTTAAAGATTTTCCTCTTTATCTTTGGAGTGGTTGGGGTTCTCTTGCCTCAATCTTTTTATTTCTTGCACTTTGGGATTTTGGAAATCAAGTATATGGTAACTTAATTCTTCCCTCACCAAAAGAGACTTTTTCAACTCTTTTTTCAGCTTTTAATGATGAAACTATTTTCAATAATATATTAATAACAATCAAAAGAGCTTTCCTAGGTTTTTCTATCTCTTTACTTTTTGGTTCTTTTTTAGGTTTACTAGCTGGATTTTTTATTACGGCTTCTATGATGAGTAGACCAATAATTACAATTCTTATGGGTATGCCTCCTATTGCTTGGATTGTTTTAGCAATGATATGGTTTGGGATGAGTGATACAACAGTTATTTTTACTGTGGTACTGGCTTCTTTTCCTATTATATTTATTGGTGCTTTACAAGGAACAAGGACTCTAGAAGGAGACCTAAAAGAGATGGCAGAGAGTTTTAATCTTCCTTTGAAAATGAAAATATTTGATCTTTATTTCCCTCATATTTTTTCTTATGTTTTTCCTTCTTGGATAAGTGCTTTAGGAATGTCTTGGAAAATTGTTGTTATGGCAGAACTTCTCTCTTCAAATGATGGTATAGGCGCTTCTTTGGCTATAGCAAGAAGTCAGCTTGATACTTCACTAGCTTTGGCTTTAGTTGTAATTATGATAGCAAGTCTACTTCTAATAGAGTATCTTTTTTTAGAACCTATAAAAAGAGAGGTTGAAGCATGGAGAAATTAGAAGTTATAAATCTTTCTCACTCTTTTGGTTTTAAACAGATTTTAAAAGATATAAATTTTAGATTAGAAAAAGCAGAAGTAGTATCTATTGTTGGTCCAAGTGGTGGTGGAAAAACTACATTACTTCATCTTTGTGCAAACTTACTTCTTTTAGAAGAAGGGAAAATAGATAATAGTTTTAGCAGTTCTGCTTTTGCTTTTCAAGAAGCTAGACTACTTCCTTGGAAAAATGTTCTTGACAATATCTCTTTAGGTTTACTTGCGAAGAAAATTAAAAAAGAAAAAGCATTAGAGTTAGCAAAAGAGATAGCTTTAAAATTTGGTTTAGAAGAAGAGGATTTTTATAAATTCCCAAAAGATTTAAGTGGGGGAATGAAACAAAGAGTCTCTTTTGCCAGAGCCTTAGTTGTTAAACCCTCTTTACTCTTTTTAGATGAACCTTTTTCAGCTTTGGATATAGGCTTGAAAAAGGAGTTGCAGACTTTGCTTATTAATACTATAGAAGAAGAGCAATTAAGTATCTTATTTATTACTCATGATTTAATGGAAGCAATAAAACTAAGCGATGAAATACTTCTTTTAAAAGCTGAACCTGTAGGACATTTTGTAAAGAGTTTTAAAATTAAAACACCAAGAGCTCAAAGAGATGAGGCTTTTATTTATGAACAAACAGCAAGGCTGTTAAATGATAAATATATTATAAATACTTTTGAATTGGAATTAAGATAATGGAAAATAAAAAACAGTATGCAACAAAACATTATGAATATTATCCCAAAGGAGAAGTACCTATTTATTTAGCTTATGCTTTTAGACCAATATTTTTGTTACTTGCTCCTTATATAGTAGTTTCAATAATTTTATGGACTCTTACCTTTTCTGGAGTTTTTTCTCTTTCTTTTATTGATAATCTTGTAACTTGGCATATGTATGAAATGATTTATGGAATAGGAAGTGCAGGGATAATTGCTTTTTTTTTAACTGCAGTTCCAGAGATGTTTCCAGGAGCAGTTCCTATAGTAGGGAAGAGATTATTGTTTATTGTTCTTTTATGGTTTTTGTGTAGAGTTAGTTTTTGGTTTATAGACTTTTTAGGAGTACCTTTTGTTGCCACTATAAACTTATTTTTGAGTCTATATATTATTTTACTTGTGACTAAACCGATTTTCCAAGATAAACACAAAAGGCATATTTCTTTTATCTTTAATCTTTTAGCCTTACTCTTTATTCAAACAATGTTTTTTCTAAGTATTGAAGCTTATATCAAAATTGATTCTTCTTCAATTTTAATTTTTGCTTTAGGTTTTTTTATAGTTTTAATTTTATTGGCATTAAGAAGAGTAAATATGGAAGCTATAAATGAATTATTAGAAGATGAAAATATTGATGAAACTTTTTACTCTAAGCCTTTTAGATACAACCTTGCGATTTTTTGTGTTTTATTATATAGCTTCGTAGAGTTTTTCTTTCCTGCAAACTCAATTTTAGCCTATTTGGCTCTTGCTTGTTTTGCTTCAATTTTGGCAATTACAAATGATTTTATTTTAAAAGATAATAATATTTTATTTAAGCCCTTTGTTTTATATATGCTTACAATTATTTTTCTTACAGCAATAGCTTATGCTTTTTTGGCATATGACTATTTTGATGAAGAACTTTATGCTTTAAATCATTTTAGACATTTTCTTACTACTGGTACTTTTGGTTTAGTTTTTTATGTAGTAATGGTAGTTGTTTCAACTATTCATACTGGAAGAAAACTCTTCACAAATATTTGGACAAACTTGGGTGTGGTTTTAATTGTTTTAGCCACTTTTATAAGAGCATTAATCCCTTTTTATCAAGAGTATTCAAGTTTAGCTTATCTTGTTTCTTCTTTATTTTGGGCTTTGGCTTTTTTAATTTATATGAAAATCTTTTTTCCCTTTTTACTCTCTAAAAGAGAAGATGGAATTAAAGGTTAAGAAAGGAAAAAATGAAAAAGATTTTATTACTTAGTTTACTATTTATATATTCTTTATATGCAAAAGATGGAAATAAAATAGTTGTGGCAGGTCCTTTTGCTTCAGTGTCTCATCCAATAATACATATGTTAAAAACTGATGCTTTAAAGGACTTAAATAAAAAAATAGAGTTTAGATTGTGGAAAAACCCAGATGAACTAAGAGCTTTAGTTTTAAATTCAGATATTGATTTTATAGCTCTTCCTACAAATGTAGCAGCAAATCTACATAATAAAGGAATTGATATAAAACTTTTAAATGTCTCTGTTTGGGGTATTTTAGCAATGATAAGTAGGGAGTCCAATTTAAAAACTCTAAAAGATTTTAAAGGAAAGAAAATAGCTCTTCCTTTTAGAGCAGATATGCCTGATATTATTTTTCAAGAATTAGCTAAACAACAGGGATTAGACCCAAAAAAAGATTTTGAAATTCAATATGTAGCAAACCCAATTGATGCAATGCAAATGTTGATATTAAGAAGAGTTAATCATGCTCTTTTAGCAGAACCAGCAATCTCCATTGCACTTAGAAAAACAGACTCTTTTCCAATAAAGGTCGTAGCACCAGATTTATATAGAAGTGTAGATTTACAAGAAGAGTGGGGTAGAGTTTTTAATACTAAAGCAAAAATACCCCAAGCAGGAATAGCTTTTTTAGGTAATACAAAAGGGAAAGAGAAACTTATAAATAGATTTTTAGAAGAGTATAGAAAGTCTTTGATTTGGTATAAAAACAATCCTAAAGAAGCAGCAACTTTAGTAGTAAAAACTCTTCCTATGTTAGAAGAAAAAGGTTTAGCTGATTCAATTAATCATGTGACTTTAGAAGAAGTATCTGCTTTTAGTGCAAAAGAAGAGTTAGAGTTTTTCTTTGGAGTATTAAAAGAGAGTAACTCAAAATTAATAGGTGGCAAACTGCCAACAAATGACTTATATTATAATCCCAATGAAAGGTAAAAAATGAAAAGAGAAGTAGTATTATCAGCTATTACAGTTTTAGCTTTATCAAAGAGTATGTATGCAGATACAAATTTAGGAGAGGTTTTAGTTACAACAGCTACAAAAACAGAAAAATCAATTGATGGAGTGACTGCTTCAATTCTTGTAATTACTCAAGAAGAGATAGAGAAAATGGGAGCAGAGTCTTTAAAAGATATTATAAATAAAACGGCAGGACTTACAGTACAGTATGGAACTTTCCCTAGTGCTAGTTCAAAATCAAAATCTTCAATATCAATTAGAGGAATGAGTGCAAATGGTACTCTGTTTTTATTAGATGGAAGAAGATTAGCAGGAGAAGTTAGAAATCCTTATGACTTGGATAGAATTCCAGCAAGTTCAGTAGAAAGAATAGAGATAGTAAAAGGACCAATGTCTTCACTTTATGGAGCAGATGCTACAGGTGGAATTATAAATATTATTACAAAAAAACCAAGTTCTACACCACAAATAGATATTAATCTAAGATATGGACAAAACTCTAAAGGAAATGCAAAAAATAAAAATGCCTCAGTCTCAATTAGAGGAACAAAAGATAAATTTAAATATTCAATTTATGCAAATCAAACAGATACTACTCCTTATACTCAAAAAGAAAAAGCAAATGTCTTAGTAAAACAAGTAGGAGGACCAAACTCTCAAACAAATCAAAAACCAAGTAATTTGACACCTGCAACCCCTTCTTATGCACTTTCAAATTTAAATGATATTTATAAGCATGATGTTACATATAGAGAAGATAGTGAGATTACAACTGTAGGAGGAAGATTTGATTATAGCCTTTCTGATAATTCAACAATAGGTTTTGATTTTAACTTTTTTGAAGAAGATAGAGAAGGGTCATATATAGGTTATTTTCATCCTTCAAATTATAAAACACCTTTAGGTGGTAAGATACCAGTTTTTAATATTCCAGTAGACTCTAAAGATGAAAATGAGAGATTAGACTTAGGCTTAGATTTTGAAAGTTCTTTAACAAAGGATTTATTACTTAAATTAAGAGTATATAACTCTAGCTATGAAAAAAGAAATAGTACAACAGCAGTATATTATAAAGAATTAGGATATCTTTCAAAAAAAGATTCTGCAAGTAATGGAATGAATGCAAATGTAGATGTAAGAAGTTATGAAGCAATGTTAAATTATGTTTTAAATAATTCACATTTATTAACAGTAGGTACAGAGTATAGAGAAGAAGAAAGAGATGCAACTGTTTTTGATAATACACCTAAAATGACTACAAAAAAAGTTGACTATAAATCTATTTATTTACAAGATGAGTGGCAAATTACTGAAACTTTAAATGCAACTTTAGGTACAAGATATGATGAGGTATCAAATGCAGATAATAAAGCTACTTTTAAAATAGGAGTTGTAAATAAGTTTTCAGATTTAGCAAATCTTAGAGCAATTTTTGCACAAGGATATAGAACTCCTGACCTTCGAGAAATGTATATAAATAAACAAACTCCAAACGGTTTACAGCAAGGTGCACAAGTAGTAGGTTATGATTTAAAGCCAGAGTTTACAAATACATATGAACTAGGATTATCTGGTAGAAATTCTAATTTTAGATATGATATTGCACTATTTTTAAATGATATAGAAGATAGAATATCACAAGTTCAAAGAAATGGTTATTATACTTTTGAAAACATAAATGAAGCACAAACAAAGGGTTTAGAGTTAAATCTTTCATATGATATTTTAAATAATTTATCAACAAATTTTAATTTTATGTATTTAAAAACAAAAGATAAAAGTACTGATAAGGATTTAGAATTTAATCCTGATAAAACAGCTTCAATAAGTTTTTCATATTCACCAATTGAAACTTTAACTCTTTCTCCTACATTAAGATATATAGGTAAGCAATATTATAGTGAGAACTTTAAAACATTAACAACTAATTCTCAAACTTTTGTAGATTTTAATTTAGATTATAAAATAGATAAGAACTTTTCATTATATGCAGGAGCCAATAATATTTTTGATGAAAAAGTTGATGATGTTTTAGGTTCAAATGTAGGTGTGTTTTATTTTACGGGACTTAGAATAAAGTTTTAAAATATTACATTTTTCTAACTATTTTGTCTTTATATTTAGATTATGATAAGATTTTACTATGAAAGAAAAATATATTAAATCAAATAGTTTTATTACTATTGCAGTATCAATTTCAATTGTTTTAGTTTTATCTCTTATAAGTTATAACTTTTTTATGCAAAACTTTGAGAGCATAGAAAAAGAACAAAATACTAAAAATATCTATTCTGCTTTAGATATTATGAACAAAAAGCTTTCTTATATGGAAGGTATAGTAAATGACTATGCTAAATGGGATGATACTTATAATTTTTTAAAAGACAAAAATGAAGAGTATATCTATGAAAATTTTAGAGAAGGTACAAATACTTTAGGTGACATAGGTCTAGATTTTGCAATATTTATTAATTTAGAAAATGAAATTTTCTATACTTCAAATGTAGAAAAAGAAGCTTATAAATTTGATGGAGCTTTTATTCAAAATATTTTAGAAAAATTTAAAGGGGAAGAAGATCTTACAACATTGTTTAAAAGTGGATCAAATAACTTTTATCTTATAAAAAAATATGTTTCAAATAGTGATGATACAGCTCCTAAAAATGGCTTTATTTATGCAGGTAAACTTGTATCTAAACCTACACTTACAAGTATAAAAAAAGTATTTCACCGAGTAAGTCTTGAAGATAGAGTTTATAAAGAAAATGATTTAGTTTTTGATTCAAAATATTTAAAAAATGTATCAGTTAAATCTTTAGAAAGTAAAAATTGTAATTGTCTTGAAAATGTAATTCAACTGTATGATAAGAATAAAAACTATGTTTTTTCTCTTATTACCCAATCTCAAAGAGATTTAATAAATAAAGGAAAAGAGACAATTCTTTATTACAATATTATTATCTCTATTTTTCTATTTATTGTACTGTTTTTAATTTTTAGAAATCAAAGAAGTTTAGAAAAAGATAATAAAAAATTAGAAAAAAGAGTTCATGAGGTTGTCTCTTCTTTAAGGGAAAAAGATCAAATCCTTTTTCAACAATCAAAATTAGCCCAAATGGGAGAAATGATAGGAAATATTGCTCATCAATGGAGACAGCCTTTAAACTCACTAGGTCTTTTAATTCAAAAAATTGAAATAAAATATCATACAAATAGTTTAGATAAAGAGAGTCTTGAAGATATTGTGACAAGAAGTAAACTTCTTACAAACAATATGTCAGAAACAATTGATGATTTTATGAACTTTTTTAATCCTGGATTAAATGATGAAACTTTTTTTATTGATGATATTTTAAATAAAGCATTAAATCTTTTTGATTCAAAAGATATGAAATGTGAGATAAAACTTATAAATGAAGTAAGTTCTAAAAAAGAGTTAAGTGGCTCTAAAAATGGACTTATTCAAGTGATTTTAAATCTTCTAACAAATGCTTGCGATAGTATGAAAGATAAACCATTTTGTCAAATTGATTTAATAATTAAAGAGGATAAAAATTCAATTTTTATAATAGTAAGAGATTATGGAGATGGAATAAAAAAAGAGATTTTTAATAGAATTTTTGAACCATATTTTACTACAAAGTTTAAATCACAAGGTACAGGGATAGGTTTATATATGTCTAAAATGATTATTGAACAATATATGAATGGTACCCTTACTGTAAAAAATAATAAAGAAGGAGCTACTTTTACTATAGAATTAAAGTATAAATAATTTTATTGAAAGTAACAAAAAAGTATAATTCAAAAAAAATAAAGAGTTAGTCATGGCAAGAGTATTATACGTTGAAGATGATTTAGATGTTTCTGAGATAATGAAAGATATGTTAGGTATGTTTTTTGATGAAGTATATGTAGCATATGATGGAGTTGAAGGATTAGATAAATATAAAGAGTATAATCCTGATTTAGTAATCAGTGATATTCTAATGCCAAGAATGGATGGACTTGAGTTAGTAAAAGAGATTTACTCTATAAATAAAGATGCAAAAATCATTCTTACAACAGCAGATAATGAATTAAACTATCAATCAAAGGCAAAAGAGTTAGGTGTATTTGGCTATTTAAATAAGCCTATTGATTTTTCTGAACTTCAAAAGTTCTTTGATAAGCTATAAATTTAATTTATAGCTTACTTTTATTTAACTCTATAATAAAGCTTACACCATCTTTTTTATTTTCAAAATATAGTTTGCTTTTTTGGTATTGCTCTATAATAATTTTAGACATATAGAGTCCAAGTCCTGTTCCATTTTTATCATCTTTTGTTGAAAAATATGGTTCAAAAATCTTATCTTTAATAGAACTAGCTATTCCACCACCATTATCTGTAATAATTATTTTAAAACTTTTTTCACTATTAATAGTTTCAATCTCAATTGTTTTATTCTCTATATTATTAATCTCAAAGTTATCGATTGCATTTTTTATGATATTTAAGAGTACTTGAATAAGCTCATTTTCATAAAGTCTAAAAGTATCATTTGAATCATATTTTTCAATTAATTCAATCTTTTTATTTCTTATTACGGGCTTTAAAATAGAGATTGTTTTTTCACATATTGTTTTTACAGAAATCTCTTTTTTATTTTTTACTGGCTTATAAAAGTTTCTAAAATCATCAATTGTTGTAGATAAAACATTAATTAAATCTTCAATATTCTCAAAGTTTTCTTTTAGAAAATTTTTAAACTCTTCTTGCTCTTTTTTTATTTCTAAGTTGAATTTATTTAAAAGAATTTTTAACTTTATATCTGTTACCATAGAGTTTATTGTTGCAAGAGGTTGTCTCCATTGATGTGCAATCATCGAAATCATCTCTCCCATTTGGGCAAGTTTTGATTGGTGAAGCATTAATTGATCTTTTTCTCTATTTTTTAATACTTCTTCTTCAACTCTTTCTTCAAGTGAGTTATTAAGTTCTTTTAGTTGATTTCTTCTTTCATAAAGCTCATTTGTCATCTTATAGAAGTTATTAGCTAAAGTATCTATCTCTTTGATATTTGTTTCCTCAGGTTTGCTGATTCTTTTTTCTGCATCAAAATGATGAGTTTCTTTTGCTAATAAAGAGATAGGATTTGCAATTAGATTAGTTATCTCTTTTATTTTTCTACTTAAAAACATAAAAAACAGTAAATAAAATAATATCATCCCAAAGATAGCTATAAAACCAATTTTTTTTGATATTTGGTCTAATTCATTTACTGGTTCAAAAACTTTTTCTTTATCTACAAAAATAAATAGTTTCCAGTTTGTTTGTTCAATTTTAGATTGAGTAATAATATATTCATGTTCATTTATAGTTGTAAAAGCTAAATTTTGTTCATCATTTTTAAACTCTTGAAAATATTTTTTTAGTTTTTCATTTTTATAAATATTAAATTCATCTGGTTTTAGATTTGTATCATTTATCACTTTTTCATAATTATGAGAAGTAAGTTCTTTTATATTTAAGATTTTTTCAATCTCTTTAGGCATAGCAAGGATTAAGCCATCTTCTCCCACTAACATAGCAGAAGCATTCCAAGGAAGATTTAAATTTAAAACATTTTTAACAAACTTATCAATAGTTACATCAAGCCCTGTAACACCTTCTAAAAAATCATTGTTATAAATAGGAACAATACAACTTACCATCCAACCTTGACCTGCTGGGTCTAAATAAGCACTTGTCCATTTTGTTTTTCGTTGGGGATTATGTTTTTCATCTGCTTCATAATAGAAATTATAGTTTTGCATTTTTATATCAGCAGGATATTGAGAATATACATTTTCTATGAAAGGATAAAGTCTATTCATTTGGTCATAACTATTAAAATATGCAGCAACAATTAGTTCATTACTATCAACTAAATATTTTAGTTGTTCATCAAAAGCCTCTGTAAAAATGGCTTTTTCTCTTTGCTCTTTGCCTATTTTAGTAGTTGCACCATATAAAAGACTTGCTCCACCATTATTATTTACTTTATAAAAAGTATTATTATCAGCAAATGCAAATTCAGGAGCAATACTATTTTTTAAAAATCTCTCTTTATTTTTAAATATCAGTTGTTGTTTATATTGTGCCATATAAGCAAAGTCACTTATCTCTCTTAATTGATAGTTAATCTCTTGAGTCTCTTTTTTTGATCTAGTAATCAAATTTGTTTTTATCTCTTCAGAAAGAAGTGTTTTACTATTATTAACCATATACTTGCTAATACCAAAATATAAAACTAAAAGAGTAACTTCAATTACGATAAGAGGTACTAAAGCTGTCTTAAAATATGTATTATAAAGAATAGATTTTAGAGTTGATACTTTTTTCATTAAATCTCTTCTAAGGGTTTACTTAAATAATAACCTTGAAATTCATCAATTCCTATTTTTAAAAGTTTTTCATAAATACTTTCAGATAAGACAAATTCAGCTACAGTTTTTATATTGGTCTCTTTAGCAAAAGTAATTACAGCTTTAACAATGGCAAAAGATTTATAGTTATAATTTATCTCTTTAATTAAAGAGCCATCAATTTTTACATAATCAAAATCCATATTGATTATTTGACTTAAGTTTGAATAACCTGTTCCAAAATCATCTAAAGCGATTGAAACACCATATTTTCTAAATCTTTTAATAAACCTATCAATAATAGTATAGTCTTCAATTTCATATGTTTCTAATAGTTCAAAAACAAATCTTTTTCCTAAAGAGGCATCTTTTATAAATTTATCTTCTAAATAATCACAAAATGTTTTACTTAAAATATCTTCATATGAGATATTAAATGAAAATTTCTTATCACATTTTTCCATTACTTTAAATACTTTTTCAAGCATTAAGAAATTTAATCTATCAAATTCATTTATACTAATAGCAATATCTATAAACTCATTTGGGTAGTAGATTTTATCTTCAGCATTTGATTTTATTCTCATTAAGATTTCATATTTTATAATCTCTTTATTTCTATTATAAATTGGCTGATAAACAGGAAAAACACTGTTCTCTTTTATTGCCATTGAAATAACTTCTTTAATTTTAAGATTTACAAGGTCATTATCTTTTGTATCTATCTCTTTTGTATAAATTTTATATTTTTGATTATGGTTTTTTGCATATTTTAAAGCCATTTTTGCAGTTGAAATAAGGTTTTCTTGTTGTTCACAACTTGCTCCAATGCTATATGAAAAAATACTTTCATCAAGTTTTTCAATTAAATTATTTTTTTCTTTTTCTAAATTTTGGCTAAATAAATATGCAAATTTATTTGTTCCTTTTCTATAAAGAGAATTTTTTTCACTAATTTTATTTTTAATTGTGTCTATTAACTCTTTTAAGATCTCATCACTTTTATCAATCCCATAAATTGATTGAATATTTTCTAAGTTTGTAAGTTCAATTATTAGTAGATTTTTGTGATTTGTCTCTTTTATATCTTTATGAAGAGCATGAATATTTTTTAATTTTGTAATATTATCTATTTCACTTAGTTGTAAATGTGTCTTTTCTAAATCTATTTTTTCATGTATCTCTTTTGCAGTTTTTTCTAAAACTTCAAAAAATCTATCGGTACTAACTGGTTTTTGAATAAAATATTTAATACCTAATTCAATCAATGACTCTAATTTTTCAGAATCATTATAAGCTGAAATAATTAGTATCATTTGCTTTTTATTGATTTTCAAAATCTCTTTTGAAAGTTCAATTCCACTCATATATGGCATGTTTATATCAGAAATAACTAAATCATAAGTTTGATTACAGTTATTCTCTTCCACATATTTTTCAAAAGCTTTTTTACTATTAGTATATGCATCAACCTTTTTAAAGATACTGTTTAAGATTGAAGTATTTACCTCATTTAACTTTTCGTCATCTTCAACATAAAGCACTTTTAAGTTTTCGCATAACTTTATTAGTTCATTTATATTACACATTTCTTTCATAATTATATTATATACTAAAAAAGTATCTAAATAGTATTAAAAATGATAATAGAAATTTTATTTTATTATCAATGTTTATATACAATACATAAAATAAAAAATTATAAAAGGAAAATATAAATGTCAACAAAAAATAGTGTACTAATCTCAATTGGTTTTATAATAGGATTATCAATTATGGCATTGATTTTAAGTAAAGGTTTTATCTCATATAAAGAGTTAGACCGTACAGTTACAGTAAAAGGTTTAGCACAAGAAGAGGTTAAAGCTGATTTAGTTATTTGGCCAATAAAATTTATAAAAGCTTCAAATGATAATACAGAGCTTTATAAAGAGTTAGAAGATGACACAAAAAAGATTTTAGAATTTTTAAAAGGTATTGGTTTTAATGATAGTGAATTAACAGTATTAGCTCCTTCCGTAAATGATAAGTTTGCACAAAGTTATGGAGGAAGTGACAGAATTAAATTTAGATATAGTGGTTTTAATAAAGTAGTTGTATATTCTAATAATATAGATTTAGCAAGAGATGCGATGAAAAAACTTAGTAAACTTGGAAAAGAGGGAATCACTTTTTTACAAGATGATTATGATACAAGAGTTGAGTATATGTTTACAAAACTTAATGAAATTAAACCTAAAATGGTTGAAAAAGCAACACAAAGTGCTAGAGATACAGCTCTTAAGTTTGCACAAGATTCAAGTAGTAATTTAGGAAAAATAAAAAAAGCCTCACAAGGACAATTCTCAATTAGTTCAAGAGATAAAAATACAGAGCATATTAAAAGAATTAGAGTTGTTTCAACAGTTGAGTATTATTTAGTAGATTAATTTTATTCCTGACTTTAATAGTAGATATTATACCATTGTGTCACATTTTTAAATGGAGACCCAATGCAAAAACTACTATTAATTGATAATTCTATAGTTATAATAAATGTTTTAAAAGACTTATTTGCAAAAAAAAATGATTATGAAGTTTTTGTTGCAAAAAGTTTAGAAGAGGCAAAAAATTTAATGAATTTTCATAAATTTTTTGTTTCTATTTCAAATTTAGTATTGCCTGATGCTTTAAATGGGGAATTACTAAGTCTTTTGAAAGCTAACCAAATCCCAACAATTGTACTAACTTCAAAAATTGATTCTGAGACTATTTCAAAAATTAAAAGAAATGAAGTTATTGATTACATTTCTAAAGAATCAATCTATGAACTACAAAAAGCTTATCGTTTAGCAAATCTACTTTTATATATAAAAAATATGGAAGTTCTTATTGTAGATGATTCTGCCACAGTAATTTCTCAATTAAAAAATAGTTTGGAAACTTTACTTTTAAATGTAAATATTGCAAATAGTGGAAAATCTGCTTTAAAAGAGCTAGAAAAAAATCAAAAAATCTCTTTAATAATTACAGACTATCATATGGATGAAATGAATGGTTTAGAATTTATAAAAAAAGTAAGAAAAGGAAATATAAATAATACTCTTCCAATCTTAGTGATGACTTCTGATAATAGTAACGAATTAAAAGTTGATTTATATAAAAATGGAGCAACAGATTTTTTAGTAAAACCTTTATTAGTAGAGGAGTTAAAAGCTAAAATTTTTGATATTTTTTTAAATATGAAGCAGATAACAGATATTCAAAAATTTACAGAAATTATTGATAAAAATGTAATTATTTCTTCAACTGATGCAAATGGAACAATAACAAAAGTCTCAGAAGCTTTTTGTAAAATCTCTGGTTATACAAAAGAAGAACTAATTGGACAAAATCATAAAATAGTTAGACATCCAAGTATGTCTACTAAATTTTATGATGAGTTATGGAATACAATTACTTCTGGAAAAGTATGGAAAGGTGAAATTAAAAATATTTCAAAAAATAAAGAATCATATTGGGTATATGTAGTAATTGAACCAGTTTTTGATAATAAAGGTAATATCTCAGGATTTACTTCAATAAGAGAAGATATTACAGATAAGAAAAAAATTTATGAACTATCAATTACTGATGGTTTAACTTCTCTTTTTAATAGACGATATTTCAATGATAGTGCTACAGTTTATATGCAAAATTGTTTAAGAGATAATGCCTATTTCGGTTTTTTAATTTTAGATATTGATAATTTTAAAAAATATAATGATACTTACGGGCATCAAAAAGGTGATACAGTCTTAAAAAAAGTTGCCGATGCTATAAAAGAAGTCTTTAAAAGAGAAGAGGATTTAGTCTTTAGATTAGGTGGAGAAGAGTTCGGTATTTTAATTAGTGCTAAGAAAGAAGATGATATAAAACTACTTGCTGAAAAAGCTAGAAAAAGTATAGAGTCTTTAGGAATTGAGCATAAAAATAATAAACCTTATTCTGTTGTAACTGCTTCATTTGGATTAACAATTTTAAAAGATGTAAATAAGCATATTGATGAAGTTTATAGTTTAAGTGATGAATTACTATATAAAGCAAAAGAAAGAGGAAGAAATCAAGTTTTTTTTGCTCCATAAACTCTACACAAAACTATGCTAAAATTGCAAAAATATAAAATTGGAGTTTTTTTGATGCAAAATAAAAAAGTTGTATTAATTACGATAGTTGCTCTATTAGCACTATTTTTAGTTGCTGGATATGTTTATAAAAATAAGCAATCTGAAGAGTATGCAAATATTTCAAAAAGTGAAGCCTTAGTTTTCCAACGACCTTATTCTGTTGTTATTGGAAATGAAGATGCAAAAGTTCAACTTGTAGAGTTCTTTGACCCAGCTTGTGGTACTTGTGCACAATTTCATCCTTATGTAAAAGATATTATGAAAGAGAATGAAGGGAAAATCAAATTAGTATTAAGATATGCACCTTTTCATCAAAATTCAGATTATGCAGTAAAAATGCTTGAAGGTGCTAGAGAGCAAGGTTTATTTATGGAAGCTTTAGAGTTTATGTTTGCTACACAAGTTTATTGGATAAAAAATCATGTTGTAAATCCTAAACAATTATGGGCATTATTAGCAAATGTAAAAGGTTTAGATATGGAAAAATTAGCTGCTTTTATGAATAATAATAAAACAGCTGATGAGATAATCGCACAAGATTTAAAAGATGCAGAGACTTTAAAAGCTGATAAGACTCCATCATATTTTGTAAATGGGAAACCTTTACAAGAGTTTGGATTAGAGAACTTAAAAAAACTAATCAATTCTGAACTATAAAACTACTATTTCAAATACTTTATGATTCTAAATCATAAAGTATTTAGAAAACTTCTATGACTTGGCTTCTTTAACCCATTTTCAATAAATTTTAGATAATATATTTAAAAAACTATAAACTATGGATTTTTAATGATTGTAAATATTTCCCTACCAGATAATACAAAGTATGATATTACTATTGATACCTTAAAAAAACAATATTTTGACAGAAAAGTTGTTATTGTAACTAACCCTACTGTAAGCTCTTTGCATTTAGATTATTTAAAAGAAAAAATTTCAGCAAAAGAGTTATCTGTTGTAACTGTTCCAGATGGAGAACAGTATAAGAATATGGAGACTATTGAAGCTATTTTAGAACACTGCTTTGAACATAAATTAAATAGAAACTCACTTCTTATAGCTTTTGGTGGTGGAGTTATTGGTGATATGACAGGTTTTGCTGCTTCAATTTATCAAAGAGGAATTGATTTTATTCAAGTTCCAACAACTCTTCTTTCACAAGTTGATGCAAGTGTTGGTGGTAAAACAGGAGTAAATAATAAATATGGGAAAAACCTAATTGGTGCATTTCATCAACCAATTGCGGTAAATATTGACCCACATTTTTTAACTACTCTTCCTAAAAGAGAGTTTGGTGCGGGAATTGCTGAGATTGTTAAGATGGCAGTAACTTTTAATAAAGATTTCTTCCAATGGCTGGAGAAAAATAATCTAAATGATGAAAAAAATATAAAAACTGCAATTGCAAAATCTGTAGAGACTAAAGCTTGGGTTGTATCTCAAGATGAAAAAGAGAGAGGCTTAAGGGCAGCTCTTAATTATGGACACACTTTTGGGCATGTTATTGAAAATGAAACAAACTATAATACTTATTTACACGGCGAAGCTGTAGGTATTGGAATGGTTATGGCTAATGAGTTAGCTAAGAAAATTGGATATATGAGTGAAGGTGAAACTTTAAGAGTAAAACATCTATTAGAAAAATATGATATTCCAACTAGCTATAAAATAGAAGATGTAGAAGATTTTTATGAACATTTTTTCTTAGATAAAAAATCATTAGATAATAGAATTAAATTTATAGTTCCAAAGGGAATAGGGGATTGTGAAATCACAGATTTGATTTCAAAAGAGAATGTAATTGAAGTATTAAAAGGGTTTTCAAATTGAAAAATATACTAAAACTACTATTAGTAACTTTAGTTTTATCTTTTGCTTGTGCACAAGAAAAAAAGCCTGTTGCAAATAAATTAGCCGATATTGAAGCAATTGAAGAGAAAAGATTAAAAGAGATTGAAGAAGAGAAACAAAAGCAAAAGTTAGAAGAGGAAAAAAGAGCTAAGATTACTGAGATTAAAAATAAGATTGACTCTATTGATTCTGAATTAAGAAATAATATTTTATTAAAAAGATATAGTAACTACGATGCTTATAGAAGAATTTCTACAGAATTAGATGATTTAAAAGAGAGTGTAATTAAAGTAAATCCTAAAGATGAAGATAGACTTTACCAATTAAACAACAAAATAAGAATTAAAGAAAATGAGCTTGAATTAATTTCTGAATATAGAGGTTCTCCTATTGGTGCACTTATAAACCCACCAGAAATAGAGAGTTATGAATCTATTTCTAATCCTTTTGGAATTATTAATGCTCTTTCATATATTAAAAAACTTGAAAATAATAAAAAACAATTTTTATCAATTGAAGATAGAATCACTGAATTAACAAATTTACTTGATGAAAAGCTTTATGCTTATGTTGAGTTATATAATCTTGACCCAAAACCTGAATATAAAGAGGAAATAAACTTTTTAGATAAAGAGAAAAAAGATTTCCATATGGTACTTGAAATTGTATCTACAACAGAAGAGGTTTATACAAGAAAGATTGAGCAAGTTATTTTAGAGACAAAATCACAAATCTCTAATCAAGTAGAAAAGATATTTAATATCGCAATGATTATTGTTTCTTTATTTATCATTACATTTTTAATTAAACTTGCACTTAAAAAATATTTCTCACAAAATGAAAACTATTATATGACAAATAAAGTAATCAACTTCTTTGTTGTATTTTTTGTTGTGATTGTTATTTTATTCTCATATATTGACAATGTATCTTATGTAGTGACAATCTTAGGATTTGCATCTGCGGGTATTGCTATTGCTTTAAAAGATTGGTTTATGTCAATTTTTGGATGGATGGTAATTGTTACATCTGGTTCGATTCATGTAGGAGATAGAATTAAAGTTACAAGAAATGGACTTGAAGTGGTTGGAGATGTATTAGATATCTCTTTATTTAAAATCACTATTAGAGAAGATATTACTTTAACTTCATATACAACAAATAGAAGAACAGGAAGAATTTTCTTTATTCCAAATAACTATATTTTCTCTGAAATGATTGCAAACTATACTCACTCAGGACTTAGAACAGTTTGGGATGGTATTGATATTACAATTACTTTTGATTCAAACCATAAAAAAGCTCAGCATATTGCAAAAGAGATTTTAAAACACTACTCAAAAGGATATACTGATATTACAAGAAAACAGTTATCAAAAATGAGAAGTAAATATCAGCTAAGAGCAACTGGAGTTGAACCTAGAGTTTATACTTTTGTTGAATCTTACGGTATTGTAATTTCTGCTTGGTATTTAACTAACTCATATGCAGCTTTAGTTTTAAGAAGTACAATGTCTCCTGAGATACTTGAAGCCTTTATGAAAGAGGATGATATTCATATTGCATATCCTACTCAAACAGTTAATTCAAGTACTGGAACAAGAACTCCACCAATTGATTTACCGAGTATTTAATGATGCAGTTTAGTACAAATAAACAAAAAGTATATTTCAAAACTTTTGGATGTAGAACAAATGTTTTTGATACTCAAGTTATGATGAGTAGATTAAAAGATTTTGAAATTACTCAAGATGAAAAGCAAGCAGATATTGTAGTTATTAACTCTTGTACAGTTACAAATAGTGCAGACTCAACAGCAAGAGGTTATATAAACTCTTTAAACAAGTTTGAAAAACCACCAAGGGTTATTTTTACAGGTTGTGGAGTTTGGACAAAGGGTGAAAATCTATTTAAAGACAATAAAATTGATTCACTTTTTGGGCATAGTGAAAAAGAGAATATCAATGAACTTCTAAAAAAAGAAGAGAGATTCTTTGATGCTGGAGATTTAGACCATATTGATGATACTATAGTTGAAGAGTTTATTGGAAAAAGTAGGGCATTTATAAAAATACAAGAAGGCTGTGATTTTAGATGCTCTTATTGTATTATTCCTTATGTTAGAGGAGATGCTAGGTCTTACAAAGAAGATAAAATTTTAGAACAAGTTTCAACACTAGCTTCTAATGGTTTTGGAGAGTTTATTCTTACTGGAACTAATGTTGGTTCTTATGGAAAAAAACAACACACTTCTTTAGCAAAACTTCTTAAAAAAATGGCACAGATTAAAGGTGTTAGAAGAATTAGAATGGGAAGTATTGAACCTATTCAAATTGATGATGAATTTAAAGAACTTATCAATGAACCTTTTATGGCAAAGCATCTACATATTGCCTTACAACACACTTCTAAAACGATGTTAAAAATTATGAATAGAAGAAATAAAGTTTTATCAGATTTAGAACTTTTTGAATTTTTAAAAGATAATGGTTATGCTTTAGGAACAGATTTTATTGTAGGTCATCCTGGAGAAACAGAAGAGATATGGAAAGAAGCAGTTGAAAACTTACATAGATTTCCTTTAACTCATGTACATGCTTTTACTTATTCAAAAAGAGATGGAACACCAAGTGCAACAATGAGTGGGGAAGTTCATGGTAATATTGCTAAACAAAGATATAATGAATTAACTCAAATTATAAAACAGAAGAATTTAGACTTTAGACTAAATAATAAAGAGCCTTTAGATGTCTTAATTGAATCATATAAAGATGGAAAATATCATGGGCTTGATCAACACTTCAACCAAATAGAGGTTGAAAGTAATGCAGATTTAGTTGGTGATTGGATAACAATTGAAAACTACGAAGCAAAAGAAGATAAAAATGTGGCAAAATTCTAATAATAAAAAAAATAATCTACTAGATAAAAATATTAAGTTGATGGCAATTTCTGCCGTTGTTTTAATTGTACTTTTTTTATATACTTTATATAAAAGTAGTGCGCATATAGAATCAGGTTCTTACTATTTTGGAATAATCTTTTTACTATTTTTATTAGCCTTTGCAGTATTTGCAAGAATTAAACAAGATAAAATCCAAAAGTTTTTAAATAAAAATAGAAAAGAGAATGAAAATAGTTTCTCTTCTGAGTTAGAACAAGCAAAGCAGACTTCATCAAACAATGAAGTACCAGAGGCAAGTTCAATTAAAGCAGTTACTTCAAATGTAAGTTTTAATGATGTTGCAGGTATTAAAGAGGTAAAAGCTGAACTTGAAGAGATAGTTGATTTTTTAAATAAACCAAGCAAATATTTAAAACATGGAGTTAAACTTCCAAAGGGTGTTTTACTTGTAGGACCTCCAGGCGTTGGAAAAACTCTGATTGCAAGAGCAGTAGCTGGAGAAGCTGATGTTCCATTTTTTTATCAAAGTGGAGCTAGTTTTGTTCAAATTTATGTGGGAATGGGAGCAAAGAAAGTTCGTGAACTTTTTATGCAAGCTAAATTAAATGCTCCTTCAATTGTTTTTATTGATGAGATAGATGCAATTGGTAAAAAAAGAGATGGTAAAAACAATGATGAAAGAGAATCAACTTTAAATGAACTTCTAACACAAATGGATGGTTTTGAAGGAGATTCAGGAGTAATTGTTATTGCTGCTACAAATAAGATAGAAGTATTAGATGAAGCTCTTTTAAGAGCAGGAAGATTTGATAGAAGAGTATTTGTAAACTTACCTAATATTGAAGATAGAAAAAAGATTTTAGAACTATATTTAAATAAAAAACATTATGAATTCAATTTAGATAATCTAGCTCAAGAGACTTCAGGTTTCTCTTCTGCTGCACTTTCTACACTTATAAATGAAGCTTTATTAAATATGATAAAAAGAGAATCAAAAGTTGTAGAGCAAGTAGATATTGATACTGCAAAAACTAAAATTGAGTTTGGGAAAAAACAGACTCTTCTTTTAGATGAAAAGCAAAAAGAAATTCTAGCAATCTATCAAGCAAGTAAAGCCTATATCACTAAAACAAAGGTAGCTTTATTTGATGAAAAAGTACAAACTTTAGACTCTATTTATCCTTCATATAATGAGTTAATTGAAAATATAAAAAGATATCTTTGTGGTTCAATTGCAGTAGAAGTTATCAAAAATGAGAAGTATGCAATTAATTCAGAGGATTTAAAAAAGGCATATGAAATTGCTCAAAAGATGAAAGATGATTATAAGATGGTAGCTACACCTCAAAATATAATTGATGAAGTATCTAACTCTTTACGGTCAATTATTTCTCAAAATGTAAATGAAATACAGAGATTAAAAGAGCTTATTTTAAAAAATGAGGTAATTTTAGAAGATGAGATTTAAATACTTTTCAGGTTTCTCTTTAGAAAATGAAAAAGAACTTTTTGAAGAGTACTTAATCGAAAATGATTTTACTGTTGCAGGCTTCTCTTATGGTGCTATAAAAGCTTTTGAGTATGCTTTAACTACAAAAGCAAGGGTTGATTTATTACAACTTTTCTCTCCTGCTTTTTTCCAAGTTCGTGATGAGAAATTTAAACGAACACAATTAATGTATTATAAAAAAGATAAAGAAGCTTATAGTAATACTTTTTTGCAAAATGTATCTTTCCCTTCTAAAACTGATATGAAAAACTACTATAAAGAAGCAACAAGTGAAGAGTTAAATGAACTTCTTTCTTATAAATGGGATGAAAAAGATTTAGAGACTCTTTTAGCTAAAGGGACTAAAATAGAGGTTTATTTAGGACAAAAAGATAAAATCATTGATACTACAAGTGCGAAAGATTTTTTTGAAAAATTTGCAACATTATATTATATAAAAGAGAAAGGACATATTTTAAAATGAGTAAAGAAATAGCAAAAATTGGAATTATTACAACTTCAGATAGAGCAAGTAAAGGTATTTATGAAGATATTTCTGGGCGTGCAATTGAAGAGACTATGAATGATTATTTAACTTCACCTTGGGAACCTGTATATAGATGTATTGAGGATGACCAAGAAACAATAGAAAATACATTAAAAGAGCTTGTAGATACAGAAAAATGTTGTTTAGTAGTAACAACTGGTGGAACAGGACCAGCTAAAAGAGATGTAACTCCTGAAGCAACAGAAGCTGTATGTGATAGAATGATGCCAGGTTTTGGAGAACTTATGAGAGCAGAGTCTTTAAAGTTTGTACCAACTGCAATTCTTTCAAGACAAACAGCAGGTTTAAGAGGAAGTTCACTTATTATCAATCTTCCTGGAAAACCAAAATCAATAAGAGAGTGTTTAGATGCAGTTTTTCCTGCAGTTCCTTATTGTATTGATTTAATGGAAGGACCATTTTTAGAGTGTAATGAAGAGGTTATTAAACCTTTTAGACCAAAGGCAAAATAGGTCTTTCTTTTAAGTTCTTAAGTCAAGATAAAAAACTATTTTAAGAGCAATACTGTATAATTGTAAAATTTTTAGGGAGTTTTTATGAAAAAAATAGCACTTTCTGTTCTTTTTGCAATTATTGGTTTTGCTTTAAGTTCTACAGTTTTTAATTTACAACACTCATTTTTAATTGGGATTTTAGTACTTTTAGTTGCCCTTTGGACAAATGAAGGTTTACCTTTAGGTGTAGTTTCTCTTTTACCTATCATTCTTTTTCCTAGTTTTGATATTTTAAGTACAAATGAAACTGCTTCAAATTATTCAAAATCTATTATATTCCTATTTTTAGGTGGGTTTATGATAGCAATTGCAACTCAAAAAACTGAACTACATAAGTATATAGCAAATAAGCTTTTGAGTATTTTTCCAAGTACTACAAGAGGAATTATCTTCTCTCTTGCTATTACATCAGCTTTTTTAAGTTCACTTATTTCAAATACAACTACGGCACTTTTACTTATTCCTATAGCAATGTTTTTGACAAATGATTTATCTTTAAAATTAAGATTTGTTCTTGCTATTGCATATGGAGCAAGTGTTGGAGGAATTGTGACTCCAATTGGTACTCCACCAAATCTTATTTTATTAGGCTTTTTAGAGCAAAAAGGAATAGAGACAATCTCTTTTGTAAATTGGATTTTCTTAGCAGCACCACTTGCAGTAGTTATGTTAATTTTTATTCCTTTTATTTTATCTTTAGGAGCAAAAGAGATTGTATTGGATAAAGATATAGGAAAACCGGTATCTTTAAGTGGTGAACAAAAAAGATTAGGGCTTATTTTAATTACACTTATTATTGTTCTTTTTGTAAACTCAAAGATAGAACCTTTTTATTCTGGTCTTGGAATAAATGAAAAGGGTATTTTATTAGGTTATGGTCTTTTAATGTTTGTTCCTAAACTTGGTTTTTTAGAGTGGGAAGATGCACGAAAGATTCCATATGAGATTATCTTTTTATTTGGTGCAGGTTTTTCAATTGCAATGGCCTTTTCAGAAACAGGTCTTGCAGAGCAAATAGCAAGTTATCTTTTAGCATTAACTTCTTTACCTGTATTTTTACTTATTCTTTTAGTTGCAGCTTTAGTAACTTTTACAACAGAGGTTACTTCAAATACTGCTTTAATTTCAATTGCTTTACCAATTATCTATTCACTTGGAGAAGCAGCAAAAATTGATATTCAGTTAATACTTTTTGTGGCTACAATTTGTGCTTCTTATGCCTTTATGCTTCCAATTGCAACACCACCAAATGCTATTGCAATGAGTAGTGGAGCTGTAAAAGTTAAAGATATGGCAAAATATGGATTTGTATTTAATATTTTAGGTATTTTATCAATTACATTAATTGCATTGATTTATTGGCAGTTTGTTATTTAAAAGTAAGACTTTAAAGTCTTACTTTTTAAAATGTTTCCCATTCATCATCTGGGCTTGAATCTTTAAATGTAGCATTTTTTTCTACAGGTTTTTTATGAACTTGTTGTGGTGCTACTTTACTACTTTTTACTTCAACTTGTTTTACTGGTGATGAGATATTTTTTGTCTCTTTTGAGTTATTTGACTCTCTTGCAATATTAATATTGTTTTTACCATCAAACTCTTTTTTATCAACTTCAGAAACAATCTCTTTAGCTAAAGCAGAAGTATTTGTTGCAATCTCTTGTGTTTCTGTTGCTACTGCTGCATTTTTTTGTGTTTGTTGGTCTAATGAGTTAATAGCATCATTTATTTGGATAATACCTGTCTCTTGCTCTTTTGCAGCATTTGAAACATCAGCTATTAATTCAATAGTTTTATCAATATTAGTATTTAAACTAGCATATCCTTTAATCATCTCATCAGCAATATTTTTACCTTCATTTGCTTTAAGATTTGCATTTTCAACTAAAGCTTTAATCTCTTTAGCTGCTTCGGCTGATCTACTTGCAAGGTTTCTAACTTCTTGTGCAACAACCGCAAATCCTTTTCCAGCTTCACCAGCAGTAGCTGCTTCAACAGCTGCATTTAATGAAAGAATATTTGTTTGGAAAGCAATTTGGTCAATTACTGTAATTGCTTCATTAATCGCTGTTACTTGTTCATTAATATCATCCATTGCAGAAGTAGTTTTAGTAGCAAGTTCTTGACCTTCACTTGCTGAGTTTGTAACTTCAGTTGCAAAAGTAGACATCTCTGTTACTTTAAGACTTGTAGATTTTACATTTCCAGTAATCTCTTCTAAAGCAGCAGCAGTCTCTTCTAAAGAAGCAGCAGCCTCATTTGAAGCTTGATTTAAAATATCAACATTTCTTAAAAGAATTGTCGAAGAGTTATCTACAATAAGACCATTTCTTTTATTCTCAATAAGCATTTGAGTAATAGAGTCTCCTAAAGAGTTTACTCCTAAACTTAATTTTTCTAAATGCTCTTTTATACCATCTGTATTTACTCTTGAAGTATAGTTATAATTAGAGAATTGACCTAATACTTCTAAGATATTATCAATATTATTCTCTAAATTATCTCCCATTTTATTAAGAACATCTCTTAACTCATTTAAAGCAGGATTATTTACTTTTGTAGTAATTCTTTGTTTTAAATCACCTTGTTCAAACTCTCCTAGAACTTTAATTGTTTCATCAATAATTGCTCTATCTTCTTCTATCCCTGTTTTTGCTTTAATGATATTCTCATTTACTACTTTAGACATAAGACCAATTTCATCTAAGCTATCATTTTCAAGCTCTTTAACATTATCTGCTTCTCTATTAACATAATTAAAGAAACCAATAAGTCCTTCTTGGAAAGCTTTAAGTTTTTTAACAATTACATTATTAATAACGAAAATAGTTCCTACGATTACAAAAGCAAGTACTACAAGAGAAATTATAATGATAATGTTTCTAATTGCATTAGGAGTTATTAAAACTTCTGCTTCATCAATTTCAGAAAGAATGGCCCATTTAAAATCTTCTCCAATATTAACTTGTGAATATGCAGATAATACAGGATTTCCATTATAATCAATAATAATTTCAGTATTCTCTTTTCCTGATAAAGCATTTTTTGTAGCAGTTGTATCTACTTTTGCATTATTTGAAAAAGAAGTAACTAATGAGTATTGTTTTGGGTTTAAATAACTATCACTTCTCATTAATAAATCTTCACCAACTAAATAGTCCTCTTGAGAAGTACCATATCCTTCTCTAAACTGCATTATTTTGTTGATTGCTCTATCACTAATTTGAAATAC
Organism: Halarcobacter bivalviorum; assembly: GCF_003346815.1. Lineage (NCBI taxonomy): Bacteria > Pseudomonadati > Campylobacterota > Epsilonproteobacteria > Campylobacterales > Arcobacteraceae > Halarcobacter > Halarcobacter bivalviorum. The sequence continues at coordinate 1,068,229 of NZ_CP031217.1, forward strand.
TAAAATAGCAATAACTTTTCCTTCATCAACTATAGGATTACCTATAAACATTGCAGGAGCATTATTGCTTGGAGCATAAGGTTCCATATCAATAAAAGTAGCTCTATTGTTTTTTAGAGTTTTTGCGTAAGCTTGACCTAAACCACTATCCTTTAAAGAACCATATTTTAGGTTTGCACCATAATCTGACTCTTTAGCAGCAGTATATATTACATGAGAAGTTTCTGTATCAATTAAAAAGATATCATAATATCCATACTCTTTTAAATAGTATTGTAAAAAAGCTTCATGTTTTTGTGTTGCATCTTTTATAATAGAAGAATCTACAGGAAATTTCCCTTTCTCATCTATATCTAACATGCTGTAAGTATTTTTTAAATCATAAACTAGTTCAACTATATTATAACTTTTAGCTAAAACATTTATATCTCCAATTCTTTCATTGAAAAATGTTTCAATCTGATTGGCTTTAGAATCTCTAGCAGCAGTAAGCATTGCATAGTTTTGATTTAACAGGCTCTCTTTAACTTCTTTTACAGAAAATGAAGTTAGAACAATTGTAAGAAAACTCAGTGCGAAAATTATTAAAATGATAATTTTCGCTTTAATGGTAAATTTTTTTAACATAATATCTCCTATATTACCAGTCTACTAATAATTATAGGATAATTTGATTACAAATTAGTTAAAGTGTAACAAGAAATAATACAATGAAGAAAATATTAAGAAATGAAAACTCTTTTATTTTCCTCTTTTTTTATTTCAGAGAAATTATCTAAATAATCTAAATAGCTGATTAGATACTTCCTACTTAAAGGATATTTTTCTTTTAGATTAGAAATATCGATATAACCGTCATTTTTAATGATTCTTCTCATTTCATTAACTATTTTACTAAGACTTTGAGCATGTATAAAAATGTTATGTTGAAGCCTTATTACACTTTTTTTAGCACAAAGAGCTTTTAAAATATTATCTCCCATTTTTCTATCAATATCTAAATCATCATATATATTATAAGGAGCTGTTGGTGTAATATCTTCTTTTTCTAGTCTTTCTAATATTACTTTCTCTAAACTTTGTTTAAAATCCTCTTTAATTGTAGAATTTTTATACAGTTTTCCCTCTTGTACTAAAAACTTCTCATTTACAAGTTCATCCATTACTAATTTTATAAAATTCTCACTAGCCCATTTTAGTCTTAGTGCAATAGAAGCTACAGAGAGTAGGGCATATTGATTTTTTTTATAAATATTTGTAATCGTATCTTTGATTAGATGTTTTGTCTCTATTGGATATAAAACAAGTGACTCCTCATCAATAAAAACATCAGACAAATCTTTTGCATATTCAAGAGCATTTTCATGGCTAAGAGCAAATCTTTGAGCAGATGAAACAAGACCTAAACCTTTTTTATGTGCATCAAGTAAAATTCTATAGGCTTTTTCTATTTCTTCTTTTTCTAAAGCTTCTAAAAGTTTTATTTTCTGACTCTTTTTCATAGGGTCTATAATTGGATTTAAAACAGTTGCCCCTGCAATAGTATCATTTGCTTGTCTAATAATGATTTTCTCTTTATAGATAGAAAAAATAGGTTCATCTAAACTTAATTGAGCAAAACCACTTTCAAGTTCTAAAGATTCTGTTGAGTTATAAAGTAAAACTCTTCCTTCTACTTTTTTTGTACCAATAAAAATAGAGTATTTTTGGTTATGTTTTAATTTTTTATTTTTAAGAGTACTAAATGAGATATCAATTTTATCAAAACCTCTTAAATAACCCTTTTTAGAGATCAAAAAACCTTTTTTTAAATCACTTGTATTTACATTACTTAAATTTATTGCTGTTCTATTTGAGATATTTGATATTTCACTATTTTCTCCATGTACTTGAAGATTTTTTACTTTTGCTTCTTTTTTAATATCACAAATAAAAACTTTATCATCTTTTTGTAATGGCTTTCCTAATACTGTTCCTGTTACAATAGTACCACTTCCAGAAGAAGAGAAAACTCTATCTATATAATATCTAAAGAAGTTTTCTTCCACTTTTGTATTTGCATCTAGAGTAAATAGTTTCTCTTTTAATTCATTAATTGAAGCCTCATCATAAATAGAGACTGCTTTTGAAAATAGAAGATTAAAATCATATTCATTTTTAATAAAATCTTCTATTTCTTGTTTGTTTTTTTTAAGTGTTTCTTCCTCTACTAAATCTTTTTTAGTAATAGTTAAAATAGCATTTTTAACTCCAAGAAGATTTAAGATTTCTAAGTGTTCAATTGTTTGTGGCATAATCTTTTCAACAGCACTTACAACAATCATCACACAATCAAAAGAGAATGCTCCTGCAATCATATTTTTAACTAATTTTTCATGTCCTGGAACATCAATAAAAGCAACATTTTTTTCACCCTTACTTAAGTTTGAAAAACTTAAATCAATAGTGATTCCTCTTTGTTTTTCCTCTTTTGTTGTGTCACCTTCATAACCATTTAAAGCATGAATTAATGCAGTTTTACCATGGTCAATATGTCCACAAGTTCCAATAATATAGTTATTCATTTATAATCTGTCCTATTTTCTCAATTAAAATATTTATATCATCTTCTAAAATTGTTCTAAAATCTAATAAGAATTTTTCATTTTCAATTCTTCCAATAATATTGTTTTGTCTAAATATTTTTTCTATTTTATTTGGTTTATAATTTTTAAACTCTATGCTAAGAGCTATTGTAGGAATCTTTTTATTTGGAGTTGTTCCTCCTCCAATTACAGTTTTTGTTTCAAGGAGATTACAAGTACAAAAAGAAGAGATTTTTTCTTCTACTTTTTGTGCATTTATTGTTAATTCTTCAACTGTTTTGAAAAGCATTTTTAAAGTAGGAATTGAATCAAAATCTTTTAAAAGAATCGATTTTACATTCTCTTCTAAAATAGCAAGAGTTAGTTTATCAACCCTTAACATTCTTAAAAGTTGATTCTTTTTTAGTTGTTCAATATATTTTTTCTTTCCAACTATAATTCCAGCTTGAACAGAACCTAAAAGTTTGTCTCCTGAAAAGCTAAGTAAACTAGGCTTTTGTTTCATATACTCTAATACAGAAGGCTCAGATTCTTTAAGTCCATAGGGTAAATCAATTAGATGCCCACTTCCCATATCATAATAGTCTATTACTTCATTTTTTTGTGCTACTTCAATAATCTCTTTAAAAGAAACCTCTTGTGAAAAACCTTCAATAGAGTAGTTTGACTTATGAACTTTCATAAGCATTGAAGTGTTTTCATTTATAGCATTTTCATAATCTCTTAGGTGTGTTTTATTAGTTGTACCTATTTCTTTTAAAATAGCTCCACTATTACTCATAACATCTGGAACTCTAAAGCTTCCACCAATCTCTACAAGTTCACCTCTACTTACTGCAACTTCTTTTCCTTTTGCAAAAGTATTAAGGATTAAAAAAACTGCACTGGCATTGTTATTTACTATTAAAACATCTTCACATCCAAGAAGTTCACAAAAAACTTTACTAATATGAGAATATCTCTCTCCTCTTTTTCCTTTTTCTAAATCATATTCTAAATTATTGTATGAAGTTGCAATATCTCTTGCTTTTTCAAAAACATTTTTATCAATAAGACTTCTTCCTAAATTTGTATGAACAATTACACCAGTAGCATTTATAACTTTTTGAAGTGAAGGCTTAATAATGTTTTCATATTCAGTTAGAACTTTAGAAATTAGCTCATTTTCATCAATTAAATCAATTTTTTTATCTAAAATATCACTTCTTAACTCTTCTATTTTATTTTTTATAATAGAAATTATTAAAGAGTTTGATAAATCTTTAAAAGCTTCATTTGAGGCTAATTTATCTACTTTAGGAATAGATTTTAGTAAAGACATTTTTACCCTTTTAGAAATTTTTAATCTTTTTATTGTAGAATTTCATTCTACAAAAATTTGGGGGGTATGTGACCCTGGTGGGCACCGCAGGCTTCAACCCTGATCGGCGGTTTTTGTGTAAACGCCGCGGTAGGTTCGATTCCTACACCTTCTCGCCAAATTTTAATAAATAATTATTGGCGTAGCCCCTCTTGGAATTACTTCTCCCATAATAGTTGCATATCCGAAAGTTAAATCTTCAACTCTTTTGATATACTCTTTTGCATCATCTTTATCCATAGCAATTAATAGACCACCAGAAGTTTGTGCATCACAATATAGTTGATAACACTTATCTGTAGCACACATAATTGTTGTTTTATCTTCAAGATATTTCATATTTCTTTTTGTACCACCAGGAACAACACCTTGGTCTGCAAAATCTTGAGCTTCTGGTAAAACAGGAACAATCCCACAATGAATTGCAAAAGAGTTAAAAGGACCAACTGCTTCTAAAGCATGACCTAATAAACCAAAACCTGTAATATCAGTACAAGCACTAACATCATAATCTCTTAAAAGCTTTGCTGGTAAATAGTTTAATGCTTCCATTACTCTTACTGCTTCACTTTTTGAACTTTCACCTAATAAATCTCTTTTAATAGCTGTTGTTAAAATCCCAATACCTATTGGTTTTGTTAGTACAAGAACATGACCAATTTTTGCAGTATTGTTTCTTAATATTTTATCTGGATGTACTAATCCTGTAACAGATAAACCATAATACATTTCAGGTGCTTCAATTGTATGTCCACCCATTAATAATCCACCACACTCTTGGATTTTTTCATTACCACCTCTAAGTATCTCTCTTAATACTTCAATTCCATGGTTTTTTCTATCGAAGCCAACAATATTTAAAGCTGTTTTTACATCTGCTCCCATTGCAAAAGCATCTGATAAAGAGTTTGCAGCAGCTATTTTCCCATATACATACGGGTCATCAACAACTGGAGTAATAAAATCTAAAGTTTGTACTAAAGCCTCTTCATCATTTAGTTTATATACTGAAGCATCATCGTTATTTTCAAATCCAACAAGTACTTTGTCATCACACGGTACTAAACTGCAAATAGTTTGTTTAAGGTCACCCGGACCCATTTTTGCAGCTCAACCAGCAGCTTGAACGAATTTAGTTAATTTATATTCTTCATTCATAAAAAATCCTAATTTGATTTATGGAAAAGGTATAATAAATAGAAGTGTCTAAAGCAGAGTAAAGATAATATTTATGTATACCTATTCCATAGGTTAATTATAGAGATTTTACAAACATATTATTTAAAGATAGTTTAAGTAAGGTAAAATTTTTTTTACTATTTAAGTTGATATTTATTTACTCTTTATTATAGTTACAAGAATAAAAAGCATAACCTAAGGTTTAGGTTGGACATTAAAATTAAAAAATGCATGCAAATTAATTTATGACTACATATGCTTCAAAACAATAAAAATTTTGGAGTACAAATGAAGAAACTACTGTTTATTGCACTATTATGTGTAAGCTCACTTTTTGCGAAAGATTTTGCATTTACTGCAATTCCTGATCAAGACGAAACTAAATTAAAAGAGAGATTCTCTTTATTAGCTGACTATCTGTCAAAAGAGTTAGGTGTAAATGCTAAATTTATCCCTGTTAAATCATATTCTGCATCAATTGCAGCTTTTAGAAATAATCAAGTTCAATTAGCTTGGTTTGGTGGATTATCTGGTGTTAGAGCAAGATTAATTGTTCCTAATGCAGTTGCAATTGCACAAGGTGTTGAAGATCCAAACTTCCACTCATTTTTAATTGCAAATACTTCAACTGGTTTAGAAAAATCTGAAAATGTTCCTGCAGCAATTGAAGGTAAAACTTTTACTTTTGGTTCAAAAGGTTCTACTTCTGGAAGATTAATGCCAGAATATTTTATTAGACAAGCATTTAATAAAGCACCTGAAGATATTTTCTCAAAAGTTGGATTCTCTGGAAATCACTCTAAAACAATTGCATTAGTTCAAAGTGGAGCTTATGAAGTTGGTGCTGTTAACTATAAAGTTTGGCATAGAGAATTAAAAGAGGGTAAAATTGATACTTCAAAAGTAAAAATTATTTATCAAACTCCTGGTTATCCTGATTATCAATTCACTGCAAGAGGTGATTTAGACGCAACTTATGGTGAAGGTTTTACTAAAAAATTACAAGAAGCATTAATTGCTATTAAAGATGAAAAAATCTTAAATGCTTTCCCTAGAAGTGGATTTATCAAAGCTTCAAATAAAGATTTTGAACCAGTATTAGAGACTGGAAGAAAAATAGGGATTATTGACTAAAATGGCATTTAATCTTGTTAATGAATCAATATACTATGATAGTTTTAAGGCTATTGACTCTTTAACACTAAATATTCAAAAGGGCGAAAAAGTAGCTCTTTTGGGTAAAAGTGGAAGTGGAAAATCAACACTTTTAAAAAGAATGTTTGAGTTACAAAAAGACTCTTCTTCTTATATTCCTCAAGAGTTAGGCTTAGTAAATAATCTATCAGTTTTTCACAATGTATATATTTCAAAACTTGATACAAATTCATTTTTTTATAATATTAGAAATTTTATTTATCCATGTAAAACGCAAGTAAGTGGAATTTCTAATATTCTAAAAGAGTTATTACTTGAAGATAAGCTTTTTACAAAATCTCTAAATCTTTCTGGTGGTCAAAGACAAAGAGTTGCAATTGCAAGAGCTATGTATGGACAAAATGAGATTTTGTTAGCTGATGAACCAGTTTCAGCTTTAGATGAATTTTTGTCAAAAAGAGTGATTGAAAAGTTAAATAGCTCTTTTGAAACAGTTGTATGTACAATGCACAATGTAGATTTAGCAATAGAAAACTTTGATAGAGTAATAGGTTTAAAAGATGGAGAGGTTTTAGTAGATAAAGCTTCATCTGCCCTTACAAGCGAAGATAGAAACAGATTATATTATGCTACAAAGTAAGAGCTTAAATGTTTCAGTTATTTTTATAGCTGTTGCACTTGTTTCATTTATTTTTGCAGATTTTTCTATCTCAACGATTGACCCTTTTATGGAGTTAAAAAACTTTTCTTTAGCCCTTTTTCAAATAGATATTTCTCAAACACCTAAGTTAATTCCAGCACTTTTTACAACAGTTTCTATTGCTATTGTTGCTATGCTTATCTCTTCAATTTTAGGTTTTATTTTAGCTTTAGTTTTTGAAAACTTTTTTGTACGAACTACCTTAGCTTTCACAAGAGCAATACATGAACTTTTTTGGGCTTTGATTTTTTTACAAATCTTTGGATTAAATACTTTAACAGCTCTTTTAGCAATTATAATTCCTTATAGTGCTATTTTAGCAAAGGTTTATGCAGAGATATTGCAAGAGCATGATACTTTTCCAAAAGAGTTAAAAGGAAAAGCAAAAGCCTCTTATTATCTTTATACAAAAATCCCAGATGCTTTACCTCATTTAGTTGCTTATACTTTTTATAGATTTGAGTGTGCTTTAAGGTCAACTGCAATCTTAGGATTTGTAGGGATTACTACTTTAGGTTATTATCTATCTTCATCTTTTATGCAAGGTTATTATAATGAGGTTTGGTTATTATTGATTATGTTTTATATCATCATTGCAACGATTAGATGGTGGATAAATAAATATACAGTAATACCTGCAATTTTGGCTTCATTTTTTTACTTAGATGATTTTGGTAATGTAAATATGGATAATTTTATTAGATTTATTACTAGTGATATAATTCCTCATCCTATCAAAACCGATAAACCTTTTTCAGAAGTTGTATCTTGGTTTGAAGCTATTTTTAGAGATGAGATTTTAGTAGGGGTTTTTAATACTATTTTGTTAACTCAAATCTCACTTGTATTAACAGCTATCTTAGCTTTAATTACTTTTCCTCTTGTTTCAAAAAAATTTACTAATAAGTTTTTTAGAACTCTTTCTCATATTTTCTTAGTAGTTCTTAGGTCTACTCCTGAATATATCTTAGCCTATTTATTTTTACAAATTTTTGGACCATCTATGCTTCCAGCAGCACTTGCTCTAATGCTTCACAATGGAGCTATTATTGGATTTTTAATGGGGCAACAAACAGATGAATTAGAGTTTAGATTAGATGTAACAAAAAAGAGAAATGAACTTTATTTATATGAGGTATTACCACGTATTTATTCTCAATTCTTAGCTTTTTTATTTTATAGATGGGAAATAATTATGAGAGAATCAGCTATTTTAGGAATCCTTGGAGTTGCTACTTTAGGATTTTATATAGATTCTGCTATTGCTGATTTTAGACTTGATAAGATGATGTTACTTCTAGTAGTAACTGCTTTATTAAATATCTTTATTGATTTAATCTCTAAAAAGAGTAGGGAGTATTTAAAAGTTGAAAAGAGTATTACCTCTTGTGGCTGTGATTTAAAATAGAAGAAAACTTCTATTTTAAATAATTATTTCATCTAAGTTAGTATCTCTAACTTTCTCTATTTTAAATGTTGCATTTGCAACTTTTCTTGGAGTATCTTCTTTATATTTTTCAATCACTTCTTTTAAGATTTTTAATTCATCTTTAGAGAAAAAAGATTTATCAAATTCCTCTTCCATTTTTAAAAAATTTAACTCTATAAAACTATCTTTTGTAAGAATTTCAATATCTAAATAATCAAGTAGTTCTTGAATAATATATAATCTTTCATCCTCTTCATCTAAATCTACACCATTTGCAATTATGTCAAAAATCTCACTTAAAACTACTGGCTCAGGATTTCTTTTATTTTTTATATAAGTCTCATTAAATATTTTTTCACCAGTTTTCTCTTGGTATAAATAATCACATAAAAAAAGTAAAATAGCTACTTTTCTATCACTTAAATGTTTTACATCATTTTCAAGCATAAGCAAAATAGCATTTGCAATCTTTGTTATATCAATTTTCAATTTCTTCCTTTAAATTAAGTCTAATGCTTTTTCATTAAATCTATAAGTTTTGTGTGCAACTTTTACAAGTATCTCTTTAGAAGCTAAATCTTTAAAAAGTTTAATCAATGTCGGTTTAGAAATAGAGATTTCACTCATAATCTCACTATAAGAAGCGTGAAGAAGGTTCTCATCATCTAAATTTCCAATAATATATTTTACAACTTCAACTTGTTTACTATCTGTAATAGCTGAGATGGTTTTAATAATATTTGAGTTTTTTTCTATTTGTTCTGATTGAATAATAGGAAATAAAACATCATGTAAAGTATTAAGTAACTCTTTTATATTAATAGGTTTTACAATATAATTTTCTACTTTTAATTTAATAGCATCTAAAAGATATTTTGTATCTGTATGTGCAGTTGTTAAAATAGCTGGAATATTTAAATGTTCACTATCTTTTAGGTTTCTTAAAAAGTCAATTCCATTTTCATTTTCAAGTAAAATATCTGAAATAATAACATCAACTTTTTTAGTTTTTAATATCTCTAAAGCTTCCTTTGAAGTATTTACAGCATACACCTTTGCAACAAAATCATCTAAAATATCTTTAGTGTGTGTTAATAATGATTTATCATCTTCTAAATAAAGAATATTAAATCTATTTAAAATGTTTAGATTTCTTTCTGACATTAGTCTATTCCTTCTATATTTTTATCTAAAGGTATATCTATAATAAATAGTGCCCCATGTTCTAAATTGTAACCATCTATTTTATTAAAAACATTCTTACACTTTATATTTCCATTCATATGTCTTTCAATAATTTGCTTTGACATATAAAGTCCAATACCAGTTCCAGCACTTTTATATTTAGTAGTATAATAAGGCTCAAAAATTTGAGGAAGAATTGTTTCATCAATTCCTCCTCCATTATCATAAATATTGATTCTAGCATTGTTATTATGCTCTTTTATTACAATTTTAATAAATCTCTCTTTTTCTTTATTTTTTAAAGCATCTTTTGAGTTTGAGATTATATTTAAAATTACATGAGATAACTCATTATAAAAACCATAAATTTGTAAATCTTTTTCAACAATAAGTCTAAGATTTATACTCTCTTTTTCCAAAATATATTTTGAAAGTTCAATAGAGTGTTTAACACAATCTTTTACACCAAAATTAGATTTATCTTTATTTGGGCTAAAAAAGTTTTGAAAATCTTCTAAAGTATTTGACATATTTTCAGCTAATAAAATAGCATCATTTGTTTTTTGTTCTACAAACTCAAATGAGAGTTTACCAAGTTCCATTTTAGTTTGAAAAGATTGAATAATCATCATAAGAGAACCAAGAGGTTGTCTCCATTGATGAGCTATATTTCCTAGCATTTCTCCTAAAGAGGCAAGTTTAGATTGCTGGAACATAATTAAATCTTTTTTTCTTGAGTTTGCAACTTCTTTTTGAATCTTAATTTCAAGATAATCATTAAGCTCTTGTAACTCTTTTGTTTTTTCATCAACAGCATCTTCTAGTCTAAAGTGAAGTTTTCTAAAGTTATTGATTAATAGAATTGATAAAATAATAGAAAATAAAAATACAAAAACAATTGAGATATTTAAAATTGTAGTTAAGGTACTAAAAGTTTTTAATGTCTCTCTTCTTTCACTAATTGCTAGATTTAAGTCATAGTTTGAAAGATTTGTAATATAAATATTTATAGAGTTGATTTCAAAATAGATTTCATTTATCAAAGAAGAAGTCTCTTCTACTTTTCCATCTTCAAGAAGTTTTACAGCTCTTTGTATCTTTCTATGAAGCTCTAAAATTTTATTATCAATATTTGAGATAATGCTCTCTTGTAAAATTTGACTTGTAGAGTGATAAGTTACTCCAAATAGTTCATTTATCTTTCTTGTTACATATGACTTTTCAAAATTTGCATCTTTTGAAGTTTTTAGATAACTATTCCAGTTTTTATTGATTAGCTGTTGACCTAAAAAGATTATCTCTTTTGATTGTTTTATCGTGATATTGTTTTTTTGTATATCATAAAGAGTATCATAAATATTAATTTTGTATGTATCTTTTATCTTTTCTAATTTGATAATAGGTTTAGTTCTTTTCTCAAAAAGAATATCAAAGTCATTTTTTAAAGTATAAATTGAAATTTGAGAAAGAATAATTATAGAAACCATTCCTCCTGTAATAATAAAAATTAAAATAGAAGTTTTATAAGAGAAAGGCAACTCTTCAAAATAAGACCAAATTTTCTTAATCATATTCTATCTCTTTAAAATTTTTATTTTCATATTCATATAAATATACTCTATTTAAAAGTTGTTTATTTTTATACTCTATTTTTATTCCTTGTAAAATATCACTTGGAAGATTTTTAATAGCTTCAAGGAATTTTTCTTGAGTAATATTTCCCTCTATTTTTCTAATTGCTTCAACTGTTGTTTTTGCTGCAAGAAAAGATTCTAAAGAGATAAAACCTAAAGGCTCATTTGGAAAATATTTTTTCATAATATTTCTATATTCTGCAACTATTCTAATGGTATTATCATAATATGCAGGTACAACTTGAGAGAAAATAATATTTGAAGTATCCTCTCCTAACTCATTTACCATCTCATTTGCATCTCCAAAAGAGATATTACAAAAAATCACATCTTTGAAATTAGGGTCTTCTTTTGCTTTTTTTATAAAATGAGTATTTGCTTCGTATGCACCAATCATAATAATAGCTTCAGGATTATGTGATTTTATCTCTAAAAAAGCATGTCTTATAGAAAGTGTATTTCTTTTATACATTCCTTCCCCTTGAATAGATAAATTCTTTTTTCTAAGAGATTTGATTAAAGAGACATAACCTTCTTCTCCAAAAGTGTCATTTTGATAAAAAACTGCAAATTTTTTAATTCCTTTTTTTTCATTCAAATAGTTTACAAGTTTATCTATCTCTTCTTGATATGAACTTCTAAAGTTAATAAAAGTAGAGAGTTTTTCATTTCTTAAAAATGAAGCACCTGTAAAAGGAGCAATAAAAGGAATCTCTAATTTTGTTAGTTCAGGTAGAATATTTTTAACAGTAGGTGTACCAACTAAACCAAAAAGAGCAAACAATCTATTTTGTTCTACAAGTTTTATTAAATTCTCTTTTGTAAGTTCTGGCTCATATTTATCATCATACCAAAGAAGCTTAATGTTTTTTCCATCAGGAAGTAACCCAACCTCATTTGCATAAGAAAAATATGCATTTGCTCCCACATAGACATTATGCCCCATAGCTTTCATAATACCTGTTTTAGGTAGAGATGTTCCAAGATACAAAGTATCTTCATTAAAATTATTTTGATTTAACTTTACATAGCTTAAAAAAAAGACTAAAATAAAGATTAAAATATATTTTATCAATTAAAATCCTATAATAATTTAAGTTTAGAAAATAAAAGTTAAACTTTTTTTACCAAAAAGTAACAGATTCCTAACAAGTGGTAAACAAAATTTAACTTTTTAAGTTTCAATTAAGTTTATACCTTATAAAATAAAGTAAAATATTTTTTACCAAAAGGCATAGGTTATGCAGGAATTTATATATTATAACAAAGATGGAATAGATTTTCCATTACCTGAAACTATTTTTGTAACTCAAACACTTACAGATATCCCACACAATGAATATATTGTTTCAAATGCAAAAGCTGCAAATGCAGAGTTAATTGCTGATGAAATCGACTTTTATATTAAAAATAGCCAAGACTCTTTAGCTGATAAAATTAAAAATGTAGAAAAACTTTATGAAATCAATGCAACAAAATTTGATAATGCAAAAGATATGTTTTTTAAAGAAGAGATTTCAAATAGCGTTTTATTAGTTTGTGAAAATGAACAAAAAAGTGAAGTTTTAAAAGCAATGGTTCCAGATGAATTTGATCTTTTTCATATCACAGCAGATATTATTAAAGATTTAGAAGGAAAAATTGGAAACTTAACAGTTACTATTGAAGATGGCGAAGAAGATGTTCAATTAAATGTTAGCCAAATTATTTGGTATAACAAAAAAGATATTGCCTGTAAATTCTCTGGAATTTTTGATCCAACTGAAATAGAATTAAATGATGTTTTAGCACAAGTTAGAATAAATATAACTAATTATGAATATAGAAAAGTTATTGCTTATGATTCTTCTATTTGTCAATACCATGAAAGAAGAGAAGAAGTTTGTGGAAGATGTGAGGCTGTGTGTCCTACAAATGCAATTACTAAAATTGACTCTTCAAAACATTTAGAGTTCTCTCATGTAGATTGTACAAATTGTGGAGAGTGTTTCTCTGTATGTCCTTCGGGTTCTTTAGAATATACACCTCAAGGGAAAGAATCAATATATTATACAAGTGATTTTTATAAAGATATACACCCTTTAATTATTCCTTCAAAAATGGATATTAAAAACCTTAATGTTTCAACTAAAGAAAAAGTTCTTCCTTTTGTTTTAGATACTTCACTATTCTTAGATGAAAGCTCATTACTTACAATTGTTCAAATGTCAGGTTCTCAAGTTGTAATTTACAACAGTGATTTTTCAGATTCAGTTACAAACTCTATTCAAATAATAAATGATATTTATCAAGCTAAATTCCAAAAAGATGCAATTTTAATTGCAAAAGATGAAGAGGAATTAAAGCTAAGATTAGAAGAGGTATCTTTTGTAGAGAACTCATATGTAAACTATAACCAACAAGGACAAAGAAAAAGAGAGATTTTTTCTAGTAGATTAGAGAAACTTGTTGGTGATAATGATTTTGGAACAGTTAAAACTGGTGAATTTGTTCATTATGGAAAAGTAAAAGTAAATGAAGCTACTTGTACTTTATGTTTATCTTGTGTTGGAGCATGTAATGTTTCTGCTTTAACAGCAAATGCTGAAGATAATACATTAAGATTAAATGCTTCAATCTGTACAGCTTGTGGATATTGTGAAGCTTCATGTCCAGAAGCAGATTGTTTAACAATCGAAAGAGATGTAATTGAATTAAAACCTACTTGGTTTAAAGAAGAAATCTTAGCAAAAGATACTCTTTTTGCCTGTGTTGAGTGTGGTAAAGAGTTTGCTACTACAAAAGCAGTTGAAAAGATAGCTAATATGATGGGACCAATCTTTGCTTCAAACCCTACAAAACAAAGAACTCTATATTGCTGTGAAGATTGTAAAGCAAAATTAATGATTAAACAAGGATTATTAGATGCATAGTAAAGAAATTGATAAAGCTAGAATGTTTATTTATAATGTTTTAGCAATGCTTTTTTTAGAAGATGAAGTAAAAAGTAATCAAGAACAAATTTTAGAAAGTTTAAAAATATTATCAGAAAATCCTTTTGACAGTGATTTTGCAGATTCAGTTAATAATATTATTGCTCTTATAGAATCATATAAAAAAGATGAGTTTTATGTGCAATACCAAGAACTATTTTTAGTTCCATTTGGAACATCTGTTTCTCTTAGTGCTTCATGGCATTATGATGAAAGAGAAGCTGGATTAATGCTTTTAAAAGTTAGAGATATTTTAGGTAAAACAAAAATTAGAAGAGATGAAAAAGCTTTTACAGCTCCTGAAGATAATTTTGGTTTTATCTTTACTCTTTGTGCTTATTTAATTGAGCAACAAGTTGAAGGAGAGATAAAAGAAAACCTTCAAAAAGAGTTATTTAAAGAGGTAATAAATCCATTTGTTGAGAAATTCTCATTTCAACTTGTATCAAGTGGTTCTGATGTTTATTCTCATGTTGGTTCTTTATTAAATATTTTCTTTAATTTTGAAAGATCATATTTAGAGCTTGAAAAAGTAGCTTAGGCTATGGGAGTGAAACTCCCTCTAAGGACTTAAAGAGTCTTTAGAGGGTTTTTCACCCACTAACAAAATAAGGAGTTTAATATGGCTGATGAGTTAACTCAAAGAAGAGGCTTTATTAAAAGAGCAGGGATTGCAGCTACTGTTTTAGCTGGTTCTGTTGTAGCAACTGCTGCGACTTCTGAAAGTAAAGATAGAGGAGCTGGAAGCAACGTTGGTAACGGTGTTGTAACGGGAACTTCTAACAAAAAAGAGATTCTTTATAAAAAGACTGCGGCTTGGAGCGAATTTTATAGCGCTGCAAAATAGATTACATAGGAGAAGAAGATGAATATGCTTAAAAGCTTTGGAAGAAGAAGCTTCTTAAAGATGGCTTCACTTGCAACAGCTGTTACAGCAACTTCTGCCTTTGCTAGTACAAAAACGGTACTTAGAGATGCGACTGAGGAAGAGATTAAAAATCCATTCCCTGGGTCAAAGCTTGTAAAGACAATTTGTACGCATTGTTCAGTAGGTTGTGGTGTAATTGCTGAAGTTCAAAACGGTGTATGGGTAAGACAAGAAGTTGCTCAAGATCACCCTATTAGTCATGGAGGTCACTGTTGTAAAGGTGCTGATATGATTGATAAAATTAGAGCAACTAATAGATTACAATATCCAATTGAAAAAGTTAATGGAGCTTGGAAAAGATTAAAATGGGATGATGCTATGAGCAAAATCTCTGATAAACTTATGGCTCTAAGAGAACAATATGGTCCTGATTCAGTACAATTTTTAGGATCTGCTAAAGTTAGTAATGAGCAAGCTTTCTATATTAGAAAATTTGCTGCTATGTTTGGAACGAATAATATAGATCACCAAGCTAGAATTTGACATAGTCCAACAGTTGCCGGTGTGGCAAATACATGGGGTTATGGAGCTATGACTAATCACTTAGGTGATATGCAAAATTCAAAAGCTATTATTATTTTCGGAGCAAACCCAGCTTCTAACCACCCGATTTCTATGCAACATATTTTAAAAGCAAAGGAACAAAACGGGGCAAAAATTATTGTTGTTGATCCAAGATTTACTAAAACTGCTGCTAAATCTGATATCTATTGTAGAATTAGAACAGGTACAGATATCGCATTTATGTATGGTATGATCAGACTAATCAAAGAGAATGGTTGGTATGACAAATCATTTATTGCAGATAGAGTTTATGGTATGGATGAAATCTTCAAAGAGTGTGAACAATATACTCCTGAAGTAGTTGAAGATATTACTGGATGTCCTAAAGAGATGCTTATTCAGGCTACTACTGCATTTGCAGCAGCTGACCCAGGTGCATTAATTTGGAATCAAGGTTGGACACAACATACTATCGGTTCTTCAAATACAAGATTAGGTTCTATTTTACAATTAGTACTTGGTAACATGGGTAAACCAGGTGGTGGATGTAACATTCTAAGAGGTCACGATAACGTACAAGGTTCTACTGACTTAGGTTGTTTATCACACACATTACCAGGATATTATGGTTTAAGTGAAGGTTCTTGGAAATACTTTGCTAAACAATGGAACGTAGATTATGACTGGTTAAAAATGAGATTCAAATCTCAAGAAATGATGCAAAAACCAGGATACAGTTTATCATTATGGATTCACGGTGTAAATGAAAAAGAGAATGAAGCTAATAATGCTGGAGCTCCTTTAAAAGCACTTGTTTGTATTGGTAACGGTATTTCAACAATTACTCAAACACATAAAGTAAAAGAAGCATTAGACAACTTAGATTTAGTTGTATTTATTGATCCATATGTAAATGATGCAGCAGTTATTACTACAAGAGGTGATAATATGTTCTTATTACCAGCAGCTTCACAAGTTGAGACTGAAGGTACAGTTGTAAATACTGCAAGAACTGCTCAATGGAGATATAAAGTTGTTGATCCTTTATATGAAGCAAGAACAGACCACGATATCTTATTTGACTTTGCTAAGAGAATGGGATTCTATAAAGAGTTTGTTGCTGGTATGGGTAAAGGTGAAAACTTTAAATGGCCAGAAGATGCTACTAATGAAATTGCAAGAAGTTTAAAAACTATTGGAATGCAAGGTAGAACGGCTGAAAGAATTAAAAAACATACTGATAATTGGCACTTATTTAACTCTACATCTTTAAAAGGTAGAGGTCCAGTTACTAAAGAGTACTATGGTTTACCATGGCCTTGTTGGGATGAAAAACACCCTGGAAGTCCAGTATTATATAATGTAAACTTACCAGTATCTCAAGGTGGATTAGGATTTAGAGCTAGATTCGGTACAGAAAGAAATGGTGAAAGTTTATTAGCAGCTAATGGTGTTGCACCAGTTGGTTCTAAAGTTAAAGGTGGTTATGCAGAAATCACTTCTAAAAATATTGAAGAACTTGCAGGTATCAAATTAACTGATGAAGAGAGAAAAGCAGTTGAAGGTAAAAACTGGAAAACTGATGATAGTGGTATTTTAGTTAAATATGCATTACAAGCAGGACTTGCTCCTTATGGAAATGCAAGAGCTAGAACTATTGTTTGGAACTTTAAAGATAATATTCCTAAACATAGAGAGCCATTACACTCATTTAGACCTGATTTAGTTAAAAAATATCCAGCTATTGATGACTTAAAGAGCCATTATAGAACAAATGTTAGATATAAATCTGAGCAAAATGCACAAGTATGGGTAAATGATTATCCAGTAAATATTGTTTCAGGAAGAGTTGTTGAGCACATGGGAACAGGTACAGAGACAAGAGCTTCTAAATATTTAGCTGAATTATCTCCTGAAATGTACGGTGAAGTACACCCAGAATTAGCTGCAAAACTTGGACTTAGAGATGGTGAAATGATGTGGGTTCATGGAACAGGTGGAGGAAAAATCAAAATTAAATGTGTACACAGTTTAAGAGTAGATGAAAACTCAGTATTCTTACCTCAAAACTTCTCTGGTATCTGGAGTGGTGAGCATTTAGGTAAGAGATATCCATCAGCTACAGCACCATATGCATTTGGTGAGAGTTCTAACCAAGTTACAAGTTATGGTTACGATCAAGAAACATCTTGTCCAGAGACTAAATGTTCTCTAGTAAGATTAGAAAGAGCATAGGAGAATAAAATGGGAAAACAACCAGAATTTGCAAGAATGAAATTTTATTGTGATGAAAACCTATGTATCGATTGTAACGGATGTGTAGTTGCTTGTAAAGAGGCACACGAAGTTCCAGTAGGAGTTAACAGAAGAAAAGTTGTTACAGTAAATGAAGGTGTAGTAGGGAAAGAGATTTCTGTATCTATGGCTTGTATGCACTGTAGTGATGCTCCTTGTCAACAAGTTTGTCCAGTAGATTGTTTCTATATCAGAACTGATGGAATTGTTTTACATGATAAAGACAAATGTATCGGTTGTGGTTATTGTCTATTTGCTTGTCCTTTTGGAGCTCCTCAGTTCCCTAAAGATGGTGCATTTGGAACAAAAGGAAAAATGGACAAATGTACTATGTGTGCGGGAGGTCCTGAAGAGACTAACTCTGCTGAAGAGTTCCATAAATATGGACAAAATAGAATTTCAGAAGGTAAGGTTCCTATGTGTGCTTCAATGTGTTCTACTAAAGCGCTTCTTGTTGGTGATTCTGACGAGGTTGCTTTAATTAAAACATATAGAGCTACGCATAAAGGAAAAGGTATCGCAACTGAATCTTATGGATGGTAATATAAATGAACAATAGCTCGTTTTATGAAAGAAATAAGGCATATATTTTAACATTTTTAGGGCTATCATTAGTAGGATTTATTTTCTTAGAATTCTTAATGGTAATTGATTGGGATTACTTTATGAGATATAAGTTAGCAATCCTATTAACAGGGAATCTGGATGGAGTTTTAACTCCTCCAAGTTCTACTTATGAAGCTATGGTTAATAAAGCCTTTGGTCCAGGATATGAAGCTTTTGCCCCAGAGATTATTAGAGCAAGTAATGAGAGACAACTTTTTATTTGGTGGGTATTTGTTGCTGAAATTGCACTTTTCTGTTTTATGTATGTAAAATATGGAAGACAAGAAGCAGTAATTACAAGACCAGATGACCAAGTTCAAGTATTCTCTTTATTTCAAAGATTTGTAATGATTGCAAATGTTTTAATCGTAATTACACTTATTATTACTGGTTTTAACATTACATGGGGATTAAGATCAGGTGGTGGAGATATCGCATTTTTCTTAAGAGGACTTCATGAAGTAACTGGAATCGCGTGGTTCCCAATTTGGTTACTAATGAGTATTATTGCATTTAAAGATGCTAAATTATTAGTTAAAAATAGTTTAACAAATAAATTTATCTTACCAGGTAAATATAAACCTATGAAAAGAATTATTTATTTCTTCTTTGTTATTATGGGTGGTGGTTTACTTGTAAGTGGATTTTTAATCTGGTTTTTACATCCAGATGCATTTACTCATGGAGAGTTTATACAATTTAAGAGATTATTATTATATGTTCACTTTGGTTCATCTGTAATGATTATGTTCTTTATGATGGATTTTGTATATTCTGTAGCAGTAGCTGTAAAAGGAAATATTCAAGGTATTATTACTGGAAAATATCCAAGAGAACATTTAGAGCAATTAGCACCAGATGTTTTAGCTGATATTGAAGGAAAAGGGAAGTAGTATGACTAAGCCATACAGAAGTGAAAACTTCTCCCCTTTTCATACTAATTCTTCTCAATATTGCAAAGAAGTAATAATTGATAGAATCTATGAAGATGGGTCTGAAGTTTTAGAAGATTATGTAATAAAAGAAGAAAAAGTTGAATTCTTTTTAAATGGTGAAAAGTTTTTATCTGTAATGACAATTGCAAAAAACCAAGATGCACATATTGTTGGATTTTTATTAAGTGAAGCAGTTATTAAAACTGTGGATGATATTCAATCAATAAATGTAAGTGAAGATGGTTTAAAAGTAGAAGTTATAGCAAATGTTAGTCAAGAAGGATTTGAAAACCTATTTAAAGAAAAAACTCTAACTTCAGGTTGTTGTGTTGGTGTAACAGGAAATGCAGAGAAGACTTTTGATTGTGCTTTTGTAAGTACTGATTATACTATTAAAGCAAAAGATATTTTATCTCATATGAAAAAGTTTAATAAACCAAGTGAACTTTTTGATAATACAGGTTGTGTTCATAAAGCAGAATTAGTGCTTGAAGATGGTACAGTATATATTTCAGAAGATATTGGAAGACACAACGCAATTGATAAAGTTATTGGTCAAGCTAGTTTAGATAGAAAAGATGTAAAAAGGTCAGTTCTTTATGCTAGTGGAAGATTATCAATGGAAATGGTTGTAAAGTGTGTTATGCATAAAATACCAATTGTTGTTTCAAAAGCAGCAGTAACATTTCAAGGTATTAAAAGTGCAAACGAACATGGTATCACTTTAATTGGTTTTGCAAGAAACAGTAAAATGAACCTTTATACTCATACAGGAAGAGTTCATGTCTAGTATAGACGATAATGTAAATATACAATTAGATAATACACAAAAAGAGTTATTATTAAATAATCTTGATGCTGATGGTAGATTATCATGTCTTAAAGCTTTTAAAGTTGCAAGATTAATTGGTAAAAAACCAAAAGAGATGTCAGCCGTGACAAAAAGTTTAGGAATTAAAATCACAAATTGTGAATTGGGAGTTTTTGGAAAATTAAAATTCTTTGATCCTAATATTGAAGTTTATAAAAACTTAAAAGAGAGCTACAATGGAGCAAAACAATTAGAGTGTAAAATTCTATTTGAAGAGGCTAGAAATAGTAGTTTAAAAACAGTAGGTTCTACAGTTAAAAATTCTGACATTGAAGTTACAAATTGTCAGTTAGGATGTTTTAGAGAAAGAAAGGGTAAAGTTGCCAAAACTAAATAGTCTTCAATACCATAAATTAGAAGATAATAGTTTAAATTGTTTATCTTTAGATGCTTTGGTTTCTAATGACTTTTTTGATGAGTTATCAAAAGAGTATAAAAAGAGTTTTGGCTTTAAAAAGTTTAGAACTTTTTCTTTTTCAAAAGAGGGCTTTTTAGGTCTTTTTTTAGAGCTTAATTCAAAAATTGCAGTAAGTTTAGGTGAAAGTAAAGCAATAATTGATGGAGCTAAATTATATGAAAAGCTAGGCTTTCAAGTTCAATGGCTTTCTTTAAATAAAGATGGAAAAGTAAATTTATATGATTTAGAAAATAAAGATATAGATTTCCTTTTTTTATCTTCTTATGTAATGGATACTTTTGTAAAGACTTCACTAAAAGAAGTTAAAAGTAAAACCAAAGCAAAAATCATCTCAAATGCAACAGCACACAAAGACAATTTAAGTGATATTATCTATTTTGACTCTTATAAACTTTTTGGATTCTGTACAGCTTCTGTTTTATTATTTGATAATGAAGAGTTTGAACAGCTATCAATAGGGCAAACTGATACCCTTGCTGTAAAATATACTCTTGAAGCAATAAAAAAACAAAACTTTGATTATGACTTAAAGCAAGAGTTTTTAGAAGAATTAATAGTATTATTCAAAGATGATATCTATTTTTTTGTAGAACCAAATACGACCTTAGAGTACTCTTTACATTTTGGATTAAAAGGAATAAAAGCAAGAGAGTTAATCCGTACCCTTGCTTTAAATAAAATCTTTATTTCAAATGGAGAAGGGTGTTCTTTAGGACTTTCAAAGCCATCACAAATAATTCAGCAAATGGGTTATGATGAGCTTACAAGTAGAAATTCTATAAGCTTATCATTTTATAAAAGTGATGAAAAAATAGATGTTAAAAATATAGTAAAAACTATCTATTTAAAATATAGACAGATTAAGGCTTTAAATGATGAGTAAAATATTTATTAGCTTAGAAGAAGCAATCAAAAAGAGTTTAGAGTTAGTTGAAGCATCAACTTTAATAGAATCAATTCCTTTAGAAAAAGCTTTAGGAAGAGTTTTATCTAAAGATATTATTTGTATTAAAAACTTACCTGCTTTTAATAATTCAGCAATGGATGGCTTTGCTATTAAAGCTAGTGATGCAGGAAAAACTTTAACAATCAAAAAGAAAATCTTTGCAGGAGATAAAGGAGAAGTAAGCCCTTTAGAAAAAGATGAGTGTTATAAAATTATGACAGGGGCAAAAGTTCCAGCTGATGTTGATACCATTATTCCTTTTGAACTTTGTACTAATGTTAGTGAAACTTCTGTAACAATTCCAAATGAAGTAAAAAAAGGAAATCATTTAAGACTTAAAGGGGAAGAGCAAAAAGAGGGCAATACTCTTATAAGTAAAGCTGAAACTATAAACTTCTCTCATATAACTCTTTTAGCTTCTCAAGGAATTACAATGGTAGAAGTTGTAAAGAAAATCTCTATTGCAGTAATTTCAACTGGAAATGAATTAAAAGAGCCTTGGGAGTCTTCTGATGAAGAGGAGATTTATAATTGTAATTCATATGGAATAATCTCTTTGTTAAATCAAAAAGGTTTTGAAGCTTCGTATTGTGGAGTAATCTCTGATAATTTAGAAGAGTCTTCAAAATGTATCTCAAATCTAAAAAAATATGATGTGGTAATAACTACAGGTGGTATCTCTATGGGAGATGCTGATTTTGTTTCACAAGCTTTTAAAGAGAATGGATTAGAAGTTGCTTTTCATGGAGTAAATATTAAACCTGGAAAACCAATTATGATGGGTAAAATGGATAATACTGTAGTTATCTCTTTACCAGGAAATCCTCTGCCAGCTTTAATTAATACCTATCTTTTTATTTTGCCAGTTCTTAGTAAAAAACAAGGAAGTAAAGCTTTTTATCACGATACAACTTTTTCTATGAATACTCAAAGATTTGAAGTAAAACAAGGTAAAGTAAATATAGTACTTGGAAAAGTAGAAAATGGAAACTTTAAAGTTACAAGAGATAACAAATATGGAGCTGCTATGATTACAGCACTTTATGAGAGCAATGCCTTACTTGTAACAAAAGAAGAGAGAGCCTCTTTAGAAGTAGGGGAAGAGGCTCATCTTATAAAATTTGATAGTGATTTAATAGAAAAAGAGTCATATATTTTTAATTAAAAAAAACTATAGTAGTTTTGATACTTTTTTAGTATTTTTTATAGCTACAATTACCTTATGAAAGAAGACTTATTAGTACTTGGGTCATGCTTAGTTATGTATCCATGTTTATATTATGTTTTTTATATAGGATTTGTTAGTTAGATTAAATATTAATTTATGAGTATAAAAAAAGCCAGCTATAGAAGCTGGCTTCTTAAAGATTTGAGGCTAACTCTTGTTCTTTAAAATTTCAACTGTACTCTTCAGTTAATTTGTCATAAAATTTAACATATTGAGTATCACCTTCATCTCTTGCTTTCATGGCAGGTCTTGGGTGCTCATTTAAATGTCCTGTAATAATATATGGCACACTTGGTCCCCAATCTAATTCTTTTTCGATTGCAACCATATGTTCTTCAATAAATTTTAATACAGGTTTTAATTTATATTTTGGATTCTTTAAAAATCCAAGTAATAGTTCCATTGCACAGTTTCCTGCACCTCTTCCTAATCCACTAACTGTAACATCTAAATAGCTTGTTCCATAAATCATAGCTTCTAAAGTATTAGCATATGCAAGTGTTAGGTTGTTGTGTGCGTGAATACCAACTTTTTTTCCAGCTGGTTTAGCAAATGATAAATATTTTGCTGTTAGTTTATTAATCTGTTCTGGATAAAAAGAACCAAAGCTATCTGCAATATAAATTACATCTACATTTGTTTCAGCTAATTGTGTTAAAACTTCTGTTAGTTCATCATCAAATGATTTTGAAATAGCCATGATATTACATGTAGTTTCATAACCTTTTGCATGGAAATCTTCAATTAATTCAATTGCTTCAGGTAATTGATGAATATAAGTAGCAACTCTAATCATATCTACTACTGATTCAGATTTTGGAGGAATCTCTTCTTTGATAGTTCTTCCAACATCTGCCATTGTAGCAATCTTCATGTTTGTATTATTTTCACCTACAATTCTTCTTATATCTTCTTCTTTACAGAAATTCCATGTTCCATACTCATCTTCACTCATAACAGTTGGTGATACATTTTTACCAATTTCCATATAATCAATTCCAGCCGCTACACACATTTCATAGTGAGCTTTTACGAATTCATCTGTAAAGTGGTAATTATTTACAAGTCCACCATCTCTTATAGTACAGTCAAAAACTTTAATGTCTTTTCTTACTGAAAGTATTGAACCTTTTCTTTCTAACATAATATATCCCTATTTTTATTAATTAAATGTGACAAGAATAATACCTTAAAGTTATAAAAAAAATTATTAAGCATTATCTATTTTGTCGTCTTTCCTGCCCTTGATAAGTTTTTGAAGCTAAGGCATCTCTTATTTTTAAGTTATCTTTACCTTCAAATTGTATGTGTTTTGTATTCTCTACATTCTTATCTGCAATCTTACTTAAACTTACAGATATAAGTTTTACATTCTCAGCAATATCTGCATTTCTTTGAGTTAATACATCAATATTAGAAACTGTTGAATTAATCTGAGAAATACCTCTTTCTTGTTCAATTGAAGCTTCAACAACATTTTGAATTAACTTTGTTGTTTCATTGATATTTTTATTTAATAATTCATACCCTTCAATCATTTTATCTGCAATATTTTTACCTTCATTTGCTTTTGAAGTTGCATTTTCTACTAAGTTTTTTATCTGTTTAGCAGCTTCAGCAGACCTATTTGCTAAATTTCTAACTTCTTGTGCAACAACTGCAAACCCTTTTCCTGCTTCTCCAGCAGTAGCAGCTTCAACTGCTGCATTTAGTGAAAGAATATTTGTTTGGAAAGCAATTTGGTCAATCATTTCAACAGCTTCATGTACTGCATTTGTTGAGTTATTTATCTCATCCATTGCATTAACTGTTTGAGAAGTTAAATTCATACCTTCTTCAATCTCTTCTTTTACATTTTTACCATAAATTGACATCTCTTTCGCAGTTTGTGAAGTAGCTACAATTCTAGTTGTAATCTCTTCAATTGCAGCTGAAGTTTCCTCTAATGAAGCAGCTTGTGAAGAAGTAGCTTCTGAAAGATTAGTACTATTTTCAAGAAGTACTTTTGACTCTTTTTGCATTACAAGACTTGTTCTATATGTATACATTAGATTTTTTGTAATTTCATCTTTTAGATAGTTTACACCAATTGAAAGGTTTTTTAACTCTCCTCCACGGAATAAATTTTCATTTATACTTCTTAGGAAGTTTTGTTTAGAGTACTCTTCAAGAACACTATCTATTTCAATTAAAGACTCTTCTAATTTATCTGACATTTTATTAAATGTTTTAGCAATATAATTTAGTTTTTGATTTGAAGTATTCTTTGTGATTCTATCATTTATAAAACCATCAGAAAGTTTTTCTGCACAAATCATTATCTCACCATAAATAGTTAAATCTTCTTCTTGTTTTTGTTCAATAAGTTTTGCTAAATCTTGAATTCTTGTTAAAACTTTATTATTTTTTTGGCTTTCAATTTCTATGCTATTTGTTTCACCTTTGATAAAGCTCTCAATCTTATCAATGGCTTCAATTATTTCATTTGTATTATTTGATTTAAAAAACATAAAGCACCTTTATCTCAATGTCTTATATAGTTTTTCAGCACTTAATATCTCTTCTAAAGTTGGTTTAACTCTTACAGATAGATACCTTTTTTCTCCATTTGCACTTTGAGATGGAAAAGCAGTTGCATTAACCCAATAATAGCCACCATCTTTTGTTCTATTTTTTACTATACCTTTCCAAGTCTTACCTTTTTGAATAGTTTCCCACATATCTTTAAAAGCAGCTTTTGGCATATCTTGATGTCTTACAAAATTATGAGCTTGTCCTATTAACTCATCTTTTGAATAACCAGCAATTTTGCAAAAATCCTCATTGGCATAAATTATTATACCTTTTTCATCCGTTTCGGACACGATCATTGTGTCCTTTTGTAAAGTTATTTCTCGTCCCATTTTAATTCCTACTAATAATTAAGGGCGCGATTATATAATAACAAATCTGTGAATTTAGTTATAAGGAATTATTAATTTTTCTAATCATAATTTAGTCTATTAAAATATTATTTATAAAATAATCAATGCTTTTAAGATATAATTCGGCCATGAATGAAATATTAAAAAAATTAGATTTATTAGATTATATAGATTCCTTTACAAAACTTTTTGCAAGGGAAAAATCTGTAGTTTTAGAAGGGGATATTAATCTTCATTATAGATTAATAAATGAGCTTTCAAAATTTGAAATAAAACAACCAGCAAAAGTAAAAAACTTAGATACACAAATAATGCATATTCAAAAACAAGGTGTATTAAAGTCTTATGAAATATATGAGTTTATTAAAATTATTAATTACTTTTCTTATTTGAAAAAGTTCTCTTTTGAAGGTAAGTTAGCAGAGTGGATTGAAAAAATTATTATTCCACAAGAGATAATATCAATTTGTGAGTATTTTGATGATAAAGCAAAATTAAAACATGGTATTGATGAAGATTATGACAGGGTTAATGAAGCCATAAAGCAAAATAAAGAAGAGATAAAACAAAGCCTTTATAAGATTATTAATTCAAGCAAAATAAGAACTTATATGGTTGATTCTCAAGTTCATTATATAAATGGTGAGGAGTGTCTACTTGTAAGAGGTGGTTTTAACCATGTTTTAAAAGCACAAGTATTAGACCGTTCAAATTCTGGATTTTTCTATGTTTTACCTCATAGTGTAAGTACTTTAAAGCAAAAACAAAATGATTTACAAAATAAGCAAGAAGAGATTTTATTAAAAGTTTGTAAACAGATAACTTCTCTTTTTGAGAAAAATTTATTATTTTTAAAATTTATAAATAAAGAGTTTGATAGATTTGACCACTATCAAGCAAGACTATATTTTGCAAAAATTGGAGATAAAAACTTTATTCTTCCAAATAAAAATGGTAAAAATAGACTTGTAGAATTTAAACATCCAGCCTTACATGATCCAAAACCTATAACAATTGATTTTTCAAAATCAGTTATTATGATTACAGGGGTAAATGCTGGTGGTAAAACAATGATGTTAAAATCTATTTTAAGTGCCGTATTTTTATCGAAATATTTACTTCCATATTTTGCACACCATGAGACACAAATAAGTAACTTTAAATCAATTCAAGCTGTACTTGATGACCCACAAAGTGTAAAAAATGATATCTCTACTTTTGCAGGAAGAATGGTTGAATTTTCTAAACTTTTTTCTACAAAACAGGCAATTGTAGGAGTTGATGAAATAGAACTTGGTACAGACTCTGATGAAGCAGCAAGTCTGTTTAAAGTGATAATTGAAGATTTAATCCAAAAAGATATGAAAATTATCATTACAACTCACCATAAAAGATTGGCTGCACTTATGGCTTCAAATGAAGAAGTAGAATTAATAGCAGCTCTTTATGATGAAGAGAATCAAAAGCCAACTTATGAATTTTTACAAGGAACAATTGGAAAATCATATGCCTTTGAAACAGCAAGTAGATATGGAATTCCTCATAATGTAATCAAAAGAGCAAAAGAGGTTTATGGAGAAGATAAAGATAGATTAAATGAACTTATTGAAAGAAGTTCTGCTTTGGAGATTGAGTTAAAACAAAAAATAGCAAAACTTGATGAAGAGATAAAAGAGCATGAGAGATTAACAAGAAATCTAAAAGAGACAAAAGAGAGTTTAGATACTCATATCTTTTTGGAAAAGTCAAAACTTCATAGAGAGTATAAAGATGCGAGAGATGAAGCTAAAAAAGCCATCAAAGCAAAAATTTCACAAGAAGGACATAGACATTTAAATACTGCTCATCAAAAAGCTTCTTCAATTAAAACAGAAAAAGTAAAAGAAGTTGAAGAGAATTTAAAAGAGGGTGATAGAGTTAAATATAGAAACTCAAAAGGTGTAATTATCTCAATTAAAGGTAAAAAAGCTTATATTGAAAATGATTTAGGAATGAGACTTCAAGTTCCTATGATAGAGCTTTCAAGAAGTGGAAATCCACCAAAAATAAAAACAAAACCAAAAGCAACTGTTACAGTTGCAAAACCAGATTCAGGACATATAAAATTAGATTTACATGGTCAAAGAGTTGAAGAGGCTTTAGAGAACTTAGATAAATTTATTTCTGATGCTTTAATAGCAGGTTTTGATGAAGTATTAGTTTATCATGGTATTGGAACTGGAAAATTAGCAGGAGCTACAAAAAAATATCTTGATAAACATCCAAAAGTAAAATCATACGAAGATGCACATCCAAGTTCTGGTGGCTTTGGTGCAAAAGTTATAAAACTATAAGGAAAATAGATGGAACAAGAAATCCAATCAATACAGAAGGTTTATAATCTTTTAATTGAATTTTTTATGAATTATAGTTTCCAAATTCTTGGAGCTATAATTATCTTTATACTTGGTCTTTATATAGGTAAAAAGGTATCAGAAGCTGTACAAAGATTATGTGATAGAAATAATTTAGATGTAACACTTACAAAGTTTATTGTAAATATTGTTAGATTTGGGATTGTTATTGGGGCTGTAATTATTGCAGTTGGTAAATTAGGTATCACTTTAACTCCATTTATTGCAGGTATTGGTGCTGCATCATTGGGTGCTGGACTTGCCTTACAAGGTACTTTATCAAATTATGGAGCAGGGCTTTCTATAATTATTACTAGACCTTTTATAGTTGGAAATACAATCACTGTACAAGATGTATTTGGAGTAGTAGAAGAGATAAAATTAGGACATACAATTCTTAGAACAGAAGATGGAGAGCAGATTACTGTTCCAAATAAGTATATTATTGGAGAAGTCCTTGTCAACTCTTTTGAGTATAGAATCGTTGAAGCAACTATTGGTATTTCGTATAATAGTGATATGAAAAAGGCTATCTCTTTAATCTTAGAAGAGTTAAATAAGTTTGAAGAGTTCATCTCAAAAGAGGCAAAACCTCAAGTGGGAATTAAAGAGTTTGCAGACTCTTCTGTAAATATTGAGTATAGATATTGGGCTAAAACAAATAGCTATTTTGAGGTTCAATACAAAGTAAATCTTGCAATATTTGAGGCACTAAAAGCAAACTCTATAGAGATACCATATCCTATAAGAGATGTTTTTATCCATGAAAAAAAAGCATAAAATAGTTTTTCTATTTTATGCTAACAAATGATTTAAATACACACTCAATTCTCTGTTTTATATCACTTCCATCTTCTTTCATATAATCAGTTTGTATTTTGTAAATTAATTTATCTTCAAGTTTAAATTCAAATACTAAATATCCTGCATAAAGTTTTGCTTTTTTATTCTTTTTATTTGTATCTTCTTTATCATTTTCATATACATAATAGTTTATTTCTACTTGTTTTTTATTTTCAATTTTTTGTGTAAAGTATTGGCTAATTACTTCTTGAAACTCTTTTTGCAGCTCTTTGTTTGAATAGTGTTTTATAAGAAAAGAGTTCATTATTTTTGAGTATTCAATGTTTGAAGTAGTTTTTATATTTTGTGATTGAAGTAATTTTATTGCTTCTTGAATCTTATTTATATCAACTATTTTTTCAAAGGTAATTGTTTTTTCTTGGCAAGATACTCTTTTAGATTTTATAGTTTTTTTATTTACTTGTTCATAGATTCCATATCCAAAAAAAAGTATAAGAGCAAAGATTATAAGTAGTAGTTTTTTCATAGTAATATCCTTTTAAAAAAGAATATTACTATTATAATAATTATAAGTAAATAAAATAATTTAAATATAAGTTTGAGTTATCTTATTTTTTAACAGAAACACTTAGATTAAAAGTTGACCATTTATCTTTTTCATCAATTTGTACATTGATTTTTTCTGTAATAACAACAGCTTTTTTATCTACTTTTTTCTTTACAATTAAATAGTCTAAAATATTTTTACTTCTACTATTTGCTAGTTCTTCAAGCTCTTTAGTAGTCACTTCTTGTTTTGAAGCTAGAGTTTTTCTTAAACTTTCCACATACTCTTTAGTATCAAAATACTCTTTACCACTTTTATCTTTTTTTACAAAAGTTTCTTTAATATCATCTAAGTCTTTGTCTTTGAAACTCTCTTCAAAAAGGTTTTCTAAAGCTTTTTTATATTCATCACCTTTTACAATTTTTTTCATTCTTTTTTCTAAGAACTTATCAAACTTTATATCTTGTAAAGCAATTGTATCAAAAACTTGGTGGTATGAAGGAGTTACATTTATAGCAAGCCTTTTCTTAGTAGCTAAGATTTTTGCAATATTATCTAAAGCCTCTTTCTCTGAAGCTATTATTGTACTGTTTCCATATTCAAAATCAATTGTTTTGATTTCATCTGCTTCAATACCTAAAACAGAAGCTAAAAGAGTAAATGGAGAAGAGATAGCTTTAACTATTAAATTTGTAAATACTTTCCATACAATAGGAGCTATTGCAAATTGAGGATCATCTACATTTCCTGAAATAGGAAGTTCTAAATCAATAATTCCATCACTATTTTCTAAAAGAGCGATAGCTAAATCAAGAGGTAGATTTGTTGCATCTTCACTCTGTACTGTTTCTCCTAATCTAATATCACTAATTATAATTGAGTTGTTTGCATCTAAATTTGACTCTTTTATATTATATTTTAGATTTAAATCAAGTTTTCCACTATCTATCTCTCTTCCTACAAATTTTCCAGAATAAGGTGTGAAGTTTTTGATTGCAATATTTTTAAATAAAATAGTTGTATTTGTTAGTAGTTTTATATCATTTATATCTACAGTTCCAGTTATTTTTGTGAAACCATATTTATCTACTTTCCCTTCTAGTTCAAGTTTTGTAGGTTTTGAAGAACTTGAGTGTAGTCTTGAAAAGTCTCCATGTAATTGAGTGATATTTGTTTTAAATGGAATTGGTAAGTTTTTATCTTCAAATACCATTCTTGCATCTTTTATAATAAGAGGACCTATATCAAAAGAGAAGTTACTATTAGCTTTTTTTTCAACTTTTTTCTCGATTTTTTCTGCTTCTTTTTCTTCAACTTTTTTCTTTTCTTGTTTTCCTAAAGTAATAGCTATAAAAGGTTTATTTAGCTTAGAAGAGTCAATTTTTAATTCACTATTTTTATGTGAGATTTTATTTACTAAAAGATTAATATCTTTAGCTTGAATATTAGTTTTTGACACTTTATCATTTAGTTTAAAATCTGGCTCAATAAGATTTAAATTTGCAATTTGAATATCACTATTTTGATTTATAATATCTTTGATTTTAAGCTCTAAGTTTTGGGCATTTATATCTTTTTTTTGTTTTTTATCATTAATGTTTATAGAAGATTTAAGAGCTACTTGTTTTATTGTTCTGTTTTTATCATTAAGTTTTAAATCTTCAATTATAAGACTACTATTTTTAACTTTTACATCAAGATTATTTTTCTTATCATTAAAAACAAAGTTTTTGTTTTCAAATAAAACTTGCTCTAATGAGATATTTTGATTTTCTATATTAAGGTTTTTTGCATTCAGATTTACCTCTTCGGCAAGAGTAGCAAAAGAGTTTTTTTCATCTTTAAATGAAAGTTTTGAATTAGCAATTTTAAAATTAGCTAATAGAATTTTCCAGTTTGTTTCTTCTTGTGTAGAGTTTTGTTGTACTTCTTCTTTTTTTTGTTCTTTTGGAAGATTTACTAATTTAGCTAAGTTAATAGTTTCATCTTTTGAGTTTATGATTTTTCCATTTAGGTTTTCTAAACTAAATTGATTTATTTTTATCTCATTTTGAGGATAAAATAGATTTAAATCTTCAATATCTAAACTCTTTAAATATAAAACAGAATGTGCATCTTGTAAGATATTTAAATTGCTTAGTTTAAAGTTTAACTTCTCAACTTTAATATCTAGCTCTTTTTTAGTATCAACTTTATAACCAAAATTTAAATCAATATTTGTCTCATTTGTAAGTTGAAAATTAAATAGTTCATCTTTATATGCTAAAAACTCATTTGGTCTTAGATTTGTAAGTTTTACATTTCCATACATATGGAAAGGATGCACTTTTAATCCACCATTTATTATAAGTTTTGTATGTTCATTGATTAGGATATTAAGACTATGAGAAGCTAAGATATTTCTAAATGTTCCCATATCATAAAAAGTATAGTTAAGCTCATTTATATTAACTTCAAAAGGTTTTTTATCTTTTGCTAATTTTGTAAATTTTATTTTAGCTTTTTCTAATACAGTTTTATAGATTTGAAACTTAATAGGCTCGCTTTGTTCTTCCTCAACCCTTACTTGTTTCTCTTCTTTTGTAGTTGGTTTAAGTAGTTTTTCTAGATTAAAACTTTTATCCTCA
The DNA here is from genome assembly GCF_003346815.1 of Halarcobacter bivalviorum. NCBI lineage: Bacteria > Pseudomonadati > Campylobacterota > Epsilonproteobacteria > Campylobacterales > Arcobacteraceae > Halarcobacter > Halarcobacter bivalviorum. The sequence continues at coordinate 1,100,454 of NZ_CP031217.1, forward strand.
TTTTCAATAATATGAATATATGGATTAATCAGTTGTAAATCTTGAAAAGCTAAATGTTTTTCACTAATAGTTCTAAAAAGATTAAAATCAATTGATAAAGAATCTATTGAAAAAGTAATGTCCTCTTTATCTTGTATCTTCAGGTTGTTAAGAGAAAAAGTTAATAAGAATGGATTAAATTCTACTTTTTCTAAACTTGCTTCTTGAGTAATATTTGCATTAATATTATCGACAATAATAGGCTTTACTATCTTTGGTATTGCTACAAATCCTAGAATTGAATAGATGATTAGTATAGAAGATAGTATTAAAGCTAATTTATTTTTTTTCATGAAATAGCCTTTTTTTGTATTCAATATAATTATAACTAAATATTAGCTACAATCCGTTTACAATAAAGGAACAAAATGACAGTGATAGAATTATTTCAAAAATTATTAAGGTTTAAATCAATTACTCCTAATGATGACGGAGCATTCGATTTTATTGAAGAGTATTTAGGTGAGGAATGGACTTGCATAAATATTGATAGAGAAGATACAAAAAATAGATTTTATTATAAAAAATTTAATGATAATCCACAACATTTATGTTTTGCAGGACATATTGATGTAGTACCTCCTGGACAAGGTTGGGAAGTAGATCCATTTGCTGCTGATATAGTAGATGGTGTAATAACAGCAAGAGGAACACAAGATATGAAAAGTGGAGACGCTGCTTTTTTATATGCTTGTAAACATGCCCAAAATTTTGATGGAACACTTTCAATTCTAATGACAAGTGATGAAGAAGGTGAGGGAACTTATGGAACTATCAAAGCCTTAGAACACTTAAAAGAGATTGATTTTATACCTCAATATGCAGTTGTAGCAGAGCCAACTTGTGAAGAGGTTTTTGGAGATGCTATCAAAGTAGGAAGAAGAGGAAGTATCAATGGATATATCACTATCAAAGGAAAGCAAGGTCATGCTGCTTATCCTGAAAAGTGTATAAACCCAGTACATAACTTTGCCCATGTACTTCCTAAAATAGCAGGTCATAATCTTGATAATGGAGATGAGTATTTTGCTCCTTCTAAAATGGTAATTACTGATATAAGAGCTGGAATGGAAGTTACAAATGTAACTCCAAACGAGTTAAAACTTATGTTCAATGTAAGAAACTCAACAAATACAACAAGAGAGTCAGTAGAAGAATTTATCCATAAAAACCTTGAAGGTTTAGAGTATGATTTTAGAACTACACAAGGCTCATTTCCATTTGTAACCAATAAAGAATCAAAAGTGGTGAAGGCTATGGAAAACTCTATAAAAGAAGTTTTAGGCGTAACGACAAAACACTCAACACACGGTGGAACTTCTGATGCTAGATATTTTGGAGCATTTGGAATAGAAGCTATCGAGTTTGGTGTAATCAATGACACTATCCACTCTGTAGGTGAGAGAACAACAGTTAAAGAAGTAGAAGGTTTAACTGATGTTTATGTGGATTTAATTAAAAACTTTTAATTTAATTTTATTATGTAATATTTTTTATTATTTCTAAAAAATATTAATAGAATTACTTTATATTCATTATGGAGTAGTTCTATGGAAAACCTACCAACTAATTTTATAGAAAATAAGATATATGAGATAAGAGGTTTAAAAGTGATGTTAGATAGTGATTTGGCTTCACTTTATGAAGTTGAAACTAAAAGAATAAATGAAGCTGTTAAAAACAACCCTGAAAAATTTCCAAAAGATTTTTATTTTGAATTGACAAAAGAAGAATTTGAAGTTTTGCGGTCGAAATTTTCGACCACAAAATTTTCCAAAACAAGAACTTTACCAAAAGTTTTTACTGAACAGGGTGTTTATATGTTAGCAACTGTACTGAAAAGTAAAGTTGCCACAGATGTAACTATAAACATCTTGCGTACCTTTACAAAGCTTAGAGAGTTTGCAATAACTTACAAAGATATAGTAATTGAGTTAAAAAATCTAAGAGAAGATTTGAAACTAAATAAAAATCAAACAACTCAAAATACTAAACATATTAAAACAGCCTTTGAATTACTTTCTCAAATACTTGAAGATACAAAAAGTACAGAAGAAAAGGTTATGGGCTTTAAGGTTGAAAGAAAATAATAATATATTAGATATGATCTATAAAATATGTAATTTTTATAGAGTAAAAGGATAACGGTGGCATTTTCAAAAGATGAAAAAGAGATGTTATTAAAAGTAAAGTTTGTAGGAGAAACTGTTATTTCAAGGTTTGAGCAAATTGGAATTGATTCTTTAGAAACTTTGAGTAAAAGTAGTGTAGAAGAGATTACAGATATTGTTTCAGATATTTTGGGAAGTAGTTGTTGGAAAAATTCTCCCCAAGCTAGAAAAGCTGTTCAAAATGCAATAAATTTCGCAAAAGAGTACCAAAATAAATATGAATAAACTTATGTCAGAAAACTTTTCTTTTTTTACTTATATACAAAAAGAGCCACAATATAAAAATGAAATTATCCTTTCTTCAAATAGTTTAATTTTAGTAACTAAGGGTACTAAGATATTGCATTTAGAAAATGAAAATATCAATGTGGATGAAAATCATTTTTTATTTTTAAAAAGTGGTTCATATCTTATGAGCGAAGTTTTAGATGAGTATTACGAAGCGATGATTTTCAATTATGATGATTCAGTATTGTTAGAGTTTATCTCTAAATATAATATCACTTTCTCAAAAGAGCTTATAGAAGAAATAGATATTTTAAAGTTAAAGAAAACAGCAGAGTTAAAAATACTTATTGGTTCAACTTGTGACTATATGAGAAATACAGCAATACAAAATGACCAACTAATAAAACTAAAATTAGAAGAGGCTTTTTTAAATATTTTGAATAGTTCTCTTGCAAAAGAGTTTAAAGGTTTTTTATACTCTATTTATAAAAACAACTCTTTTAAAATTCTTTTTGAAAAACACTTCTCTTATGAAGATAATATCTTAGATTTAGCAGATGAGTTAAAAATGACTCCTTTAGCTTTTAGGCAGAAATTTAAAGAAGTTTATAATACAACTCCTAAAAAATGGCAAGTTCTAAAGAGACTAGAAAAAGCAAAAGTACTTTTAGAAAATACATCTAAAAATGTAAGTGAAGTTTGTATTGAGTGTGGCTTTGATAACTTATCATGGTTTATACAAGCTTTCAAAAAACAATACAATTTAACTCCAAAACAAATAAAAAACAACAAAAATTAGAGTTTTTCTAATATCTTAAATTTTTATTTTCTTTTATAATCTTTTATCTTCAAAATATAAAAGGAAATATATGAGAAAAATATTGTTTGCTATATCTTTTATAGCTCTTAGTCTATTTGCAGAAAACTTCACTTTAAAAAGTAGTTCTTTAAAGGGACAACTAACAAAAGCCCAAGAATTTAACGGTTTTGGTTGTAGTGGTGAAAATATTTCACCTGATTTATCTTGGGAGAATGCTCCAAAAGAAACAAAATCTTTTGCTGTTACAGTTTATGACCCAGATGCTCCTACTGGTTCTGGTTGGTGGCATTGGGTAGTATTTGATATTCCCAAAGATAAATTTAGTTTAGAAAAAGGCTTTGGTTCTAAAGAAGATAAAAAGATAATTCAAAGTGTTACGAACTATGGTAAAACTGGTTTTGGTGGAGCTTGTCCTCCAAAAGGTGATAAAGCACATAGATATATTTTTACAGTATATGCTTTAGATACTGATAAACTAGGATTAGATAAAAATACAAACCCTGCAATTGTAGGTTACTATTTAAATGCTCATGCTCTAGCAAAAGCTTCTTTAATCTCTTACTATAAAAAATAATACATTGCCTTTTGGCAATGTATTTTATCTTTTCTTCACCTTCTCAAATTGCTTTTATTTTCTTTTGATAATATAATAAATATAAATAAAATAGAAAGAGACAAATGAAAGTAAAATATTTAGAAAAATTTTATGTATCAGGTATTACAACAAGAACAAACAATGAAACAGAACTAAACGAAGAAACTGCACAGATTCCAGCCTTATGGGATAAATATGCAGAGGAAAACATAGAAGGTAAAACTTTTAATAAAGCAAAGTCTATGGCTATGTATGGTGTTTATAATAAATATGAAAGTGATGTAAACTCTGATTATGATTATACTATAGGTGTAGAAGTTACAAAACCTAAAAATGCAATTACTATAGAAAAAGATAGATATTTAGTATTTACAAAAAATGGAGAGTTTCCAGAAGTTGTAATTGAAGCATGGAAAGATGTTTGGGATTATTTTGCTTCTGAAGCTTGTGAGTATGAAAGAGCATATAATTATGACTTTGAAAAATATGCAAAAGAAGATGAGATAGAGATTTATATCTCTATAAAATAAGGAATTAGATGAAAACTATAGGATTACTTGGTGGAATGAGTTGGGAAAGTACAGCTTTATACTATAAACAAATCAACGAAGAGGTAAAAAAACAACTTGGTGGATTACATAGTGCTAAAGTAGTCATCTATAGTGTAGATTTTGATGAGATAGAAAAACTTCAACACGAGGGGAAGTGGGATGAAACTGCAAAGATATTAAGCGAAGCTGCTAAAAATATCCAAAATGCAAGTGCTGACTTTTTAGTTATATGTACAAACACTATGCATAAAGTAGCTCCTACTATACAAGAACATATTGATATTCCTATTTTACATATTGCAAATGCAACAGGTAAAAAACTTCAAGAAGAGAGTATAAAAAGAGTTGGGCTTTTAGGTACTGCTTTTACTATGCAACAAGACTTCTATAAAGATACAATCCAAACTAACTTTGATATTGAAGTAATCGTGCCTTCAGAAGAAGATATAAAAATAGTTCATAAAATTATCTATGAAGAGTTATGTTTGGGTACAATAAAAGAGTCATCAAAAAAAGAGTATTTAAGAATTATAGACTCACTAAGTTCTTACGGGGCACAAGGAGTTATTTTAGGTTGTACAGAAATAGGAATGTTAGTATCTCAAGAAGATACAAATATAAAACTTTTTGATACAACTTATATACATGCAATTGAGGCTGTAAATAAAGCCCTTAATTAAAGGATTGATTATGCCAAATATGATTTATGGAACAGCTTGGAAACAAGAAGATACAGCTTCTTTAGTTGAAGAGGCTCTTTTATGTGGTTTCAAAGCTATAGATACTGCTTGTCAACCAAAACACTATAGAGAAGATTTAGTTGGAGTAGGTTTAGAAAATGCTATAAAAAAAGGTATAAAAAGAGAAGAGATATTTCTTCAAACAAAATTCACTCCACTAAGTGGGCAAGATAGAGCTAATATGCCCTATGAAGTTAGCGATGATATTTTAATTCAACTTGAAAAATCTTTTTATAAATCAAAACAAAATCTAAAAGTAGATTTTATTGATTCTTATCTTATTCATTCTCCTTTTGCTCCTTTAGAAGACTTAATAAAAGTATATAGAACTATGGAAGAGTTTGTAACTTCAAAAGAGGTGGGACAAATAGGTATTTCAAACTGTTATGATATAAATTTACTCTCATATCTTTATGATATTGCAAAAGTAAAACCAAGGGTAATACAAAATAGATTTTATGCCCAAAGTGATTATGATAAAGAAATAAGAGAGTTTGCAAGACAAAAAGGTATTATGTATCAATGTTTTTGGTCATTAACTGCAAATCCTCATTTACTAAAACTTGATGAGGTACAAACATTAGCAAAAAACTATAAAAGAACAGTTCCTCAAATTTTTTATAAGTTTTTAAACCATTTAGGAATAACTCCACTTAATGGAACTACTTCTAAAACTCATATGCTTGAAGACTTAGATATTAAGAACTTCTCCTTAGAAGAAGATGAGGTAAACTCAATACTTCGCTATTTATAATTAACCCATATGTAACCAAACTTATGATAACATACACTTATAATTATATTAAGTTAAAGGAAAGAAATGGAGCAATTACCAAATTGTCCTAAGTGTAATAGTGAATACACATATGAAGATGGAAGTCTATTTATTTGTCCAGAGTGTGCACACGAATGGTCAAAAGATGCAAGTCAAACAGAAGATGAAGATACTTTAGTAGTAAAAGATGCAAATGGTACGATTTTACAAGATGGAGATGATGTAACTGTTATCAAAGATTTAAAAGTAAAAGGAAGCTCTTCTGGTATTAAAGTAGGTACAAAAGTAAAAGGTATCAGACTTGTAGAAGGAAATGATGGTCACAATATTGACTGTAAAATCCCTGGTGTAGGTGCTATTAAATTAAAACAAGAATTTGTAAAAAAATCTTAATATAAAATGAGAGTTTAAAACTCTCATTTATATACTACTTATAACTTTTTGATTTCCAAAAAGAATAATACAAATCCCTGCAAATACAACTAAAGAACCTATAATATCCCATTTATTAAAAACTTGTTTTTCTACTAAAAATAACCAAGCCAAAGAAGAAATAATATAAATACCTCCATAAATAGCATAAGCTCTTCCAGCAAACTCTAAATTTACCTTTGTAAGTAAATAAGCAAATAAAATTAAAGATATAACACCTGAAAAAAGCCAAAAAGAAGATTTTTGAAGTTTAAAAACCATCCAAAAACTATAACACCCTAATATTTCAAAAAATGCTGCTAAAAAATATATTGCAAACTCTAAACCCAAAGTAACTCCAAAAGATTTTATTATTAGTATTGAATATCATTACTAAATTGAACTTTAGTTAAAAACCTTTTAAAAGCTACTAAAACAGTTAAGCTATAAATTTCATCCAATAAAACTCTAAAGGATATAAAAACACAATAGAGATAATAGCTAACACAAGTACTACTTTTAACATATGTTTTTGTTTCATACCAGATAAAGCAAGTCCAACTGCTAAAGGTGGAGCTTGAAATGGAAAATAAACATTAGAAAAAGCAGCAACTTGCATCATAAAGATTTCATTTAATGAAAAGCTACTTATACTACTTAGGTGTTCTGCCATTGGAGTAAAAATAGCTGGAATAGTTGGTTGCGTGATAATAACCCCACTTAAAGACATCAAGGTAGTGATTTTTATATAGTCAAACAACTCATATTCTGATGGTGTGTATAGGTTTATGATACTAAGTAAACTCTCTTTTATAAACTCATTATTTGCAACTATACTTCCAAGACTAATAATAGCAGCTACAAAAATCAATGAAGAGAAGTTAATACTATTTATATCTTTGCTTTTAATGATATTTATACTTGGATATGCTAAAAATAAAACTCCAATCATAGCTATCACACTAGGTGAGATTTTATGAATAAAATCAGTCAACCAAAATAGAAGCATGATAGATAAAGTTATCATAACTACTTTTTCATTTTTACTAAAAGAACTATTCTCTTTTTCTAGTTTGTTATGTTTTATTTCATCTTTGAAAAATAGGTATATTAAAACAACAATTATAATGTTTTTTAAAAAACCTAAAACAAAGAAGTTTGATAATAAATAGTGAGAAAATAAAAGCTCAAAATCATAAATCTCTTTTGTAAGTCCACCTAATATCATATTTGGGACATTTGCAGGTAAAACAGTAAAGGCTGGAATAGAAGTACAAAGTATAAAAGTAAGCAGTATTCCAATATATCCTTTGTCGTTTTCTTCAAAGCCTAAAGCTTTTGCAATAGTAATAGCTAACGGTACTAATAAAACAACTCTAACTACACTAGAAGGCATCAAAAAGCTAAATGCCACACTGAATATAGAAATATAAATAAGAAGCTTTAGATAGCTAATATTCTTGATTATAGAAAAGAAGTTAGAGAATCTATTGTTTAGGTTTACATTTTTTATTGCTGTTGCAATTAACATACCAGAAAAAACTAACCAAAAAGCAGAAGAAGAGAAACCAGAAAAAATTATCTCTTTAGGGCTTAGTGCAAATACTAAACAAGTAAATAAAAATATAAGTGATGAAAAATACAAAGGTATTATGTTTGTTGCCCAATAAGCAATAGTAGAAAGAATCAAAGTAATTAGTATTAAATCTTTTGTTTCCCCAATAAAACTATTTAAAATAAAATATAAAAATAAGGGAATACAAATAAAAGCAATATTTTTTATCATAAGAGTTTATCCTTTTGTTTTATAGGATTTTATCAAGTATAGAAATTTTTGTATTGTAATATTTTGAACAATTAAGAAATATTTTTAAAATTTGTTGGTGTGATTCCATGATATTTTTTAAACTCTTTTGTAAAGTGTGCTTGGTCATAAAACCCACACTCCTGTGCAATAGAAGCTAAAGACTCATGCTCTTTTAAAAGTTTGGTTGCCTTTGAAACTCTTAAAAAGTTTATAAAACTTTGTGGTGTAAGACCAATTGTTTTAGAAAAGGTTCTATGAAAATAGTAAGGGTTCATTTGCACAACCTCAGCCATTTTGTAAAAGTTTAACTTTTTTAGTTCATAACTCTCTTCTTTTAGATATTTAAATAGTAGTTCAAACTTTTCATTTTCTATTGTTTTGATTTTTTCTTTATATGTCATATACTTTTCACAAAGTAACGATATAAAGTTTATTATCTCTTCTGAAACTAGTTTTTCAGAGTGTAAAGTTGTTTTTATAAGCTCTTCTAAATACTCAAATAACATCTCATCTTTTATGAAATACTCTTTAAAAGTATAGTTACTTTTAGAGCAAATACTACTAGCAATACTTTCAAAAAACTCCTTTGGAATGAAACAAGTTAAAAAGCTCCATTTTCCATCAACATTATAAGAGTTACAAGCATGAACAGTATTAGGTGGTACAATAAAAAGCATTTTCTCTTTTACTTCGTTTTCTTTATTGTCCATTGAAAATATTCCTTTACCTTCTATACAAAGTCCAACCATATAGTTATCTTCATGTATATGTTTAGCAAAGGAGTGTTTTTTATTTATATGTTTAAAGATAAGTTTATGTTCATTGAAAGCTATCTCTTTCATAATAGAGTGTTTTGTCATTTTTTACTCTTTAGTGATTTTCTTATTCTACTAAGATGAGTAGGTGAAATACCTAAGTATGAAGCAATATGGTGTTGAGATAGTCTTGATAAAATATGCTCAAACTCTTTTAAAAATCTTTGATATCTAACTTGGGCATCTTCTAAAACTAGGGCATAAGTATTATGATCTTTTTGTAGTATCCAATGTTTTTCTAAATATAAAATATGATACATCTTTAAATCTTCATATTTTGCTAAAAGCTCTCTATATTTTGTATGATTTATATCTACAACAATAGAGTCTTCTATCGCTTGAACTGATGAGGTGTTTTGAGTATTTGAAAGTAGTGCAACCATAGGACCATAAAATCTAGTCTCCCAAAAGAAGTTTTTTGTGTACTCTTCTCCATGTTCATTTGTAGCAAAAGTTCTAAATAGTCCTTTATAAACAAAAGAGATAGCATCAACTTTATCATATAGTTCAAAGGCATAGTCATTTTTCTTAATCTCTTTTATAGTGCATATATTTTTAAAGTCATTCCATGTCGTCTCTGAAATCTTAGTATAAGAGTCCATAGTATTTTTCAATGAAGTAAAAATCTCATTTTCATCTATTTTCATATTGACCTGTTATTTTTTGCAAAGAATAGTATATATTTATTAAAAAATCAACATATGTAAATGACAAAAAGAGATTATTTTAATAATCTTCCACCTATGAAAGGAAGAATATGTCAAAAGAATTAAATTCACATCTTATTATTTTGTTTGCAACTTTTTTAGTTGCTGGTTCATTTATCGTATCTCAAAAGTTATCTGGAATAATTGACCCTATTTCAATTACTCTTCTTAGATTTGTGATTGCTTCAGTTATTTTAGCTCCAATTGTTTTATTGAATAAAGAGTTTAGAAAACTAATAACATTTACTTTTAAAAGAGCTATGATTATTAGCTTTTTTTACTCTTTATATTTTATTGGACTATTTAAGTCTTTAGAATACACAACAGCACTTAATACTGGAACACTATTTACACTAGTTCCTCTACTTACTGCTATTTTTTCAATTTTTGTTTTTAAACAAAGAATACCTACAAAACAATATTTAGTTTACTTTTTAGGAATAGTTGGAACTTGTATTGTTGTTTTTAAAGGAGAGTTAGAACTATTTTTATCTCTATCTTTAAATAGAGGAGACTTCCTTTTTATTGCTTCAATTGTATGTATGGCTTTATATTCTGTTTGTGCAAAATATTTCCATAAAGAAGAGGATAAGTTAGTAGTATTAGTATTCTTAACTCTTGTGGGTGGAAGTATTTGGATGAGTATTGCTTTAATAGCTTTTGATATTCCTTTAGAGTGGAATAAAATAAATAGCTCGCAGTTTTTATCGATGGCTTATCTAAGTATTGCTGCTACTTTAGTAACTTCATATCTTTATCAAAAAGGAACTATTCATTTAGGTCCTAAGAAAGTGATGTCTTATGTCTATTTAAACCCAGCAGCTATTGCCATACTCTTAATGGTATTTGAGTTTAGATTTATAAATATTTGGATGGTATTAGGTATTGTAATCTCTTCTTTTGCTACAGTAATTTTATTAAGAAGTAAGAATTGATTTATACCAGACTTTAGAGAAGGCTTCTACTGCTTTAAGGATTTCCTCCTCCTTAAAGCAGCCAAAACCTAAATAAATAGTATTATCATCCAAAGTTGAATCACTCTTTGTTGAGTATATCTTAATAGACTCCTCTTCTAAAAGTCTATTTAGTTTTTCCCAATCTATTTCTACACAAGCTTTAATCAAAAGAGCTAAACCACTACCTTCTCTAACTATTTTGACACTATTTTTTAGATAACTCTTTATGGCTTTTTTCATTAGGTCATGTTTTCTTTTATTTAAAGTTCTCATCTTTCTTATATGTTTTTCCCAATGACCTTCTTTCATAAAAACTTCTAAAGTTTTTTGTGTATCTAAAGGTACTCCTGAATAAGAGAATTGAAAAATCTCTTTATATATAGATACCAATTCTTTAGGAAGAACTATATAACTTACTCTAAGTGCAGGAGATAAAGCTTTTGAAAATGTACCTGAGTAGATTACCCTTTGATTATTGTTTATTCCTTGTAAAGAAGGAATAGGTCTATTGTTATAACTTAGCTCACTATCATAATCATCTTCTATAATATAAGCATTGTTTTTCATTGCCCAAGATATTAGTTTTATTCTATTTGAGATAGGTATTGTTATACCAGTAGGATATTGATGTGAAGGAGTTACATATAGAAGTTTATTGTTACTTTTTTCTAAGCTTTTTAAATCAATCCCTTCTTTTAAAATAGCTATATTATCTATACTATAGTTTTGTAGTTTAAAAACTCTTTCTACAACCTTATATCCTGGATACTCAATAGCAATAGAAGAACTAAACTCTTTTAATATAGTAGCTATAATAAACATAGAATCAGAAAAGCCACTACAAATAATAATCTGCTCTTCCTCACAAATTAAAGCTCTTGAAGTTGAAAGATATTTTGCAAGCTCTTTTCTAAGTCCTAATGTTCCTTGTTTATTTGGATAAGAACCAAAGTTAATAGAGTTAATAACTTTATTATGCAATTTAGCCCAAAGCTTTTTAGGAAAAATATCTTTGCTATGCCTTGCTTGATAGAAATTATATTTATACTCTTTAGAAACTAGTGGTTTCTCTTCTTTTATCTCTTGGGTATTAAAGTTTTGTACAATATCTTTACTTACAAAATAACCACTTTGAGGAAGACTCTCTATATACCCTTCGGCATATAATTGACTATAAGCAGATTCAACAGTTGTTTTACTTATTTTATAATCATTTGACATCTTTCTTATAGAAGGAAGTTTTACCCCTGAAGCTAAGATATTATTTTTTATATCCTCTTTTATTTGAGTATATAACTGTATATATAAAGCAGTAGAAGATTTTTGAAGTTTGTACATTAACTGACCTTTTACAAAATATAAAATCTGTATCTTTTAAAAAGTACAATTTATTGCTATTATACTTTTGAAAAACTTACTAAAGGATTATATCGATGCAAATAGAAGCAGAAGTACTTTTTATAAAAGTAGGAAAAGTAACTACTACAAAACTAGAAAATCAAAAAAGAGAAGAGCTAGTTTCAGCAATAAAAAAATATCCAGTTCAAAATGCTTATCTAACAAAAACAGGTTTTAAAGAGGATGAACAAGCAGACTTAAGACATCATGGTGGAGAAAACAAAGCTTTGTTTTTATTTGCAAAAACTACATATGAGAAAATAAACAAAGAGTGTAATACTGAGTTTAAAATAGATGGAGTTTCACATTTTGGAGAAAATCTAATCTTATCTAATATAGATGAGAAAACTGTATGTATAGGAGATATATATAAAGTAGGGGAAGCTATTATTCAAATTACACAACCAAGACAACCTTGTTGGAAATTAAGTGCAAATACAAATAAAAAAGAGATGACTAAATTTATTTTTAATAGTGGCTTAACAGGTTGGTATGCAAAGGTTATAAAAGAGGGAGTAATCTCTAAACATGATAAGTTAGTATTAGAACAAAGAGTAGAAGATGAACTAACAATATCTGTTTTAAATAAACTAATATTAAATCCATATGAAAATGAGACTCTAAGCAAGAAAGCTTTAGCTTCAGAAGTATTGGGAAAACAATTTTTAACTTCACTTGAAAAAAGATATAAAAATAAAGATGAAGATAAACAATTTGAAATCTATCATAGCTAAGAAGTAAAAAATGAATAATAATTATCTATTTCCTGTATACAAACAAATAAATATTGAATTTGAGTATGGAAAAGGCTCATCACTTTATGATAAGAAGAGTAATAAATATATAGACTTCACTTCAGGTATTGGAGTAAATAGTTTAGGACATGCACATCCAAAAGTTATTAAAACGATAAATAAACAAGCAAATAAATTAATTCATTTATCAAATATATACTCTATAAAAGTTCAAAAAGAGTGTGCAAAGAAGATAGTTAAGTTAAGTACTTATGAAAAGATGAAATGTTTCTTTTGTAATAGTGGAGCAGAAGCTAATGAAGCAGCGATAAAGTTTATTAGAAAGTATGCTTATTTAAATGAGATTAAAAATCATAAAATCATAACTATAAATAACTCTTTTCATGGTAGAACTTTAACAACTTTAAAAGCAACAGCCCAAGAGGATAAACAAAAAGGCTTTGGTCCTTTTACTGATGAATTTATTTATGCTAAAGATATAGAAGATATAAAAAATAAGATAGATGAAAATACTGTTGCTGTAATGCTTGAACTTGTTCAAGGAGAAGGTGGAATAAATGCTTTTGATAAAAAACAGATACAAACTTTAGCCAAAGAGTTAAAAAACAAAAAAATATTACTAGCCATCGATGAGGTACAAACAGGAGTTTATAGAACAGGCGAGTTTTTAGCTTCAAACTATTATGAAATCAAACCAGATATTATAACTTTAGCAAAAGGTCTTGCTGGTGGTTTACCAATTGGTGTAATGATGAGTGATATAGAAGATGTTTTTACTTTAGGAAATCATGGTTCAACCTTTGGAGGAAATCCTTTATGCACAAAAGTAGCTTTAGAGGTTTTAACTATTTTAGAAAAAAGATATAAAACAAAAAAACTTCAAAAAACAGTAGAAATTTTCCAAAAAGAGCTAGATAAATTTTATCTCAAAAATAAAGAGTATTTTGTTTGTAAAACAGGAATAGGTTTGATGTTGGGACTTAAGCTAAAAGATGAAAATAATTTATCAAAGGTATTTGAGGAAGCTTTAAAACATAAGCTTTTAGTTTTAAAATCAGGAAAAGATATTATAAGATTTTTGCCTTCTTTACTTATCTTGGAAAAAGAGATAAAAGAAGGCTTTCGTAAGCTTCAAAAATCAATTATTAAGTTAAATAATAAGGATAAAAAATGAGACATCGAACAAAAACTTATTTATTAACAAATGAAGAGATTGAAAAGCTGTTTCAAAGGGCAGAAATTGGGCGTTTAGGAACACATAGTGAAGATGGTTATCCTTATGTTTTACCTATGCATTTTGTTTATTATGATAATAAAATATATATGCATGGTTTACCAAAAGGTAAAAAAATAGACAATATTAAATTTAATTCTAATGTATGTTTTGAAATAGATGAAATGCTTTCTTTATTATATGATGGTGTTGAAAATCCATGTGATGTAAATACTGAGTTTAATAGTATTATTCTTAGAGGTCAAGCTAGTTTAGTAAACAATCTTGAAGAAAAAAGTATTGCTTTATCAAAAATTGTAGAAAAATTTACCCCACATTTAATGAATAAAGAACTACCTATAAATATGATAAAAGGAACAGCAGTTATAAAAATAGAGATATTTGATTATGTAGGAAGATATTATAAATAAGGATTTTTAAAATGATTAATACAAAAAACTATTTAGAAGAGAGTAATATAATTGATTACTCAAATGAAAAAATACAAACCTTAGCAAAACAATTATCTGAAAATATTTTTTCAAAAGAAGAGATAGTTAAAAACTGTTTTGAATATGTAAGAGATGAAATTAAACATAGTGGAGATTATAAACTAGATATTCCAACTTGTAAAGCAAGTGAAGTCTTAGATTTTAAAAGTGGTTGGTGTTTTGCTAAGTCACATCTATTAGCAGCACTATTACGAGCGAATAAGATTCCTACTGCTTTTTGTTATCAAAGGTTAGCTCTTTCTGAATATAAAAAAGATTCATTTTCTTTACATGGTTTAAATGCTGTTTATTTAGAAAATTATGGTTGGATAAAAATTGATGCAAGAGGAAATAAAACAGGGGTTGATGCACAATTTATACCACCGCAAGAAAAGTTAGCTTTTTCTCTTTGTGAAAATGAGTATGATTTAGGTGTCTATTATTCAAGACCTTTAGATGTGGTAGTAGAAGCTTTAAATAAAAATAGAACTTATGAAGAGATGATTAGTAATATTCCAGATTTAAAAAGTACTATTTGAAAAATCAAATAGTACTTTAGCTTATCTTTTATCTACACTGATTTTACCAGCACCTAAAAACATAAGTGCAAGTGCACCTAACATAAATAAAAGAGGTGTTTCTATTAAAAGAGCTCCTGTTTTAGCACTTGTTCCTAAAATATAAGAAGCATGAGCTAAATAGATAGCAAAAGCCATTGTTACTGTATAAATAAAACTACTAATTCTAGTATATAGTCCAATGATTAATAAAACAGGTACAATAAGTTCTCCTAGATAAACTCCATAAGCTAAAAACTCTGGTAAACCATTTTTAGTTACAAGGAATTTAATACCATCAATTCCTTTTTCAAGTTTGCTGATTCCATGAAAAAGCATTAAAATACCAAGAGTTAATCTAAGTATTAATTTACCAATGTCATCACTTAAAACTCTAGCTAAAAAGTTTTCTAACGTCCTCATAATATTTTCTCCTAGAAAATTAAATGTTTTATAAATTATTAGATAGAATTTATAAGTTATGATTTTAGCGAAAGCTTTAATAATCAAAGATTATGTAATAGAAAAAATTATAGAAATGGAAAGAAAATGAATAATGAGAAATTAAAAGATTTAGAAGCAGAGTTTTTAGATGAGTATCCTTTAGGCTTTGACGATGAAAGACTTTTGAAGATTATGAAAAAATTCAATCCTTCAAAACTTGAAGAGATGTCTAAAGAGTTTTTTCATAAAGATAATTTTTCTATTCCTGAAGTTGTTTGTGAAAACTTTTTTAAAGTAATTTATAAATCTGTAGTAATCTCTTTTTATGATAAGTTAAAACTAAAAGATGCTTTTGCTGAGATGGGAATGTATCAAAAGGATATGTTTAGCCTTGCTCTTTTTGATTTACTACATGGAGATAAGAAAGAAGGATATAACTCTTTAGTTGAGATATTAAGTGAACATAAACTAGCAAAATGGACTATTATCTCTTTAGTTCCATATTATATGAATAGAAAAAGTGACTATTTTGTAAAACCTACTACGGCAAAAAGTATTATAAGCTATTTAGAAATAAAAGGTTTAGAGTATAAACCAAAGCCAAGTTATGAATTTTATGTTGGTTTTAAAAAAGCCTTGGATAAGATTAAAAAGAGTGTCCCAAAAAATCTGTCAGAAGATAATATTTGTCTAACAGCTTTTTTAAGATTAGCAATTCAAATATGTGAAGTTGAATAATTATTAAGGAATATAATATGTTGTTGAAAGTAGCAGAGTTGAGTGATATTGATGATGTTTTAGAACTTCATTATAAATATCAAGTTGATTCTATAAAAGAAGAAGATAAAAAAGATGGTTTTGTTACAACTGCTTTTACAAAAGAGCAATTAACTCGATTAATAAACAAAGAGCAGGGGCTTTTTATCGCAAAACTTGGAGAACAAGTAGTTGCTTATGTGATGTGTGCTTCTTGGAAGTATTGGTCTGCTTGGCCTATGTTTATTCATATGAAAAAGGATTTGCCAAATCTTGAATATTTAGGACAAACATTAAGTGCTGAAAACTCTTATCAATATGGACCAGTTTGTATAGATAAAAGTGTTAGAGGAAAACAAGTACTAGAAAGAATTTTTGAATATGCAAGAGTTCATATGGCAAAAAAATATCCTATTTTAGTAACTTTTATTAATAAGATAAATCCTAGGTCTTATGAGGCTCATACAAGAAAGTTAGGTTTAGAAGTGATTCAAGAATTTGAATTTAACAATAACCAATATTATGAGTTAGTTTATGATACTTCAAAAGAGGTAAAAATATAAAGCATTAGGAAAATTCCTAATACTTTTTATTTTACTTCAATTCCAAAATCTTGTAGCATTTGTGCCCAAACAATTCTATTTCCATTTTTATCAAATAAAGTAGGTGTTCCACTAATACCTAAATCAGTAGCAATAGTCATTTGTTCTTCTAAAGATTTTTCTAGTTTTGCAAGTTTAGTAGAATCAATTTTTCTGTTTTTAAACTCTTCACTATCTTTTGTAGTATTAATCATTGCATTTACTTTATCTTTATATGAGTTTTGACTCATAATATAAAGTGAAATATCTTTTGCATTTTCATGAAATGATAAAGGGAAGAAAAATACTCTGATTTTAACTTTATCTTCAATTTGAGAAAAATATGATTCAAATTTTTTACAATATGGACATTCCGGGTCTGTAAATAATACATATTCATCTTTCCCTTTTCCAAAAGTAAATGCCTCTTTCCCTAATGTTGGCGAAATATCAATTGGTAACTCTAATGGTTGACCATTTTGAGTACTAATTGCATCTCCTGGAAGTAGATATTTTTTATCTTTTGTTAAAAATACTGTATCCATTCTTCCTTGAACTTTTACATTCAGTCCATATAAAGAACCAAAATCAGTACCATCTTGTACTTGAACCTTTGCCATATTTAAAAGTGGTAAAGCTTGGATTTCTTTTAACTCTTTTTGTGATAGTTTATCTGCTGCACTTAATCCTGTAGTTAAACAAAGTGCTAATAAAATATTTCTTGTTGTTTTTATCATCTAATTTCCTAAATAAAAATTTTACAGATAATACAATATTAATGTTTAGTTTACATGTAGTTTTTTATTTTTTTTAATAATTTTTACTTATAGTTACAAAATAATAAGAGATAAGATATAAGTAGTTATAAAAGAGAAGATAATACCATATCCTACAATTGCTGTACTTAGTCTTGGTGCAAGGTTTGCCATTGAGGCTACTGCTCCTGCTGTAATCATTGGAGCCATACCTGCTTCAAAAATAGAGGTTTTACCAGCTAAATTGTACCAGTCAAAAATAATACAGATTCCAAAAGCAATAAAAGGTGCAAGAACTAATTTTATTAAAAGACCGATACTTAAAGGAAGTAAATCATCCTTTGGAAGTTTAAATTGTAGTTGTAAACCAACTGCTACAAGTGCAACTGGAACTAAAGTATTTGCAAATTTTGTTAAAACATCAGTAATAATAGGAGGGAAACTTTGCCCTAAAAGAAGCAGGGCAATAACTAAAGCTATAAAAGAGGGAAAAGTAAGGATTTTTTGAACTATCACTCTTGGTTTTATATTTCCACTTGTACTGTAATAAGCAGTAATAAAAGTACCATAAGCAGCAAGAGCTAAAAAAGTTCCTAGTTGGTCATAAATTAAAACATAAGGTAAAGCCTCTTCTCCAAGATATAACTCGATAATTGGAATACCCATAATAGAACTGTTTGTTAAGATTGATACTAAGAGTAAACTTCCAGTTATCTCTTTTGACCAAGAAAATATTTTAGAAAAGAATAAAACTATAAGTGCAGATATTCCCATTACAAGCCAAGCAATAATTGTAGGAATTAACACATCAAAAGAGAATGTTAATTTAGGTACTTGTAATAAAATTATAGCAGGAAGAGAGATATAGATTATATATTTATTTAAAATTATTGAAGTCTCTTCTGGAAAGATTTTGAACTTTTGAAGAGCATAACCTACTATAATAGCAATGGCAATAAGTGCAAAGTTTTCCATCTATTTTTTTCTATTTAACTCTGTATAGCACATATTATCTTCAGTGATTTTTCCATATTCACTTACATATTTTACTCCCCAGTCATACATCTCATCAAGAACTGGTTTTAATCTTAATCCAGCTTCTGTCAAAGAGTAGACAACTTTTGGAGGAACTTCTGGAAAAACCTCTCTATTTATAATGTTTTTTTCTTCTAATTCTTTTAATTTAATAGTTAAAGTTTTTTGAGTTATTTCTGAAATATCTTCATTTAAATCTTTAAATCTTTTTTCACCTTGAAGAAGATGCCAAATAATTGATAGTTTCCATCTATCATTGAAAATATCTAAAGTTACATTGATTGAACACTTAAACTCTTTATTATTTATAAAATACATTTCTATCCTTTTAGATTAAACTTATTATATCATAAGTAATATAAACCTCTATTACTTACCTAAAGTAAAGTAAGAGAAATTTAAGTTTGTAAGGTATATAATTTTCAAAAATGAAAGGAGTTTCATGAAAAATGTATTGATTATAAATGGTCATCAATATTATGATGTAGTAGCAAAAGGAGAATTAACAGCTTCATATATAGATACTGCAACTAATTTTTTAGAAGAAAATAGTTTTACTGTAAAAACTACTCATATAGAAAAAGGGTATGAGATTGAGGAAGAAGTTCAAAAATTAGTTTGGGCAGATTATGTAATATTTCAATATCCAGTTTATTGGATGAGTATGCCTTGGCTTGCAAAAAAATATTTTGATGAAGTTTTAACTCAAGGAAAACACTATGCAAGTGATGGAAGAAGTAGAGAAGATGCTTCTAAAACTTATGGAAGTGGAGGTTTATTAAAAGGTAAATATATGTTATCTTTAACATATAACTGTCCAGTATCTGAGTTTGATAATGAAAAAGGTTTCTTTGACGGTTTATCATTAGATGAAGCCCATATTGCAGTACATAAGATTTTTCAATTTTGTGGAATGACACCCTTAAAAAGTTATGCTGTTCATGATATTTTTAAAGGAGATTTAAATCTTGATTTTGAGCTTGAAAAATTTGAAAAAGTTTTAAAAGATAATTTTTTACTTGATTAAGTTTCATTCAGTGAAACAAAAAATATTTAGTTTTTCTACTCTATTTAAGAATTACTAAAATTTGTATACTATTAAAAAAATTATTTAAAAGGCTAAAAATGAAAAATATTATTGTAGTTGCAAATATAAAAATAAAACCAGAGTTTAAAGAAGAAGTTTATAATGAACTAGTTAAACTTCATAAAAATACTCATCAATATGATTTAGGTTGTATTTATTATGAGTTACATAAAAGTTTAAATGAAGAAAACTCTTATACTTTTATTGAAACTTGGGAAAATCAAGAGTTTTTAACTCAGCATGAGGGCAAATCACATTTTGAAGAGTTTTTAACAAATATTGAAAACAAACTTGAGAGTGTTGAAATAAATAAGCTAGAAAAGATATTAATATAAAGGAAAAATATGGAAAAAACATTTATGGAAGCTATGGATTTTAGACATGCTTGTAAAATTTTTGATGAGACTAAAAAAATCTCAAATGAAGAGTTAGAGTATATTTTAGAAGCTGGTAGAAAATCTTGTTCTTCTTTTGGTATGGAACCTTGGAAGTTTTTAGTTATCACTAATAATGAATTAAGAGAGAAGTTAAAAAAAGTGTGTTGGGATCAACCACAAGTTACTACTTGTTCTCATCTTGTTATTATTCTTGCAGCTATTGAAGATGTAAAACCAGAGTCTGGTGTACCAAGAAAAAAATTTGGAAGAAGAGATATGCCTCAAGAGAAATATGATTTTTATTTAAATCTTTATGCAGAGCATTTAAAAGAGACTCTATCTACTGATGAGAATATCTATGCTTGGACTTCAAAACAGTCTTATATTGCAGCTTCAAATATGATGACAGCAGCAGCAGTAAGAGGAATTGATTCTTGTCCTATTGAAGGTTTTGAAAAAGAGAATGTAGAAAAAATCTTAGAACTTGATACTTCAAAATATCAATTATCTTTAGTATTACCATTTGGATATAGAGTTAATCCACAATCAGAGCAGTTAAGAGAAAAATTAGAAGATATTGTAGAGTATATAAACTAATTATATAAGGAATAAATATGAGTTTACTTTTAAGTCCTAGTAAAATAGGAACTTGCCACTTACAAAATAGAGTTATTATGGCTCCTATGTGTATGTATAAAAGTGATAATAGTGCAGAAGTTAAACCTTTTCACTCCTTTCATTATACTTCAAGAGCAATAGGTAAAGTTGCTTTGATAATTGTTGAAGCAACAGCTGTAGAGTCAAGAGGAAGAATCTCTAATAATGACTTAGGTTTATGGCAAGACTCTCAACTTGCAGGGCATAAACTACTTGTAGAGCAAGCTCATGAATTTGGTTCAAAAATAGCTATTCAACTGGCTCATGCAGGAAGAAAGAGTTTAGTAAAAGAGACAACTCCTGTTGCTCCTTCTTCAATAGCTTTTGATACGAGTGGTGGTTTTAAAACTCCAGAAGCTTTAAGTTTAGAGCAAATAGCTTTAATAAAACAGCAGTTTTTAGATTCAGCAAAAAGAGCACAAGAAGCTGGTTATGATATCTTAGAACTTCATGCTGCCCATGGATATTTACTTTGTGAATTTTTGTCCCCTTTAACAAATAAAAGAGATGATATTTATGGTGGAAGCTTAGAAAATAGATGTAGATTAACCCTAGAAATTGCAAAGCTTTTAAAAGAGCAAATAGCTTTACCTCTAATTGTTCGTATTTCTGCAAGTGAATGGAAAACAGCTGGTTGGGATATAGAAGATTCTATTTATTTATCAAAAGAGTTAGAAAAACTTGGAGTAGATTCTATTCATGTTTCAGCAGGTGGAAATCAAAAAGAGCCAGATTTAATGCCAGAACTTTTACCTTTATATCAATGTGATTATGCAAAAAAGATAAAAGAAAATATAAATATACCTGTAATTGCTGTAGGTTTAATAACTACGGCAAAACAAGGAGAAACTCTTTTAGCGGAGAAAACTTGTGATTTTGTAGCCTATGGAAGAGAACTTTTAAGAGATGCAAATTTAGTTTTCAAATTAGCAAAAGAACTAAATCAAAAAGAGTTAATAGATAACTCTTATCTTCGAGCATATCTATAAAAAGCTAGTAATTAAGCTAGCTTTTTATATAAACTTCCCAATAAAACAACTATAAATAAAGAACTTCCAACTGCTAAAAAGAAGTTATGAATTCCTAAACTTCTAACTACTGGATAAAATAGAATTGGTGAAGCAAATTGTCCCATAAAAACTGAACTTGTCAGATAACCTGAAGCTTTAACTCTTTTTTCAAAAGTAGTTTTACTTAACATCCAAGCAGAGATATTTGTCATCATAAGACCTCCACCAAAACCTAATAAAATACCAGTAAGAAAGAAAAAGTAAACATTATAAACAAAAGAGATAGCAGTAAGTCCTGTTGCTATAATAGTCAGTGCTATTAAATAAATAGTTGAAAAGCTATATCTTTTTTTAAACTTTGAAAAATAGATAGCTCCAACTCCATTTGCTAAAAAAGCAACACCAATTATAGAGCCAGTTAATTTACCACTTGCATGAAATTCATTTATCATTAAAAATGGAAGTTGTGTAGGTAAGATAAAAAATATTATCATATAAAAAAAGCCTAAGAAATATACCCCTATAAGATTTGTGGGTACAACTCTTATTTCATCTTGTTTTAACTCTTCTTGTTCTTTTTCAACTAAAAAATAAAGAACCATAGGAAGAAGTAAAAATCCAACTAAATATATTCCAAAAGGAAATCTCCAATTTAAATCAGATAAAAAACCTCCACCAACTACAAACACCACTCCACCTATAGACATAAATGCACTTTGATAACCCATAAATTTATGTCTGGCTTCCCCTTGAAAATAATCTCCCACTAAAGAAGTAGTTACAATCATAAGTGTTGCAATAGCTATTCCAAAAAGTGCTCTTGAAAATAGAAACATCTCAACACTTTCTAAATATAAACCTGCACTTCCAGTAAGTGCAAAAATAGTTAATGCAATAGTTGCTGATCTCTTTTTTCCTATTTTAAATATTAGATGACCTAAAAAAAGAGAGAATAAAGCAATAATAACTGAAGGTAAAGTAAGCATTAACCTTGAATAAAATTCAATATCTTTGATATTGCTAAAATAGTCTTGAAATCTAGGAAGTGCTGTTACGATAGCAACATTTGACATCATAGTTGTCATAGACAAAAATAGCAATGTAATAATCGCTGTTTTTTTAATAATATAACCTTTTAGTAGATTTTAAGAGAGATTGTAATTTTAGCACAAATAGTTTTATATTCAATTACTTTTATTATGTTATAATGGCGCTTTTATAAAATTATAAGGTATTTGAATAATGAGCGAATCAAAAGCAAAGACGCAAAAGTTTATTGTTAAATTTTTTCCAGAAGTGATGGTAAAAGGGAGTAAAGCAAAAAGGCAAATGATTGACCAGCTTTATAGTAACATAAAAACAATACTTGGGCGAATTAGCAAAGAGATTGAGTACAAAAAGTTTTTTGATAAGATTGAAATAGTATCTCCTATTGAAGTAGTAGTTGAAGTTAGACAAAAATTATTAGATACTTCAGGAATTGAATTAGTTTTAGAAGCATTACAATTTGATAATATCTCTACAATTGATGAAATGAAAGAGATTGTAAATAAATATTCAGCAAAAGAGATTCAAGGAAAAACTTTTGTAGTAAGAGCAAAAAGAAGTGGAGAACATGAATTTAAATCTACTGATATGGAGAGAAATATCGGTGGATTTATGTTAGCAAATAATCCAGAAACAAAAGGTGTTGCTTTAAAAAATGCTGATGTTACTATAAATATTGAACTTGTTCATAAACAGTTAAATATCATCACTCAAAAATATCAAGGTTTATCAGGTTTTCCTATTGGAACACAAGGGGATATTTTATCTCTTATGTCAGGTGGATTTGACTCAACAATCGCTTCATATTTAACTATGAAAAGAGGAATTAAAACACACTTTGTTTTCTTTAACCTTGGTGGAATCGCTCATGAAATAGGTGTAAAACAAGTTGCATATTATCTTTGGAATAAGTTTGGAAGTTCTCATAGGGTTACTTTTACTTCTGTTCCTTTTGAAGATGTTGTAACAGAAATCTTTAACTCTACAAGTCAATCATATATGGGTGTTACACTAAAAAGACTTATGCTTATGGCTTCAGAAAAAATTGCTGATAAAATGGGAATAGATGCTCTTCTTACAGGAGAGAGTGTTGCTCAAGTATCAAGTCAAACACTAAGAAATTTAGCTTTAATTGATGAAGTTACAAATAAATTAGTTTTAAGACCTTTATCAACTATGAATAAACCAGATATTATGGAAATGGCAAATCAAATAGGAACAAGAAGATTTGCTGAATCTATGCCAGAATATTGTGGAGTTATCTCTAAAAATCCAGTTACTCATGGTTCTTTTTCAAGAATAGAAAAAGAGGCTAAAAAGTTTAATTATGAAGTTTTAGATAAAGCAGTTGAAGATGCAATCACAATCAATGTAGATGAGATTGATGCCGATGTAAATAGTATAGGGCAGATTGATATTATAAGTGATATCTCAAGTGGAGAATATACTATTATTGATATTAGACAAAGTGATGATTGTATTGAAACTTCTTGTGAAACAATCAAATTACCATTTTTTAAGCTAAAAACAGAGTTTGAAAAATTACCACAAGAGAAACAATATCTTTTTTATTGTGACAAAGGTATCTTAAGTCAATTACATGCTCAATATTTAATTGATTCTAAGGGATATAAAAATATTAAAGTGTATAGACCACAGTAGGTCTATACTTCTTTTAACTTACTCTTGAATTGTCCAAATAAGTTTAGATAAATCATAATCTAAAGACTTTAATCTTTTTAAAATCTTCTCTTTTATATTTTCAGTTAATCTTTTATCTCTTGATAAAATCCAAAGATATTTCTTACTTGGCTCACTAATTACTGCATAAGAATAATCTTCATCAAGCATTATAATCCAATAGTCTCCATAAAAAGGCCAAAAGAAAGATACCTTTAGTTTTGAGTTTGTATTATCAACTGCATAGGCTTCGCCAATAGCTTCTGTTTTATTGTTAGTTGTTATTTTAGTACAGCTATTAATAACTTTTATTTTTTTATTCTCTTTAATACTATAAGTTGCAGTTACATTTTTACAATCTTTTTCAAAGCGATGCTCATATCTTGCTATCTCATGCCAAGAACCAAGATATCTATCTAAATCAACTTTTTGCACACTTTTGATATTTGGGTCTTTGTATGAACAAGCAGTAAATAAAAATAGAACTACAATACTAAGAAATATATTTTTCATAACTCTCCTTTTTTATTTAGTATATAAAAAAATATTGTTTTTTAGTAGCTTTAAATTAGTAGTTTATAAAAATTCTGTCATATAAGTTCTATATAATAGTGGTACAAAATTTTGTTGACATTTTTTATTTTCCCTTGTTTCTATTACTATTGCTTTAAAAAAAGTTGTCCAAAGTTTTTTAAACTTTTGTTCATCTTGAGATAGTTTTGGCTCTTCAAAGGAAGCAATATTTTGTATTCCAATAAAATCATCATTTTTGATAAAGGCAATTTTTCTATTAATATCATGGATAATATATTTTTGATTATTTAGCCTTTTGAAAAAATGCTTACCTAAAAAATAAACAACATTAAATTTAGTTTCTATTTTTGCATAAAGTGTTCCATCTTCAAGTTCTTCAAATCTAGCAAAACCTGTCATCTTATGTACATGATGAAAAAGCTCTTTTTGTAGGTTTTCTAAATAGAAGACTTCAGGATTATTTATATTAAAAAGTTCATTTGTATCTTTAAAACCTAAAATAATATATTTTAAAAGAGCTAGCTCAAACTCCTTTGTATCACACATAAAAGAGTTTAATATAAGTTCAAAACATTTTTTAGGAAACTTCTTTTTTATAGCTTCCAAAACTTTTAAACTCTTCTCTTTTGTTGTTTTAATTTCAACTATTTCTTCTAAAAGTAGGGTATTTGGCATTTTATCTGCTATCTTAGAAGGGCGTAAACTTTTATAATAAACTTCATAAACTAAAGTTAAAAAACCTTCAAAACTTTTATCATATATTAAAATCATAATTCACCTGTAATATGACTATAGTTTATATCAAATAGTGAGGGTTGTATTATCTTCTTTTTTGGTGGAGCTATTATTGCTTCTTTGATATTCTCTTTATAAAAAGAGATTTTACTATGGTATTTCCCTTTGCAAGTTATAAAATATTGAGCTCTTTTTAGTGAGATTTTTAATTTTTTTAAATCACTAAAATCTAAAGATTTAAAGCGTCTAGCTTTTAATATTTTAAATACACCTCTAACTCCTACTCCTGGTATTCTAAGAAGTTCATCCTTACTAGCTTTGTTTATTTCCATAGGAAAATATTGCAAGTTGTTTAAAGCCCAAGAAGTTTTAGGGTCAACATCTTCATCAAGATTTGGAAACTCATCACTTACAATCTCATCATAAGAAAAATCATAAAATCTTAAAAGCCAATCAGCTTGATAAAGCCTATGTTCTCTTAAAAGAGGTGGTTTATTTATTATGGCTGGAAGATTTTTATCATCATTTACAGGAATATAAGCACTATAATAGACTCTTTTTAAAAGAGCTTTATCATATAAAACTGAACTTAATTTTAAGATATCTTTATCACTCTCTGGAGTTGCTCCAACTATTAGTTGAGTGCTCATTCCAATTGGTTTACTATTTTTCTCTAAGCTAATATCTCTTGCATATTTAAGTGGTTGCAATACCTTTTCTTTAGTTTTATTTGGAGCAAGTAGTTTAAGTGATTTATCACTTGGAAGTTCAATATTTGAGCTAACTCTATTTGCTAAAGAGACTACTTGTGCTATAAGTCTTTCATCTGCTCCTGGAATTAGTTTTACATGAATGTATCCATTAAAATGATATTCATGTCTTAATATTTTTAAAGCTCTTAAGATTAGATTTGTAGTATGGTCTTCACTATCAATTATTCCTGAACTTAAAAAAAGACCCTCTATATAATTTCTTTTGTAAAAATTTATTGTAATATCTGCAAGTTCTCGAGGAGAAAAAGCAGCTCTTTTTATCTCATTACTTTTTCTATTAATACAATAAGCACAATCATAAATACAAAAATTTGTAAGTAATACTTTTAAAAGTGAAACACATCTTCCATCAGCAGTAAAGGTGTGACAAATTCCACTATTATGTGTTGCTCCAAGTTCCCCCGTTTTATGGTTGTTATCACTTCCACTAGAACTGCAACTTACATCATATTTTGCACTATCTGCAAGTATTTGCATCTTTTCATAAATATCTTTTCTCATAAAGATATTTTACTATTAAAAATTTATTGATATTTTTTTTATTGCAAAATGCAATAATTATTTCTTAGCTAAAGATTAATCTTATAATTGACAAAATAACTTAACTTTTTTTATTACATTTATAGCTAAAATATTAGAGTTGGTTTTTATTATATTATGTAAGTTAAAGAAGGAAGTTAATGTCGATTTTTATTTCAAAAAAACAAAAAGCGCAATTAGAAACGATTAATCAAAACTTTGCCGTAATATCTTTTACTCCTGAAGGAGTTATCAAAGAGGCAAACAGGGCTTTTTTAGATGCTATGGGTTATGAACTTAATGAAGTAGTTGGAAAGCATCATAGTATTTTCTGTGACAAAAACTATGTAAATAGTTCTTCATATACAAAATTTTGGAGTGATCTTGCTTTAGGAAAAGTTAATACTTCAGAATTCAAAAGAGTTAAAAAAAATGGGGAGTCTATTTTTATTCAAGCCTCTTATAGTCCTGTAAAAGATTCATCTGGAAAAGTATATGAGGTAATAAAATTTGCCCAAGATATTACAGAGCAAAAATTAAAGAATTTATATATTCAAAGTCAAATTGATGCAATAAGTAAATCACAAGCAATTATTGAGTTTGATATTAATGGAATAATTCAAACAGCAAATGAAAACTTTTTAAATACTTTAGGTTATAGATTAGAAGAGATTGTAGGAAAACATCATAGTATTTTTTGTGAAAAAAGTTATGTTGATTCAAATGCTTATGAAAAGTTTTGGGAAAAACTAAAAAGAGGAGAATTTGATTCAGGACAATATAAAAGGGTTTCAAAAAGTGGAAAAGATATTTGGATTATGGCTTCATATAACCCGATTCTTGATTTAGATGGAAGACCTTATCGAGTTATAAAATTTGCTACAGATATAAGTGAAAGAAAAAAGATGATGATTCAAATTGATAAAGATGTAAATAAACTAGGAACATCTTTAAATAATCTATCTACAACTTCATACTCTTTAACACAAAGAGCAAAAGAGACTATGACAGAAGCACAAGAGGTATCTTCTTCTGTTATTGAAGTTAATAGTTCAACTTCAGAAGTTTCACAAAAAATTCAAACAATGCAAAAATCTATTATTGAAATATCAGAATCAACTCAAAAGAGTAAAAAAGTTGCTGATGAAGCACAAGAAAAAACGGGAAGAATAATTGAAGCTATTAAAAAATTAAATAATGAATCAGAAAAAATTGATGAAACAATAGGAATGATTTCTCAAATTGCATTTCAAACAAATATTCTTTCTTTAAATGCAGCAGTTGAAGCAGCAACAGCTGGAGAAGCAGGGAAAGGTTTTGCGGTAGTTGCACAAGAAGTTAGAAACTTAGCAAACAGAAGTGATGAAGCAACAAAAGAGATAACTACTGCAATTGAATATATTCAAAATCTTGTACGAGAATCTTTAGAATCAATTACAAATATTGATGAAACAATAAAGCAGATGAATATTATGTCAAATCAAATTTCTGATTCTATGATAGAGCAAAAATCTTTATCAAATGATGTGGCAAATTTAACTTTACAAAATAGTGATAAACTAAATCAAGTAACAAATAATATTTCTTCTTTATCTACTAATGCAAAAGAGACAGATGTTGAATCAAATGATAATTTAAATGTTTCAAATGAGCTAATTGAAGTTTCAAATGATTTAATAGAGACACTTACAAAATTAAGATAAAAATAGTTTTCTATTTTTATCTTTTTTAATCTTAGTCTTTTTTCGCAACTAAGTTTCCACTAATTATAGCTTCTCTAATTTGAGTACCTATTTCACTAAAGTTTGATGGGCTATTTGGCATCATAATAGTATTTGAATCAGAGGCAGCTACATCTTTTAGTGTATCAAAGTATTGAGTAATTAAAATTAAATTTAATATTTCTGTTGATTGAATTCCTTCAATTTTTTTCATTTCATCAATACTCTCTTTAAATCCATTTATTATGGCGATTCTTTGATTTGCTATACCTTCACCTTGTAGTTTTTTACTTTCAGCTTCAGCTTCAGCTCTTTTAACCATAAGTATTTTTTCTGCCTCAGCTTTTTCAATTGCTGCTAATTTTTCCCTCTCACTAGCAACAATTTCATTCATTGCTTGGATAATTCTATCATCTACATCAATATCTGTTACTAAAGTCTTAACAATCTCATATCCAAAGCCATCAATAGCCTCACCAAGTTCTATTTTTATGGCATTTGCAATTTCATCTTTTTTTTCAAACACTTCATCAAGTTTCATTTTTGGAACTTCAGCTCTAACAACATCAAACAAGTAACTATTTATCTGCTCTTTTACATCCTCAAGTTCATAATAAGATTTATAGATTTGATTTTTATCATCTAAAATTCTATATTGTGCAGATACTACCACATCTACAAATACATTATCTTTTGTTTTTGTAGAAACTCTTACATCAAGTTGCTGGATTCTAAGAGATTGTGTTGTAACGATTTGATCTATAAAAGGTATTTTAAAATTAATACCTGCATTGGCAATTTTTGTAAACTTACCAAATCTTTCAATTATACTTACTGTTTGTTGCGATACTTGAAAAGCACTATCTAAAGAGATAATTCTTAGAAAGTCAAAATTATTTATTCCATTTAACATGATAAATCCTTCTATGTTTACTTCTATTCAAAATTATTAGATAATAACACAGCTTAACAAAATAATGAGTAATATAATATTATTTAATCTCATCTCTTAATTTTTCTATGGCAAGTTCTTTCTTTTTTGCTTCTACCATAATATCAATACTTTTACTCTCTTCTTCAAACATTTTTTCAAGTTCAAAGAAATCTTTTGCTTCAATAAAGTCAGCATGATTTCCAAATTTCCCATCTCCTTTTGAAGAAAGATGAACTTTAGGTCTTTTTTTTTGCCAAGTTTTTAAAATATCTTTTGGCTCAAACTCACTTAAATTTAGACTGTGATGATAAATATCAAAGACCATCGGTATTTTTGTTGTTTGGCATACTTCAAGTATTTCTTTAGCTGTATAAACTCTTTCATCATTTTCTAAAGCAAGTCTTTGTTTTAGCCAATCTTCTTTTTCAATGGTTTCAACAAGTTTTTCTAAAGCAGAGTTTTTATCTCCATAAGCTCCTCTACCATGAATTAAAACTGTTCCATTATCATCTATTCCCAATCTATCAAAAAGCCAAAAAAACATCTCTAATTCTCTTAATGAGTTTTCTATAACATTCTCTTTAGGAGAGTTTAAAACAGTATATTGTCCAGGGTGTATTGTAATTCTTGTATCAAAATCTTTTAATCTCTCTTTTGTCTCATCAAAAATAGGTGCTAACTTATCAAGCCAAGCCATATCAAAAAGTTTATGGGAAATAAAAGGAACAAAAGAGTTTCCAAGTCTAAAAATAGGGTAGTTATTAGTTTTTGAATACTCTAAAAGCTCAATTAACTCTTTTGCATTTTGTTTTACTTTTTTTTCAACATTTTCATAGTTTAAATTATTTAAATTTATAGTTCTATTTGTAGATAAACTATTATCACTTTTTGAACAAAAAAATCCAAATCTATACATTACCATGGTCCTTTGAATCTAATTGGTTTAAAATCAACTTTTTTTTCATGTTTGGTCGCTCTTCCTTGAACTCTTTTTCGCCATCTTTTATAAGCTTGTGAAGAGATAAGCTCTCTCATTAGATTTTTTACTTGGTTTTCACTTAGATTAAACTCTTTTTGAATTCCTTCAAAAGTAGTTCTATCTTGCCAAGCCATCTGTATTAAACGATTTTTATCTTCTATATTTAAATCTATTTTTTTCATTTATATAAAATCCTAATAAAACCAAAAAGAAATAGGGCTAGGGAAATCTCTTTAGGCTCAAAGCCATAAAGTAAATAGAAAATTGCAGCAAAGAAGAAAGCAAATGAAACTCCATAGGCTTTTAACTGCTTTTTTGCACTCTCTTGAATATACTCCAATTGATTTTTTGATAATTCAACTTCAAGGTTTCCTTCACTTGCTCTTTTTACCATAGTCTTAAAATCTTTAGTAATAAAAGGAAGCTCTTTTATCTCATCTATTATGGTTTCATATATGCTATTTTTTGCACCTAAAGCTTTTGGAAGGTTTTTCTTTAGAATTGGTAAGATATCTTTTATTCCATTGAAGTTTTCAATATATGTAGTTCCTAAGCCTTCTATAATTGCACTAACTCTAAGGATATAAATTGCATCACTTGGAAGTTTAAAGGGTAAATTTCTAGTACTTTCTAAAACTTCAAAAGCTAGTTTTTGCATTGATTCACTATTTAGATTTTCATTTGAAAAGATATTAAACATTTTTGAAGTAAACTCAGTAAGCTCTCCCATTGGAGCTTCATAGGCAACTGTTCCCAATCTTTTACTTGCATTTATATAAGTCTCAAAGTCTTGCTCATTTGCAGCTTTAATAAGTTCTATTATTGCTATTCTTTTATCATTTGGAACTGTTTTAACCATTCCAAAATCAAGTAGTATCAATTCACCTTTTTTGTTTACAAGAAGATTTCCTGGGTGTGGGTCTGCATGGAAATATCCCTTTATAAGCATTTGAGTTGTATAAAAGTCAACAAGATTTGAAATAATCTTTTTAAAGTCAATTTTATGCTTAAAGATATTTTCTTTATCATCAAATCTAAATCCCTCTTCAAAACTCATAACTAAAGCATCATCACAAGAATATTTTTTATATGCTTTTGGAAACTTAACCTTTTGTTTTTTATATACTTTTTTGAAGTTTTTTAGGTTTTGTAGTTCTTGGTTTAAACTAACTTCCTCAACAATCATCTTTGAAAACTCTGAGATTACAGCCTCAATAGAGTTTTTAGTATAACTTGAAAATAGAGGTTTAAATAATGAATTAAAAATATTTATAATTTTTATATCAGCTAAAACTTGCTGTTTTATTCCTTTACGTCTTAATTTTACTGCTACTTTTTTATTGTTTTGTAGTGTTGCTTTATGAACTTGTCCAATAGAAGCTGAAGCAATTGGTGTTTTATCAAACTCTTTAAAAATTTCTTTATTTTTAAAGGCTTTATTATAAACCTCTTCAAAATCTTTTTCTTTCATAGGAGGTATCTGGTCATGTAAGTTTTTTAATTCAGCTAAATACTCTTCACTAAAAAAATCAGACCTAGTAGCTAATACTTGTGCTAGTTTTATAAATGAAGCACCTAATTTAACAATTGTATGTTTTAACTTTTTAGGTTTTAGTGGTTTAATAAATAAAAAGCTATCTTTTCTTTTTATTACTAAATAAACTGTTAGTAAAAATATAAAAACCCTATAAACTCTAAGTGGTGAATAAAATTTTATAGTAAATCCTTTTAATGATATATCATTCTAATAGGTTCTGGCATTGGTTTATTGAAATAATATCCTTGCATATAATCAACGCCAATCTCTTTTATAGTATTTAACTCATAGGGTGTTTCAATTCCTTCAGCTAATATCTCAATACCATTTTCTCTAGCAAGATTAAACAAAGCTTTATAAACTGAACGCTTTAGTTCATCATTATTGATATTTGAAATGATATTTCTATCAACTTTAATAATATCAGGCTTTAACTCTATAATCATATTTAAACTAGAGTATCCTTCTCCTACATCATCAAGAGCTATTTTAAAGCCTTGCTCTCTATAAAATTCTAATATTCTTTTTAAATGTTTTTGATCTTTAATACTCTCTGTTTCAACTACTTCAAAAACAATATTCGAAGTATCAAACTCTAGTTGTTTTGCCCATTTAACCGTTGAGCTTAAACAAAACTCTGGGTCATAAATAGATGTAGGAAGAAAGTTAATAAAAACTTTTTGTTTAACTTTTTTTGTAGCTGCTGTTTTTAAAGCACTCTCTCTACAAAGTCTATCAAGGTTAAAGTTCATATCATTTCTAGTGGATTTTTCAAATAGTTCATTTGGGTAAATTAAAGTTCCATCAGCTCTTACCCCTCTTACTAGTGTTTCATATCCATAAATTTGGTCAGTTTTTACATCAATTATTGCTTGAAAATGTGAAGTTAAAGATTGATTTTTTATTACATCAAAGAACTCCTCATCTTCAATCATATTTATATATCTTTGAAGTGGTTTTGAATTTAAAACTGCTTTATATGATAGTCCTTCATTGTTATAATCAATAAAAACTTTTATATCTTCTTTTTCTAAAGAGTTAAAAGTTGTCTCAATAGCATCTATATTTTCATAGAAAAACTCTTTTGTATTTTCAATATCTATATAGACTATATTTTCAATTTTTTCAAAGTGGATATTTAGTTTCTTTAAGAAGATTTGTACTTTAGTTATAAGTTCATCAAATTCACTTATAAAGTATATTTTTGAGTCTTTATTACTAAACTCATATTTTATATCACATCTATTACAAGGCATAATTTTCCTTTATGGTTCTAATCTGTAAATATCCCAAGAATTATCATCTTTTAATTCATAAACAAATCTATCATGTAGTCTATTTAATCCACCTTGCCAAAACTCAAAATATGTAGGTACTATTTGATAACCTCCCCAAAAAGAGGGAAAAGGTATCTCTCCATTTGAAAACTTTTTTCTCATTTCATCAAATTTAGTTTCTAAAATACTTCTTGAGTTTACAACTTGACTTTGGTGTGAAACCCAAGCTCCCAGCTGACTACCTTTTGGTCTTGAAAGAAAATATTTCATTGAAGCAGCTTTAGAAATCTTTTTTATAGTTCCTTCAATTCTTACTTGTCTTTCTAATCCTAACCAAGCAAAATGAGCAGAGATATTTGGATTTTCATCAATATGTTTTGATTTTTTACTATTGTAATTTGAGAAAAATACAAAACCTTTTTCATCATACATTTTAAGTAAAACGGTTCTTTGCGTAGGTTTTAAATCTTTTCCAACTGTACAAAGAGTAAAAGCATTTGGCTCTATAAGTTGGGCTTCAAGTGCTTGCTTAAACCATTTTTCAAATTGTTTAAAAGGTGTTTCTTCTAAATCCTCTCTATGTAAACCTTTTGAAACATACTCTTGTCTCATTTTCGATAAATCAGGCATTAAAATTCCTTTATTTTTCTAGCTCTTCTTTTAGTTTTTTTAAATCTTTTTTAGTAACTAAATCTAAATCATTGATAACTTCCTTGATTAAAGACTTAATCTGCTTTTTGATTTTTTTATCTTCAATTTTCCCTTTTTTTTCTAAGGTCTTTAAAAACTCTTTTGCATCAGCTTTTTTGATTTTGCCTTTTTTTTCTAGGGTTTTGATTTCATTTTCAACTTTTTGTCTAACAATTACGGCAGCTCCAAGACCAGAATAAATTAATTCTTTAATCATAGCTTTCTCCTTTTTTAATATAAAACAATTTTATAATGAATTGTATTAGATAAAAGAAAATATTAGTAGTAAAAAAATGTAAGTTTATAAAAAAGGTTTACTTATATCATGTAGAATGATTTTTTCTATTTTTTTTGATTCCCCAAAGTGAGGTAATAATCTAAACTTAATATTTAAATGCTCTTTTTTTAACTCTTCAACAATTTCAGGAATATCTGATAAAACATGTCTTCCTGAATTTAAGAAGTATGGATAAAAGCTAATATCATTAGCTCCTTTGATTATGAATTCAGTAACAACACTTTTTATATCAGGAGTTGCAAGTTCTAAAAAAGCAGCTTTTTTTAAATCGTAGATTTTATCTTCTTCTATGATTTTATCAACAAGTGCTAAAAACTCTTCATTTGATTTCTCTTTTTTACTACCATGTGCTATAAAGATTATCGCTTTCATTTTTCTCCTTTAAAAAGAGTTGTAAACTCTTGGCACTTCTTCTTGATATTTTTGCTTTTCCAAACATCACTTATAACTGCAAGCATATGAGCACCTTTGTTTATTAGTATCTCTGCATTTTTACTTGTAATACCACCAATAACACAAATAGGAAGGGAAAACTCTTTTTTAGCTTTTGTTATAGTTTCTTGATTTGCAAGTGGTGCATTTGGTTTTGTACTTGAAGCAAAAAAAGCACCAAAAGCTAAATAATCTACTTTTAGTTTTTCCATTTCTCTTGCAATATCTAAACTATCATAACAAGAGATACCTAAAATACCTTTAAAGTTATTTCTGATTTCTTTTACTCTATGGTGATCACTTTTTCCCACATGAAGACCATCTATTTTTAGTTTTATGGCTAATTCAACTCTATCATTTAATACAAATAAAGCTTTATACTCTCTACAAAGTTCTTGTAGCTCTAAAGCTAATTTTTCAATCTCTTCATCAGAAGATATTTTATCTCTTAGTTGAACTATTGTTGCTCCACCTTCTAAGGCTTCTTTTATTTGAGTTAAAATAGTCTCTTTAGGAGTTAAAGTATCATCACTTATTACATATAAACCAGTTAAATTTATAGACATTCTTTTCCTTTTTTATGTGCAATTGGTCCTTTTCCATGACCTATATTTGGTGCATTTAAAATTGCTTGATAGATAAACTCTTTTGAGATTTTGATTGCTTCTTCTAAGCTTTTTCCAAGGGCTATATTTGCTGTAATGGCACTTGAAAAACTACAACCTGTACCATGGTTATTTGTAGTTTCTATTAGTTTTGTATAAAATACTTTTTTTTTCTTATTATCAAAGAAAGTATCCATACTAAACTCTTCATTTTCTTTTTTTACAATATCATTTTTGATAACTACTTTGCAAGGAAGTTTTGAAATTTCTTCAATTGCTTTTTCATTTAAGACATCATAATCAAATAAAGCTTTTGCTTCATATAGATTAGGCGTAATGATATTTACATAAGGAAATAGAGTTTTTAAGTTCTCAATTGCATCATCATTTAGAAGTTTTGAACCAGCTTTTGAGATAAATACAGGGTCAAAAACAATAGGAATATCTAAATCTTTAATTGTTTCTCTTACAATATCAATAATCTCATTTGAAAAAAGCATTCCTATTTTTATAGCACTTACTTCAAAATCCTCTAAAACTCTTAATATCTGTTCTTGCACAAATGAAGGAGAAATCTCTTGAATATTTGTTACTCCTTGAGTGTTTTGAGCAGTTAAAACAGTAAGGGCACTACAACCAAAAGTATCAAAGGCTTCAAAGGTTTTTAAATCTGCTTGAATACCAGCTCCACCACTACTATCACTTCCAGCAATTGTAAGTACTACTTTCATAAAAGTCCTTCATCTTTTTTGCTTATTGTCTTAAAGTTTGACTTTAAAGCAATTTAAAATATCTATTAAATATTACTTTTTAGGAAAATCTTTTATTATAGTAATTACAAGTTCACCAACTGTAAAGCCAAACTTTTTCATTTTTGAGTGATTTATGATTACTCCATCTTTTTGTAAGTGAAGCCAATCTTTTACACTAATATCAATAGTACTATTGTTATATGGAACTCTCATCACATAATCAATCATAACAGTATTTCCTAAAGCTTGCATCTTTGCAGTTCCTACAATATCTCCTGCTGTTGCATCAAAGGTTTTATCTCCTGTTGGAACTAGCTTCCAAACTCTTGTAAGCTCTTCACCATCGTCATAAACAAACTCTTCATCTAAAGTTCCTACACCATTTTCATCCCAAGAACCAATAAGAACTCCTTTGAAAGTTCTAATAATTTTCCCTGATCTATCTTTTACTAAACCATAAGCAGTTAATTTCCCATTAAAATACTCTTGGGGAATAAACTCAGGAGTTTTATCTTTGAAATCTTCTATTTGCATTTTGCTACATCCTGTAAAAAATAAAATTGCTAAAGCAATAAAAATAGTGCTAAAAAATCTATTTAAATTTTTCATGCTACAAGTCCTTCATTTAAATGCATATTTTCATACCTTGTAAATACAAGTTGTACAAGATTGATATTTCTTGTTAAAAACCCAGCTTCACAATAACAAAGGTACATTTTCCACATTCTAATAAAGTATTCATCAAAACCTAATTTTTGCACTTCTTCAAGATTGTCTAAAAAGTTTTTATGCCAAATATTTAGAGTTTTTGCATAGTGTTCTGTAAACTCTTCCATATGAAGCAAGTTTAGTTTCGTATGTTTTGTTGTTGTTTCAAGTATTTTTCCTACACTTGGAAGATGTCCTCCTGGAAAAATATACTTTTGAATAAAGTCTGTTCCTTTGCAATATGAATTATATCTTTGATCAGGCATTGTAATTATCTGCATAACTAAAACACCATGGGGTTTTAATAAGCTTTGACACTTTTTAAAGAAGATATCAAAGTACTCACGTCCTACTGCTTCAAACATCTCTACTGCAATGATTGCATCAAACTCTCCTTGCATATCTCTATAATCTTTCAGCATAATATTTATTGATTCTTCTATTTTATGCTCTTTAAATCTATCCTCACAAAGTTTCTTTTGCTCTTTTGATAGGGTTAAAGTGGTTACTTCACACTCATATTTTTTTACTAAATGCATAGCCATAGCTCCCCAACCAGAACCTATTTCAAGTACTTTTGAACCTTTTTTTAGATTTAGTTTTTTTGCTAAAACATCAAGTTTTCTATTTTGGGCTTCAAATAAGTCTTCATTTTCATGTTGAAAAACAGCAGCTGAATACATCATCGTATCGTCAAGCATTAGTTTAAAGAAGTCATTTGATAAATCATAGTGTTCTTGAATATTCTTTTGTGCTCTTGTTTTAGAGTTTTTTCTAAGAAAATGTTTGATTTTATTAAAAAATGGAAATAGATTATAAAGGCTTAAACTCTTTTCATCTTCACTTTTTGTTTGAAGTTCATTTGAGTTTAAAAGGGCAATTTTGATTAAAGAAGTTAAATCCTCACACTCAAAATCCTTATCCATATAACTTTCTGCAAAACCAATATCTCCATAAAAGGTTAATCTTTTAAAAAGCTTTGCATTATTTAAAATAAGTTTTGCTTTAGGATAAGTTTTATCACCATAAGTTTTAATATTTCCATTACTAAAGTGAACTTCTAAGTCACCTCTTTTTATTTTAGATAAAAATTTATCTCCGATTTTATTCCAGAAAGTTTCCATTAGTATCTCCTTACTGTATCTTTTTGAATAGGTTTATTCCATTTTAAACCTAATAGTTTTAGTTTAATACTTTGATATATTGTTCTTGTTACAACCCAAAAAGTTAAAAACGTATGTTTAAAAAATAGATTTGTTAAGTTTTGAGTTGTAAACTCTTTTGATTTTGCTGTAAAAGTTGAAGTTAATTTTTTCTTTTCATCTTCAAAAAGTATTACATCAAGACTTAAATATCTTTCATCATAAATTAGTGAAAATTCATAATCTCCATCTCTTTTAAAAAATGGAGAAACATACATATCTTTTTTTGTTTTTCCTTGGAATATTTTGCCATTCCATGAAGTTAGTTTCACAGGATAGATAACTCTTCCTCCATTATAATTATGAAC
Source organism: Halarcobacter bivalviorum (assembly GCF_003346815.1). Taxonomy (NCBI): domain Bacteria; kingdom Pseudomonadati; phylum Campylobacterota; class Epsilonproteobacteria; order Campylobacterales; family Arcobacteraceae; genus Halarcobacter; species Halarcobacter bivalviorum. The sequence goes on from NZ_CP031217.1 coordinate 1,138,916, forward strand.
TTCTGCAATAAGAAAGCTAGGCTTGTCATTTTCAAAAAGGATTAAGACACTTATTGGGTTAAAAACAAAACCAGTAATTCGTGGAAGAGTTAGAAATCTCATCTTTTTTGTAGGTTTTATTGCAAAACTTTTTAATAAAAAATCTACATTTTCTAAAAACTCTTTTTTATTTCCAAAATGGTCTTTTGAATAAAAAGAGAATAGATTGAATTTGTTATATGAAAATAGTCTATTTTCTAAATTTTCAATAGAAGATAAATCAATATCAAGCATAAAAAATTTGTATTTAAAACTATGCTCTTTAGGCAGGAATCTCTTATGATAAATCATTCCATCAAAAATTAAGTGTTTCATAACTGGCATCCAAACTCTTTTGCAATAGTATTTGCACTATATAATCCATCTTCATGGAAACCATATCTCCAATATGCTCCCGCATAATAAGTATTGTTTTTTCCATTTATAAGCTCTCTTTTTTCTTGAGCTTTTATAGCTTTTAAATCAAATTGAGGGTGAGAATAGTTTATTTTTTCAATTACATTATCTAAAGATTGAGTTTCATTTAAAGAGACAAAATACTCTTTTTTCTTTTTTAGGTTTTGTAAAGTATTTAGCCAATAAGAAAGGGTTACACTCTCTTCTTTTCCATCTGTTTTATAATTCCAAGCTGCATAGGCTTTTTTATTTGGGAATAAAGCTTTTGTATCAGTATGTAAAACAGCATCATTATCTTTGTATTTAAAGCTCGAAAGAATATTCATTTCATCATTACTTGGGTCATCTAGCATACTAAGTGCATCTGGTGCATGCATAGCTAAAATTACTTTGTCATAAATTGATTCACTTAAATCTTCATGTATTAAAATTACTTTACCATTCTCTCTTTTTATACTTTTAACTGTAGAGTTAGTATATATTTTCCCCGATACTTCAAGGGCAATTTTATTAACATAGTTTATAGAACCACCACTTACTGTTAGCCATTGATGGTGAGTATCAACCCCTAATAAACCATGGTTTTTAAAGAAATTTAAAAAAGCTCTAGCTGGAAACTCATTCATTTTTTTAGTTGGTGTTGACCAAATAGAAGCACCCATAGGAATAATATATCTATCTTTGAAGTAGTTTGAATAAGGTTTTAGATATTCACCCAAACTTAAGTCTAAATCTTTAGTATCGTTTTCTAAATCTTCATTTGCTTTTTTGTTAAATTTTAAAATATCTTTAATCATAATATAATGACTTGGATTAAATAGGTTTTTCTTTTGAAAGAACATACCTTTTAGGTTTTGACCATTATAAGCAGTGTTTGACTTTGTATCCCAAAATGCAAAACTCATATCAGAATTTTCTATCTCAACGTTTAGTTGTCTAAATAGTTTAGTTAACAATGGATAAGTTTCATGGTTAAATACTAAAAAGCCAGTATCTACACCAAACTCTTCATTATCTTCTTTCACAAAAGTAGTTCTAGCATGCCCACCAAGTCGTGAACTTTTTTCATAAAGGTCTACATGATGTTTTTTACTTAATAAATAAGCAGAGCCTAAACCACTAATTCCTGCTCCTAAAACAGCTATTTTTAATCTATTTTGTTTCATTTGTATCTTCCATTTTTATCTTGTTTTGTAAATATTAATTTTGATGTATCCATGTAGTTTTTTATAAAGAAAAGCAATTCCTCTAAATTCTCTTTTTTCATAAAAGGTTTTCTATGCATAATCCATAGATTTTCCATAGATTCATCACTCATAATTGCTGTTTGGTAAGATTTGTCTAAATAGATAATTTTATACTCTTTAGAAAAAATCCAATAATATGTTTTATCTAGCTGTGCTAAGTTGTTCTCTAAAAGTGGTTTTACAATACCTGTATAAGAGATTAACTTTCCTCCAATCTCATATTCAAAACATCTATTGAAAACTTTTAGTCTATTTTCATTTATATTTTTATATTCAACTGTAGCAGCAACACAATTTTCTTCAAATTTATTATATGTTCTTGCTATTTCATACCAAAGCCCAGCAAAACTTTTAGGACTGACATATTCAACGGGCTTTGGTGAAATAATTGAAGCTTGGGAAAATGATAGTAGGGTAAATAAAATTATTAGAAATAACATTTTCATCTCAAACTCCTTTCAATAGCTATTTTATATATATTGAAAGGATTTTTGTATATAAAAAATGTCAGTTAATAAACTATTGTTTATCTTCTTTGTATTTATTTATAAAAATAATTGCAAGGGCTTTTAAAATTACAGGAGCTAAACCATAAAGTAAGGCAAGGGTTAAAATAGATTCAGAACTAGGGTTACTTTTGTCAAACTCAATTAAACCTAAAATACCAAAAGATATGGCAACACTTAGAGCAAGTGATAATTTAGTAATCATAGCCCAAATTCCAAAGAGTAAACCAGAGCAATTCTTTTTTACTTCTTCTGCTTTTTGTGTCAAATCAGAATAGATTGCTGTTGGAAAAGCTAAATCAGCTCCTAAAGAAAAACCTGAAACTATACAGATTATTAAAAAAGCAATAAAACTATTTTCATCTAAAAAAGGAACAAAAATAAATGAGCTTGAAGCTAAAATAATAGAGTAAATCCAGACTCTTTTTTTAGAAAATCTTTTAGAAATAATTGTCCAAATAGGTAATGCTAAAACTCCTGCTAAGAAATATACTATCAAAAGAATACCACTTGATTGAGGCTCTTTTATTACAAATTCTACAAAAAGCAAAAATAGTGTCGCAGGAATTGCATTTGCAAGATTATTAAAAAAATATCCTATTTGTAAGGTTTTAATTTTAGGTAGTTTTTTGTAAACAACTTTTATATAAGAGAGTTTAAACTTTTCACTATCTTTTGTAATAACTGTTTTTATTTTAAGTAAGGAAACAATAGTAAAATAAGTAAAAAGTATAAGAAAAACAACAAATAATAAATCTAAAACCTCTTTTGTATTATTGGAAATAGAGAATAAAAAAGGAAGAAGTAAAGCTATTAGTACACCAATGATTGTACCTATCTCTCTTACACTATTTAGTTTTGTTTTAAAGTGATAATCACTACTTATTTCAGCTGACCAAGTAAGATAAGGAATATTAACCATACTCCAAGCAACATAGACTAAAAATGAGAAAGAAAATAACCAAAGATTTGCATACTCTTCCTTTGGGTTAATAAGTAGATAAAAACTAATAGTTAATAAAATAGCACCTATAGTTATTAAAGGTTTTCTTGAATTAAAAATCTCTTTACTCTTATCACTTAAATAACCTAAATAAGGGTCTAAAAATACATCAAACAATCTTGCTAAAAAAAGTGTTATACCAATTATTGCCATATCAATACCAATATCTTTAGCATAAAAAGTTGGTAAATAAATATATAAAGGAAGTCCAAGTATTGCCAGTGGAATAGCAAGAAGACTATAATATATTTGGGTTAATTTAGTCATTTATCTTTCTTTTTACAAATCTTATTAGTAAGGAAACAAAAGGGAGCTTTTCATAAAGATTTGATGCTGCATCCCAAAAATCTTCATGTAAGACTACTTTATTTTCTTCATTAAAAACAACTCTACTAACTCCTTCAAAACTTTGAATCTCTTTGTCTTTTTTAAATCTAAAAGTAAAAGTCCATTTGATATAAGCGATGTTTCTATTTTCAACTATTTCATCGATTTTAAATTTTGGTTCTTCAAGTTTTTTGTACATATTTAAAAAAATTCTAAAAATATTTTGTAACCCTTCTACTTCATGGAAAGGGTCTTTAAATTTAGCATTTAAATCAAAATATTTTGCATACTCTTTTAAAGGAGTATATTTATTTATGGATTCAAAAAAAGAGGTATAATTTTGAGCTTTCATTTTAACATCCTTTTTGTGATAGCTAAGGAAAACTTATATGGAATAATACTTAAAAACTGTAGAAAGAGTCTAAGTTTAGTAGGAAATCTTATCTCAAAAGAGTTATCTTTTACAATTGCTTTATAAATCTCTTGTGCAGCAAAATCTGCTTCCATAAGTTGAGGCATTTCAAAACTATTTTTACTTGTAAGTCTGGTCTTTACAAAACCATGATTTATGATTTGTAAATCAATATTTTCTTGTTTTAATTCTGGATAAATTGATTGAGCAAGATTTAATAAAGCAGTTTTAGGAGCAGAATATCCACCACCTTTTGGTAATCCAAAATATGTAGAAAGACTTAAGTTCCAAACCCATTTACCTCTTTTTTGTTGTAAAAAATATTTTGAAACTTCTGTCATAATATTTACAGCACCCAAATAGTTAATACTATTCATTTGAGCAAATTTATTATAATCCCAAGCTTTCATATCCATAACTTCATATGCTCCTGCATTATAAAACCAAATATCTAAGCCATCAAAAGCTTCCCAAGCCTCTTTCACTTTTTTATTTGTATCTTCATTGTTTGATACATCAAAATCAAGTAGATATAAATTCTCTTTGTACTCTTCTTTTAGTTTTAATAGTTCAATATTTTTATTCGTTTCTCTTGAACTAACTATTAGTTTAAAACTATTTTTTAAAAGAATTTTACTAAGTTCTAAACCTATACCACTACTTCCACCAACTAACCAGATTTTTTTGTTTGAAGTTTCCATGATATACTCTTTTTTATTTATTATATATCTTCTTTTGTGTTTTTAATAGGAGTATTTTGTTAGATTATAGGAAAAATAAATAGAAGAGTTATCTTTAACTAGCTTATAAACAAAATAGCTGTATAATGGATATCTTTATAGCTAAATATTAAGGAATATTTTTGAATTACTCTCATATCGAAGATTCTTATTATAAAGATCTTTTTGACAATTCTCCTCTGCCAATGTTTTTGATAGATAATGGATTAATTGTCGAAGCAAATAATGCAATGATAGAAATATTTAAAGTAAATTCAAAAGAAGATATTTATAAACTACATCCTTATCAATTATCTCCTAAAGAACAACCAGATGGTAGTAATTCAGAAAAGAAAGCAAACTCTTTATTAAAAGAGTGTTTAGAAGAAGGATTTATTCAATTTGAATGGTTACATAAAGATTTAGAAGGAAAAGAGTTTTTAGTAGAAATTACTTTAAAAACTGTAACTATTAAACAAAAGCAGATGCTTTTTACTACTTTTAGAAGTATTGAAAAAGAAAAAGCATATGAGCTAAATTTAGAAAAACAAAATGAAAAATTAAAAAATAAAAATAAGTATTTTAAAGAGATAAATAGAATCTTAAAAACTGACCATCAATGGGAACAATTAATTGACAAAATCTTTTTACTTGAAGAGTTTAGAAAAGCATTAGATGAAAGTTCTATTGTTTCTAAAACTGATAAAAGAGGTATTATTACTTATGTAAATGATAACTTTTGTGAAATCTCAGGATATAGAAGAGAAGAGTTAATAGGTCAAAGTCATAATATTATTAGACATCCAAATACAAAAAAAGAGTTCTTTAAAACTCTTTGGCGAAAAGTTATGAATAAAGAAGTTTTCAAAGGTGTTATTGAAAACAAAAAGAAAAATGGAGATTCATACTTTGTAGATACTACTATTGTTCCTATTTTAGATAAAAATGATGAAATAGTTGAGTTTATTGGAATTAGAAATGACCTTACAGAAGTTTTTGAAAAAGATAAAGTAATTTATGAGCAGTTTACTGATGATTTAACTTCCTTACCAAATAGACAAAGATTATTAGATGATATTAAGAAGTTTATAAAACCAAAATTAGCTTTAATAAACATAGATAGATTTAAAGATATTAATGATGCATATGGCTTTGAAGTAGGGGATGAAATTCTTAAAACTCTTTCAAAAAGATTAATTAAATATCGTTCAACTAATCTAAAAGTATATAGACTTTCTGGTGATGTTTTTGCATTATTAGCATTTGGTAATTTATCTGAAGAAGAGTTATTAAAAACTACAGACACAATTATACATAACCCTTTAATTCAAAAATATAAAATAGCTGAATATGAGTTTGATATTTCATATAGTGTAGGTTTAGCAGGAGAGGGAGAAAAACTTTTAACTCAAGCAGAAGTTGCATTACAATGGGCTAAGCAAATCCATAAAGATATAGTTATATTTGATGAAAATATGCCTATTTATAAAGATTTAAAAGAGAATATTGAATTAACAAAACAGATTAAAAAAGCAATAGAAAATGACAAAATTTTAATATATGGGCAAAAGATTATTAATAATCTTACAGGTGAGTTTAAATATGAAACTTTGATGAGATTAGAGTTAGAAGATGGAACTATTGTATCTCCTTTTAAATTTTTAAATCATGCAAAAAAAGCAAGACTTTACCCTCTGATGACAAAAGCAGTAATAGAAAAAGCGTGTAACTATTTTAAAGATAAAGATTTTGAATTTTCTATTAACCTTATGATTGAAGATTTAAAAGATAAAAAAACAATTGATTATTTAATTGAAAAACTAAAAGAGACAAATACTGCAAATAGAGTAATTCTTGAAATCGTTGAATCTGAAGGGATTGATAGATTTGATGAAGTAAGACAATTTATTCAAAAAGTTCATAAACTTGGTTGTAAAGTTGCAATTGATGATTTTGGAACAGGATACTCTAACTTTGAATATATTATTAAATTAAAAGTTGATATTTTAAAAATAGATGGTTCTTTAATTAAAAATATTCATATTAATGATAATTTAAAACTAACTGTATCAACAATAGTTAATTTTGCTAAGGTTTTAAATATTCAAACTGTTGCAGAATTTATTCATAATGAAGAGGTTGATAATATTGTTAAATCCCTAAAAATAGACTACTCTCAAGGCTTTTATCACCACGAACCTGAATTACTGAACTAATTTTTTATTTAAATTTTTATTTTATTACTTTTGTGATATTATTTATTAGTAAACTTTTATTATTAAATAGTATTTCAGGAGAATACATGAAAAACTTAACAATAAAATTAAAGCTTGTAATTATAGCTTTAGTATCTACCTTTGGATTTCTTTTAACGGCATTTTTTATAAATAAAATAATCTATGATTTTCATATCTTAGCTGAGAGTCAACTTCTAGTTGAAAGACTAAGTTCAAACTCTTATGAATTAAGAAAACATGAAAAAGACTTTTTAGCTAGAAAAGATTTGAAATATAGAGATAGTTTTATAAAAACTGTTAAAGATTTAGAATCAAATGAAAAAACACTTATTGAGGATTTAATAAAAGAAGATATCTCAACTTCTGATGTAGAAAAATTTTTAACTTATGTAAAAGAGTATGAATCAATATTTTTAGAGCTTGTTACAGTTCAACAAGAAATTGGACTAAACCCTAAAGATGGTCTTTATGGTAGTTTAAGAGCTTCAGTACATAAAGTACAAGAGAGTGCAAAAGAAGCAAATAATACAGAGCTATTAGCAATTGTTTATGATTTAAGAAAACAAGAAAAAGACTTCATGTTAAGAAGAGATTTAAAATATGTTGAAAACTTTAAAAAGAAAATTGATGCTTTAATAAACTCTTCTTTGATGACAGAAGAGAGAGTTACCGCTCTTAAAGTTTATAAAAGAGATTTTTTAGCTTTAGTTGAAGCAGAAGTTAAAAAAGGCTTAACTTCAAATGATGGTGTTATGAAAACTATGAGAGAAACCATTCAAAAAACAGAAAAAATGCATGCAAAGATGATTACTGACATTTTAACTGCAATTGAAGATAAGTTTGCAAAAATTAAGATTATGATTTTTACATTAATTATCATCTCTATTCTTTTAGTTCTATTTTTTAGTTATTACATTAGTAATGGATTAAATAAAAGTATTTTAGAGTTTCAAACAGGTTTAGAAAACTTCTTTAAATATTTAAATAAAGAGACAGATTCAATTGAGTTATTAAAAAATGATTCAAAAGATGAAGTTGGAACTATGTCTAAAGTAATCAATCAAAATATTAAAAACATTGAGAAAGAGCTTGAAAATGAAAAGAGTGCAATAACTCAAGTTGTTGATGTGATGACTGAGTTTGAAAAAGGTGACTTATCTCAAAGAATAAATGTTAACACTTCAAATAAAGGTTTAAATGAACTTATCAGTGTTGTAAATAAAATGGGAGCAACATTAGAGAGTAATATTAATAAAGTTTTAGATGTATTAGAGAGCTTCTCAAATTATGATTATAGAGCAAAAGTTAGTATTGATGGAATTAAAGCACATCTAGAAAAATTATCAATTGGAGTAAATAATTTAGGAGATTCTACAACTAAAATGTTACAAGATAATAAAAGAAATGGACTTATTTTACAAAGTTCTTCATCTTTATTATTATCAAATGTTAATAATCTAAATAATGCTTCAAATACGGCGGCAGCTTCATTAGAAGAGACAGCAGCAGCCTTAGAAGAGATTACTTCTACAGTTAATAATAATTCTGAAAAAATGCACCAAATGTCAACCTTAGCAAGTGATGTAACTTCTTCTGTTTCTACAGGAGAGAGATTAGCAAATAAAACTACTGCTTCAATGGATGAAATAAATGATAAAGTTACAGCAATTAATGAAGCAATTACAGTAATTGACCAAATAGCTTTTCAAACAAATATTCTTTCACTAAATGCAGCAGTAGAAGCAGCAACAGCAGGAGAAGCCGGAAGAGGGTTTGCAGTTGTTGCACAAGAAGTAAGAAATCTTGCAAGTAGATCTGCTGAAGCTGCTAAAGAAATAAAAGATTTAGTTGAAGATGCAAATATAAAAGCAAATGAAGGTAAAACAATCTCAAATGAGATGATAAATGGTTATTCTCAATTAAATAGTAATATCTCTAAAACAATTGAATTAATCAATGAAGTTTCATCTGCTTCAAAAGAGCAACAAGTTGGAATTTCTCAAATCAATGATGCCGTTAACTCTTTAGATAAACAGACACAAGAGAATGCTTCTGTTGCTTCTCAGACATATGAAATTGCAACTCAAACTACAAAAATCTCAGAAGAGATTGTAGAAGATGCAGATAAAAAAGAGTTTGATGGAAAAGATAGTATAAATATTGATTCTATTAAAAAAGGTAGAAAAGAGAATAAAACTTCTGAAAAGGAAGTATCAACTCCTAAAACAGTTACTGTAAAACAATTAAAAACAGAAATAAAAAATAAGACAATTACTGCAAATAATACAAATGATGACCAATGGGAAAGCTTTTAAGCTTTTCCATAAAATATTATAAACTTACATTATAAAAATCTCTAACTCTATTTATAGCTTACTTTAGGTATAATCGCCCAAAAATAAGAACAAAAAGGTTAATTTATGGTTCAAGTAGTAAATCTTAAAAAAGCATTCGGACCTAGAGTGTTATTTCAAGATATTAATTTAAAATTAGATCAAGGGAAAAGATATGGTCTTATTGGTGCAAATGGTGCTGGTAAATCTACTTTTCTTAAAATCCTTTCTGGAGAAGAAGATGCTACAGAAGGTGAGATTCAAATTCAAAATGGTAAAAAAGTTGGAACATTAAGCCAAAACCAATTTGCTTATGAAGGGTATACTCTTTTTGATACGGTTTTATTAGGAAATAAAAGATTATATAATGCCATCAAAGAGAAAGAAGAATTATATATGAGTCCAGAATTTACTGATGAAGTAAATAATAGACTTGCAGAGTTAGAGATTATTTGTGTTGAAGAAGACCCAACTTATGAGTATGATGTAAAGATTACTAAAATCTTAGAAGATTTAGGTTTTCCTTCTTCTGAACATCAAAACTTAATGTCTTCATTAACAGGTGGAGATAAATTCAAGGTTTTATTAGCACAAGTTTTATATCCAAAACCAGATGTATTATTCCTAGATGAGCCTACGAATAACTTAGATATTGAAACAATTGGTTGGTTAGAGAATCAGTTACAACACCATGATGGTACAATGGTTGTAATCTCTCACGATAGACACTTCTTAAATGCAGTTTGTACACATATCTTAGATGTTGACTATAAACAAATTAGAGAGTTTACAGGTACTTATGATGATTGGTATATTGCTTCAACAGTATTAGCTAAACAAAAACAAGCTGATATGAATAAAAAGCAAAAAGAGAAAGAAGAATTAGAAAAATTCATCGCTAGATTCTCAGCAAATGCTTCTAAAGCAAAACAAGCAACATCAAGACAAAAGCAATTAGATAAGTTAGATATTGGAGCAATTGAGATTTCAAGTAGAAGAGACCCTTCTATTATCTTTAGACAAAAAAGAGAAGTTGGTAAAGAGTTATTAACAGTTAAAGGAATTTGCAAATCTTATGATGGTCAAACAGTACTAAATGATATCTCTTTCTTAGTTGAAAAAGGTGACAAAATTGCTTTAATAGGTCCAAATGGTATTGGTAAAACAACTCTTTGTGAAATCCTTGTTGGAAATGTACAAGCTGATGCTGGTGAAGTTCACTGGGGTGCAACTATCCAAAATGGTTATTTCCCTCAAAATGCAACTGATATTATTAAAGGTGATATGACTTTATATGATTGGTTAAGAAGTTTTGATAGAGATGCTGATATTAATGAAATCAGAAACTGTCTTGGAAGAATGTTATTCAATGGTCAAGAGCAAGAGAAAAAAGTTGAGTCTTGTTCAGGGGGAGAAAAACATAGAATGTGGTTATCTAAAATTATGTTAGAACAACCAAACTTTATGGTACTTGATGAGCCAACAAACCACTTAGACCTTGAAGCTATTATTGCACTTGGAGAGGGATTATTAGAGTATCCAGGATCTGTGATTTGTGTTTCTCACGATAGGGAATTACTTGATGCTTATGCAAATAGAATTATTGAGATTCAACCAGATGGTTCTATTGTAGATTTCAAAGGTTCTTATGAGGAATATATTGAGTCAAAAGGAGCATAAGCTTCTTTTGATTTAAGATTTTAATTAATGATGTTTAGAGTGTCTTGAAGACATTCTAATTTCTCTTCTTTTTATAGCGTCGTTATATCTTCTTTTTTCATCTTCTGTTGTAGGTTCTAATTTTGGCACAGGTAGTGGACTACCTTTCTCATCGACTGCAACCATAGTAAAATAACAAACATTCGTATTTTTAAGTGTATGGTCTTTAATATCTTCTGAAATAACTTTAATACCAATTTCCATTGAAGTTCTTCCTGTATAGTTTACAGAAGCATGGAAAGTAACTAATGAACCAATTTTAATAGGGTCTTTAAATAAAACCATATCTACAGATAGAGTTACAACATATGTACCACAATATCTTGCAGCACAGGCATAAGCTACATGATCAAGCATTTTTAAAATCTCTCCACCATGAACTGTATTTCCTGTGAAATTTGCTTTGTCTGGTGTCATAAGCATTGTCATTGTTAATGATTTATCTATTTTATTACTCATCGTATAGCCCTTAATATTTTTCTAATTTTATTATATGTAATAAAAGAGAAAAATTAAGACATATTTATAAATTTTTCTTATCATATATTAAAAGCTATATAAAAAAGTAACATATTGTTTTTCTAAAAACTCACTAAAACTCTTATCTTGTGATACTTTTTGAATACTTTTCACAGTTATAATACTTTTTATAAAGAAAGGATTTTCTATGAAAAAAATAGCTTTTTTATTGTTTATATTTGCCATTAGTACTTTTGCAAAGGAGATTACGTTAGGTGTGGTTCCTCAACAAAGCCCTTTAAAACTCTCTAAAAAATGGAATCAAATTACAAAGTATTTACAAGAAGAGACAGGAATAAATATTGTATTTAAAACTGAAAAATCTATACCAGATTTTGAAAGAGTATTATATTCTGGTGCTTATGACATAGCGTATATGAATCCATACCATTTTATTGTTGCAAATAAAGAACAAAAGTATCAAGCTTTTACAAGAGCAGATAAAAATATAGAGGGAATCTTACTTAGTAAAGATAAAAATTTTAGTTTAGATGCAACTTACTTAGAGGGTAAAACTTTTTTGTTTCCTGCTCCAAATGCTTTTGCAGCAACACTTCTAACAAAATTTGAGTTTAGAACTTTATATAACTTTGATATTGACAAAAAGGCAAAAGTTTTATATGTAAATTCACATGATTCTGTATATAAAGGTGTAGCAAGAGGTGTTGGGGATATTGGAGGAGGAATTGTTAGAACTTATAATAATTTCCAAGATAAAAATGATAAAGATAAAATCTTTATTGTTTATAAAACAAAAGCTTATCCAAGTCATCCTATTGCTGCACATCCAAGATTAGATAATGAAGTAGTTTTAAAATTACAAAAGGCATTTTTAAATATGCCAGATGAGTTAAAAAAGATATTAAGTATAAAAAACTTTATTATTACAGATTCAAAAGAGTATGAAGTAATAAAAAAAGTAAAAGCAAACTAAAAAAGAGTCGAAATGTCATTTAAATATAGATTTATTGTATCTTTTGTACTGTTAGAAGTTTTTTTTATAATTTTAATTGTTTCAATTAATTTTATTGCCATAAATAACTCTTCTAATAAACTTATTAAAGAACAAATTGAATCTAATTTAACTTTTTTAAATGAGATGCTCAAAGTACCTTTAAGTATATATGATTTAGCAACTATTGATAATCTACTTTATAAAACAAAACAGTTACACCATGTAAATTCTATTGCTGTTTTAGATACAAATGGAAAACTTCTTTCAGAAAATTATAGTTTCAAACATTTTACTTTAAATGAATTAATCAAATATCAAAAAAGTTTTAATCATGAGTTTGCTGATGAGAATTATGAGATTAGATATAAAAAAATAGAAGAAGATGAGACTTTTTTAGGTAGTTTATATGTAGTATTTGATACTTCTGAAAATAGATTATTTATTAAACAAAATATGAGAAATACTATTGCTATTATTATTGTTGAAATTCTTCTTTCTACTTTATTATCTTATTTAATTGGTTCAAAATTAACAAGAATGCTTACTAATTTATCTACTGTAGCAGAAGAGATTGGAGAGACTAAAATAGCAGATATTCCTTATAAAAATAGTAAAGATGAAATAGGGATTCTTGCTAACTCTTTAAATAAAATGCAACATGATTTAAAAGCAAGAAGAGAGAGTTTAAATAGCCTAACAAAAGATTTACAAGAGCAAAAAGAAGAATTGCTTATTGCAAATAAATCAAAAGATATTTTTTTAGCTAATATGAGTCATGAACTAAAAACACCCCTAAACTCAATAAATATTATTAGTTCAGTTATGTCTAAAAATAAAAATAAAAATCTTAGTGAAAAAGATATTTATAATTTAAAAGTAATTAATAAATGCGGACATGATCTACTTTATTTAATAAATGATGTCTTAGATATTTCTAAATTAGAAGCAAGAGAATTGACTCTAAATAAAGAGAATGTAGATTTAAAATTTTTAATAAGAGATATTTATGAAACTTTTAATCCTCAAGTTGTAAATAAAAAACTTCAACTTTTTGTAGAGTATGATGAATCTATAACTTTTATATATAGTGATAAAACAAGAATAAAACAAATTGTTGAAAATCTATTAAGTAATGCTTTGAAATTTACTTCAAAAGGAAAAATTACATTACTTGTAAAAGATAGAAATAAATTTGTTGAATTAATTGTAAAGGATGAAGGAATAGGAATAAAAAAAGAGAAGTTAGATGATATCTTTGATAGGTTTAAACAAGCTGATGAAAGTACTACAAGAAAATATGGTGGAACAGGTTTAGGTTTATCAATTTGTAAAGAGTTAAGTACTCTTCTTGGAGGAGATATAAAAGTTGAAAGTATTTTTAATAAAGGTACAACTTTTAGGGTATTTATTGCAAAAAATGAAGAAGAATTAGAGAATAAAAAGAGTTTTATAGAAAAGAAAACGCAGAGTAAAACTATTCTTTTTTTAAATAAAAATCCTATTCATCTATTTAAGACAATTATTGAGCTTAATAAAACTATAGAAATAGAACAAGTCTCAACAATAAAAGATTATAAAAATAGAATTTTAAATAAGGAGTATGTTTTATATATTCTTGATGTAGATAAAAATGATTTAAATGAAATTAAAAAATTAAATAATAAAAATGTTGTACTACTAATTAGAAAAGAGCTAATAGATACTGAGATATTGAATAAATTTATTATTATTGATAAATCTTTAGATAGTACGGAGATTTGCAAACTTATAAAGGATAAGTTATGAAAAACTTTACAATTTTAATTCTTGATGATATTCAAGAGAATATTTACTCTTTAAGACTTTTACTTGAAGATAGTTTTGAAAATATAGAAATATTAGAAGCCTTAAGTGTTCAAGAAGCTTTACTTCATATAATGAAAAATGATATTGATTTAATTTTAAGTGATATTCAAATGCCTGGAATTGATGGCTTTGAATTTGTGAAATATCTTTCTGAAGTTGAATCAACTAAGGATATTCCAATTATGTTAATAACTGGAATCTATAATGACATAGAACATCAAAAAAAAGCTTATGGAAGTTCTTCTAAAGTAATAGATTTTATAGCAAAGCCTATAGATGATGAAATTTTTTGTTCTAAATTAAGAGTCTATTTAAATCTTTTTTCTGAAAATAAAAAACATAAACAAGATTTACAAGAAAAAGATAAGTTATATCTAGAACAAATTAAAATAAATAGTATGATAGAGGAATTAGATACAAACTATAAAGATTTATTAGATTTAGATGAGTGCTTAGTTGATTTACATAATTTAGTTAATAAGGATTTCAAAAAAGATAAGAGTGAGTAGAAATGATTAAATCATTTCTATCATCTCTTCTTCTGTTATGGCAGAAACACCTAACTCAATAGCTTTATCATATTTGCTTCCTGCATCTTCTCCATAAATAAGAAAGTCAGTCTTTTTTGATACAGATGAACTAACTTTTGCACCTAAAGCTTCAAGCTCCTTTTTAATAAGACCTCTACTTCTACTCATAGTTCCAGTTAAAACAACAGTTTTACCTTTAAAAGCATTTTCTAAAACTTCTTGTTTTACTTCTACTTCTGGATTTATAATATCAATTAGTTTTGTAACTAACTCTTTATTTACTCCCATAAAATCAACAAAAGATTTAGCCATCTGCTCTCCAATACCATCAAGGGCAATTAAAGAGTCTAAATCAATATTTATAACTTCTAAACCAAACTCTAAGCAGATTTGCTTAGAAGCTACTTCTCCAATATGCTCAATTCCTAAAGCATTTATAACTCTATGTAGAGTTGTTCCTTTTGTTTTTTCAATCGCATTTAATAAATTTGATATTTTCTTCTCTTTAAAGCCTTCTAAATCTTGTAAATCCTCATATTTTAAAGAGTATAAATCTAAAATATCATAAATCTTTTTTTCATTTACAAGTAGTTCTACAATCTTGTTTCCTAAACCATCAATATTCATACAGTTTTTAGATGCAAAATAGATAATAGAGTTTGTAACAATACTTGGACAATCAAGGTTTTGGCACTTAATTAAAGTTCCTTCATCATGAAGGAGACTATCACATTTTGGACAATTTGTTGGTCTTAAAACTTTCTCTTGTGTTCCGTCACGTCTTTCATGAAATACCTTTGTAATCTTTGGAATAATATCTCCACTTTTGATAATAATAACTTCATCATTGATTCTTAAATCAAGTCTTTCTATTTCATCATAGTTGTGTAAAGAGGCTCTTTCAACCATACTTCCATCTATATGTGTAGGTTCTACAACGGCAACAGGAGTAATAACTCCGGTACGTCCAACTTGTTGGATAATATCTTTTATTTTTGTTGTTTTTTCTACTGCTGGAAATTTATATGCACAAGACCATCTTGGAAACTTAACTGTATATCCTAACTCTTCTTGTGTCTCTATATCATCAATTTTTACAACCATCCCATCAAGCATCATAGGAATATCATCTCTTGAAGCAATTATCTCATGGTAAACTTTTTCAATACCCTCTACATCATTTACAACAACTTGCATTGGAGGTTTTACAAAGCCTAAAGAGTAGATATAATCCATCTTTTCAGAGATTCTTTTAAACTCTAAAGAGTTTTGTCCTACTCCCCAAACATTGAAAAATAGTTTTCTCGAAGCTGTAATAGAAGGGTCTAATTGTCTTAAGCTTCCTGATGCTGCATTTCTTGGATTTGCAAAAAGTTGTTCATTATTTTTAGCTCTTTGTTCATTGATTTTTTCAAAATCAGCTTTTTTGATAACAACTTCACCTCTTATTTCTAAAAGAGACTTTTCTTTTATCTGTAGTGGAATAGAGTGTATTGTTTTAACATTGTTTGTTACATCTTCACCAACACTTCCATCTCCTCTAGTAATAGCTTGTTTTAAAACACCATTTTCATAAATAAGATTTAATGAAGCTCCATCAAATTTTGGTTCACACATAAACTCTAAATTTGTATTTACTTTTTTTGCTCTGTTTATCCAGTCAATTAACTCTTCTGTATTAAATACATCCTCTTGAGACCACATTCTTGAAAGATGACTTGCTTTTTGAAATCCTTCTAGAATCATACCTCCAACTCTTTTGTTTGGAGAGTTTGGGTGGGAATTTTGTGGGTAAGTTTGCTCATAGGCTAAACAAGTTCTTGCTAACTTATCATACTCTTCATCACTTGCTTGAGGATTGTCTTCTACATAATAAGCATGAGCCCATGAAATAAGTGTTTGTATATTTTTGTCATACTCTTCTTGTGTAATTAATTCTTCCATATTTTTTATACCTTTTGTAATATATCAACTCTAAATGGTTTTAAAAATGTGATTTCTTTATCACTAAAACTTTCATATTTATCTTTAACTTTTTGTCTTAAAGTTTCATCTATATTATTATCATTATAAGTTGTTTTCATCATCTTTTCTTCAAAATCTTCAAAACTTTTATATGTAACTTCACTTTGAAAGAAAACTTCTCTAAAAAGTTTAAACTCTTCTTTTTCTACTGCATTTTTTATAGCTTCAAAGGCATTAATTCTTACTTGCTCTTCATCATGAAATAGTCTTATAAGTTCATTTTGCTCACCTTGAAAAAGAGGCTCAGAAATATAAGCAATACCATTTGGTTTTAAAACTCTTTTTATCTCACTTAATGCTTTATTCATCATATCTTTTGGAACATGATGAAATGATTTAAACATAAAAACAAAGTCAATAGAGTTATCTTCTAGGGGAATATTTTCTGCTCCTGCAAGAAGAAATTTTATATTTTCTATTTGTTCTTTTAGATTTTTTTCATGCTGAATTTTATCTACTTCACAAGCAATGATTTGCCTATCAAAACCATTTTCTGCAATTTTTTTTGTCATTGTGGCATTTCCACAACCAAGCTCTAATATTTTTTTATTATTTAAGTTAAGAGTCTCTATTAAATAAATCTCTTCAATAGTTTGAGTAATATTGTTTTCTAATAACTTCAAGTAAATCCTTTTGAAAACTCTATTATACAAAAAGAACATATGTAAAAGAATAAACACATGGCTATTTTGTTAAAATAACTTATCAAAATAAGGGAGTATATAAAATTGACATACGAAGAGATTTTTATTTTAGGTTGGAACTTAAACCTTTTAATGTTTTTGACAAACCTAGCACTTGCAATTAGAACCATGAATCAAAAATCAAGAGAACAGTTACTTCAAGAAAATGAAGTATTATCAGAGTTAAAAGCTGAATTTGATTTTTATTACCCTTATAGGAAATATGAGACTTTAGTTACTTATCTTATTCCTTTTACTGCATTTTTTAGAATGAGTTATAGAATTTTTGAAATGTTATCATTCTTCTCTAAAAATAAAGGAACAACTTTAATTGATTATATGATTTATAAATATAGAAATGATATTCAATTAGCAAAAAATAAGATTAAATAACTATACTTTTTACTCATTTTTTTATCTTTTATTTTAGATAAATAATAAATGTAATCGCCATGTAACCATTGGAAGATAAGATGTCACCTTAAAAAATAATATGAGGGACAACTTAATGCACAATATCTCTTTAAAAAATAAGATCTTACTTATTTTAGCACTTCCAATTTTTACTATTATTTTTCTTTCTGTAGATATCTCACTTAGTAAATTAGAAGAAAAAAATGCAATGATTAATACAAAAAATTATTTAGAGTTATCAATTCTTTCTAATAAACTGTTAAGTTCTATACAAGAAGAGAGAGAAATCAGTTTAATTTTTACAACAAGTTATGGAAAAACAAAAAAAAATGAATTAAAAACTGTAAGAAATGAGAGTAATGAGAGAATTTCTGCTTTAGATGAATATATTAAAAACTTTGATACTTCTAAATACTCAAATGATATAAATACAAAAATAGATAATTTAAAAAAACAACTATCTTTAATAAATGATACAAGAAATAAAATAGATTCTATTTCTATAAGTGATGAGGATTTATTAATCTATTATACTTCAATAGTAGATACAATTTTATCTTTTATGGATGAAATCTTAAGTTATAGTAATGATGGAATCTTATCAAAAAAACTTCAAGCTTATATCTCAATTGCAAATATTATTGAAAAAGCAACTCTAGAAAGAAGAGTAGTAAGAGAAGTTTTTGAAAAAGGGCAACTTACAAATGAAGATTATTATACTTTTACTTCTTCTGTAGCAGCTCAACAAACTTTTTTAGAATTGTTTAAAAAAGTAGCTACAAGTGAACAATTAGAGTTGTTAGAAAAAATGTCTACTTGTGAAGAGTGTAAACAAGTAGAAAACTTTAGAGATATAATTTATAACAAAAGTACAAAAGACCAAATAATCTCAGATATTCAGACTTATTCAGGATATGGAGGTTTAATCCACAATTTTAAAGATTATGTTTTAAGTGGAGAAGATAAATATTTAAATAATATTCAAAAATTTCATACTTCAATCTCTAGAAATCTAAATAAATATAGAAGAATAGCTGGTATAACAAAAGAGGAAAAAAGATTTTTAAAAGATATTAAAAGAATTTTTGATGCTTATTTAGGAAATTCTTTAGAAGTAATGGATGCTTACTCTTTAAATAAAAGCATAAAAGAGATTAACTCTTTAATTCAAGTAGATGATACTGAAGCAATACAAGCCTTACAACAACTTAGTTCAAATATGTATGGAGTTGATTCTAATAAATGGTTTTTAGTATCTACAAATAGAATTGATTATTTTAACTCTTTATCAAATAGTTTAGCCGTAAAAATAAAAAACTATATTGATGAAAAAAACTCTAGTTTAAATAAAGATTTTATAATGATGGTTTCATTTAATATTATTATGTTAGTGATAGTTTTTGCAATAAGTCTTTTTATGACAAGAGTAATAGTAAATTCACTAAAAAGCTTTAAAGCAGGACTTGAAGACTTCTTTATGTATGTTATTAGAGAAAAAGAACATATTCAAGCTATGGAAGTAAAAGGTAGTGATGAGTTTGCTTTAATGACAAAAGATATGAATGAAAAAATCCAAAAGATAGAGGCTTCAATAGAACAAGATAAAAAAGTTGTAGTAGAAATTAGTGATGTTATGGGAAAAGTTTCAAATGGGTTTTTTGAGTATAAAGTTCATGAAGTAGCTGCAACAAATGAGGTTGAATCTTTAAAACAAATTATCAATAAAATGATTACTTACACAAAACAAAAAGTAAATAATATAAATAAAGTATTAGACCATTATGCCATGGGTAAATATAACTTTAGACTAAGTGAAGAAGAAAAAATAGGAATGTATGGAGACTTTGGTACTTTATCAACTGGTTCTGTTCTTTTAGGACAATCGACTTCTCAACTTATAGCAATGATTACAAATGCAGGAAAAGAGTTAGAACACAATACTAAAACTCTTACTCAATCTTCAAAAATGCTTTCAGGAAGTGCAAATGAACAAGCTTCAAGTTTAGAGCAAACAGCAGCAGCAATAGAAGAAATTACAAGTAATATGCAATCAAGTTCAAATGATGTAAGTAAGATGTTAACCATCGCAAGTGAATTAAATAGTAGTGCAAATACAGGAAATGAACTTGCAAATAAAACCTCATACTCAATGGATGAAATAAATGAAAAAGTAAGTGCTATAAGTGAAGCAATTTCTGTTATTGACCAAATTGCTTTCCAAACAAACATCCTTTCACTAAATGCAGCAGTTGAAGCTGCAACAGCAGGAGAAGCTGGAAAAGGCTTTGCCGTTGTTGCAGGAGAAGTAAGAAACTTAGCAAATAGGTCAGCAGAAGCTGCAAATGAGATTAAAAAACTTGTAGAAGATGCAAGTATAAAATCAAATGAAGGTAAAACAATTGCAAATGAGATGATTCAAGGATATGATAGTCTTGCAAATAAAATCTCTCAAACAAGAGAGATTATAAATAATGTAAGTACTGCAATCAAAGAGCAAGAAAGTGGAATGGTTCAAATAAATAATGCAATAAATCTACTTGATCAAATGACGCAAAAAAATGCAACAACCTCTTCAAATATTGATAATCTTTCAAAGCAAGTTGCTTCTTTATCTAGAAGATTATTAGGAATTACTTCTCAAGCTCAAATCGATGATAAATATTATGATATGGTTGATGATATCTCTTTAATTCAAGAGGTTTCAAAATATAAAAATGACCATATCAATTTCAAAAGAAAATATTTTGATGATTTAGATGAGTTTAAAACTTGTACAGTTTCAGATTGTAAGTCTTGTAATTTAGGAAAATGGGTTCTAACTTGTGAAACAGAAAATAGAGATTATGTAAATTCAAAAGAGTGGCAAGTATTAAAAAATAAACATGAATTAGTACATAATAAAGTACAAGACTATATAAATCTAAATGCTTCAAGAGTTGATAATAAAACTCTTAAAAACTCAGCTTCAGAAATAGAAGAGGCTACAACTGAGGTCTTTAATTCTTTAAATGATATTTTAAAAGTAAATACATACCTACTTAGACAATAGATTATTTTAAAATAAAAAATCTATTGTTATATATTACGTAAACTTATTATAGTATTATAAGTAAAACTAATAATTTTTTAATAAAACTTTAAATATAAGAGTGGTAAAGTTCTTCAATTAAAGGATAAATTTTATCTTTTAATATTTATTATCTTAAATGAAAGGATAAAAAATGGCTTGCGATACAGGAGTTAAAGCAATAGAAGAAACTTCTAAAACTATAAAAGAAGAAAATAATATTCATGAGGAGAAAAAACAAATGAGTTCAAGTTTAGTATTAAGAAAAGCACCAGCATTTAAAATGGAAGCATATGATTCAAAATCAGGTCACTACACTGAAGTAAATAGTGAAGATATGAAAGGTAAATGGCATGTTGTATGTTTTTATCCAGCAGATTTTACATTTGTTTGCCCAACAGAAATTGCAGCAATGAATGCTAAATATGATGAGTTTCAAGAGTTAGGTGTAGAAATTACTGCTGTATCAACAGATACAAAATTTTCTCATAAAAGATTTGTTGAGACTGAACCAATTTTAAAAGGGTTAAAACTTACAATTGCAGCAGATCCTACTGGAGAAGTTAGTAGAGCATATGGTGTAATGATTGAAGAAGAGGGTGTTGCATTAAGAGGTAGATTTTTAATCAATCCTGAAGGAACAGTCGTAGCACAAGAAGTACAAGCTCCAATGGTAGGAAGAAATGTACATGAATTTTTAAGACAAGTTAGAGCTTGGCAACATGCAGAAAAAACTGGTGAAGTTTGTCCTGCAGGATGGGTTCCTGGTAAAAAAACACTTCCTGTAAATACAGATGTTGAAAAGATGACAGGTAGAGTTGGTGATTATATTACAATTGAAGAGATTATGTCTTAATTTAATAATACTTTAAAAAGAGTTAGTTTAACTAACTCTTTTATATGTTTGATAATTGCGGTCATTAATGATAAGTTACTAACAATTGACCGCAACTATGAAGCTTAATTTAATAAAAAATACTTATGCAACTAAGTTGCATTTAAATAGTTTTAACTTATAATTCCTAAAATGCAACTAAGTTGCAAAAAAAGGATAAATTTTGAAGAAATCAATAATCTTTTTCTTCTTATTAAGTGTCATTTCATATGCAAATAATAGTAGTATTTCTTATGAGTATGGAGTTAAAGACTATAAAAATTCTATGACAAAAAAAGATGGAAATGTTAAAACTGTAGGTATTTCACACAAGGTGTCAAATCATAAAATTGATTTATCTTATCAAGGGGATAATGTTATTAGAGAGCATTCTCTTTCAAAAGTAAACTTGAAATCTTTAGATGTAGAAAAATATAGTATTAAATATAACTATAAAATAAATGACTCTTTTGCTTTAAAAACTAGCTATATAAAAATTATAGATAATCTAGCACCAACAGACCAAGGTAAAGTATATGGTTTAGGTGGAACTTATCAGTTCTCAAAAGGTTTAAGTACTTCATTAAGTGCATACAAAAGTGATTATAAAGATTTTGATGTAAAGCAATATGATTTTGCTATTTCAAAAGGTTTTAAAATAAAAGATATCAAATTAAAAGCAACTGCTCTTGCTAAAAAGATTGATATTGATGGTAAAACTTATGGAAACTATGTATTTAAAGACAAAGACTATTTTACTACTGGTATAAAGTTTGCAGCAAGCTATCAAAGTTATGTAGCTGGTGTTGGCGCTTTTTTTGGAAAGAGAATTTTTACAGTTTTAGATGATGGAACAAAGGTACAACATCATGCTATGCAACAAGATAAAACCTATATGCTAAGTTTTGGTAAGAAATTTAAGAACTTTGATATTATTGCTAAGTATTCATTTCAAAATGGGAAAGAACTTCCTGAGAATAGAGATGATGTAGATACTAAAGTAATGGCATTATCTTTGATGTATAAATTTTAACTTTTAAGTTAATCATTTAAAAGTATTTACGCTACAATCGATACCTATAAACATATTAAGGTATTTTAATGGCACTAATTGAAAAGTTTAAAACATCATCACAAAACTTGGTAAATATCACAAAAGAACAATTTGATAAATCTTATGATTATGCCAAAATAAAAAGTGATAGTGTAAAAGAAAAAATAGATTTTAAAATACAAGAAAAAGCAATAATCAATTTAAAAGCTGAACTTGCAATGAGACATAAGTCATTTGATGATTATACAGATGAAGAGATTGAAGTAATGCTAACAGCCCAAAAACAAAAAATTAAAGATACTATGAAAAATACAACCTTAGTTGGAGCATTAGCATTACTTGGCCTTGATTTTTTGGTGTAATGTATGTTTAGACAAGTTAAATCAGCAATATTTTGGACACTTGTATATAAGTTTAGAAAGCGACTTACCCTTGTAGTGTTACTACTTTCAACTGTATTGTTATCTCAGTGGATATATGCAGATATTATAGAGTATTTGAAGTTGACTGAAAAAACTCAATATCTAAATTATATTCTTCCTATAAAATGGTTTGTAATTTTACTAAATATAGGTGTATCAGCATATATATTATTAACACTTTTTAAACAAAACAATACTGTTTTAAAAGAAGTAGAAGAAAAACCAGAAAAGCAGAAAATTTATAAAGAAACTAAACAAAAAAGTAACTCAAAATTTTCTGATAGAGAAAAAAAGTTTTTAAATAAAAAACTTAGAAGTGAAGCAGAAGTTTTAATGGATAGATAAACTATCTTAAAAACTACTCTTCTACCTTTTTAAATTTTGAGTAAAACTCTTCTTTGCTTCTTACAAACTTGTACTCACAATCATCAGTTGTATATAAAACACCTTCTACCCAAACATCATCGATTTGGATTTTAACCTTATCTTCTAAAACATAGTAGTTATTACCTTTGTAGGTATATTTATTGTTCATCAATTTAGCCTTGTAATTTTTCTAAGTGGAATTTTAGCATAAGAGCTTTTTTAATGTGTTTATATGAGATAAATAAAATAATTAACTTAGATATTAAGTGTGACGAGCTTGTGACAAAAAGAGAGTATAATATATTAAATAATTTTGAAGGACTGATAATGATAGTGTCTAATACAGTAACTCAAGTAAATACTTATGCTCAACAAAGTACAACTACAAAAAAAGAACAAAGCTCAAATTTTGAAAAAGAGTTAGAGCATAAGGATAATATAGAAGCCCAAAAAGCTAAAACAGAAGAAATACAGTTTAAGAAGATAGATAGAATGTCATATAATTTTATTAAAAATCTAGATATTAAAAAAATTGATGAGATATATAGTGATTTATCTGAAGATGAAGTTAATAAATTAGCAAATTTACATCATATCTCAAACATGAGTGATAATGAAGTTTTAAATAAAACATTATTTGAAGAAGCTAAGAAAATGTCACCTAAAGAAGCTGGTAGCTTTTATTTTCAAAAAGCAAGTGAGCAGTATCATTATAAAACTACAGGAACAGGTCAAAGGTTTGTAGTAAATTCAAATATGTTTAGTCAAGGAACGGATGGAAAATTTGAATTAAATGAAAATATGAAGAAACTTATACCTTCTGAATATAAACTTTCTCATAATGAAGCTTTTAATATGTTACTTAATATGATAAATAGTTCAGAAGAAGGTATTGAAAATGCAAAAACTGATGAAGTTAGAAAGCAGTTTGAAGAAGTCAAGTATGAATATACAGATATTTTAAATAAATACAATCAACAAATAAGAATCAATATGAATACACCAAATATTCATGCTTAAAAGTAAAAGGTAAAACTACCTTTTACTTCTACTATTTTTTAGGATAAGTCATCTCTTCTGGTTTAACATATTTTTCAAACTCTTCTTCACTTAAAAGTTTTAACTTAATAGCTTCTTCTTTTAATGTTGTTCCATTTTTATGAGCTGTTTTAGCTATAAGTGCAGCATTTTCATATCCAATATATGGATTAAGAGCTGTTACTAACATCAATGAATCATTTAGATATTTTTCTATGTTTTTCTTATTTGGCTCAATCCCTACAGCACACTTATCATTAAAGGCAAGCATAGTATCACTTAGAAGTTTTATTGATTGTAAAATGTTATATGCAATCACAGGCTTAAATACATTTAGTTCAAAGTTTCCTTGTGATGCACTAACTGAGACAGTTGTGTGATTTCCCATCACTTGAACAGCAACCATAGTCATAGCTTCACTTTGAGTAGGGTTTACTTTTCCTGGC
The DNA here is from genome assembly GCF_003346815.1 of Halarcobacter bivalviorum. Classification (NCBI taxonomy): domain Bacteria; kingdom Pseudomonadati; phylum Campylobacterota; class Epsilonproteobacteria; order Campylobacterales; family Arcobacteraceae; genus Halarcobacter; species Halarcobacter bivalviorum. The sequence continues at coordinate 1,164,092 of NZ_CP031217.1, forward strand.
ATAATAGAACTTCCTGGTTCATTTTCAGGAATATTAAGCTCACCAATTCCACATCTAGGACCAGAAGCTAACCATCTAATATCATTTGCTATTTTCATAAGATTTGAAGCAAGAGCATTTAAAGCTCCACTTAATACAACTTCTCCATCATGGGCAGTTAAGGCATGAAATTTGTTTGGATGAGATTTAAATTTATATTTTGTTTTTGTCTGTTTATTTAAAACTTTACAAACCATTTGTGAAAACTCTGGATGAGAGTTAAGTCCTGTTCCAACAGCTGTTCCACCAATTGCTAGTTCACAAATATATTTCATACTATCATTAATTTGTTCTAAAGCTTTATTTAACATATCAACATAGGCACTTAATTCTTGTCCTAAAGTAAGTGGAGTTGCATCTTGTAAGTGAGTTCTTCCTATTTTTACTATATTGTTAAATTTTTTACTTTTTTTCTTAAAAGTTTTTCGTAAGATTTTAATAGCTGGGATTAGCTGTTTTTGTAGTTCAAGTACAAAAGAGATTCTCATTGCAGTAGGGTAGGTGTCATTTGAACTTTGCCCCTTGTTTACATCATCATTTGGATGAACAAGTTTCTCTTTTCTAAAATCACTTCCTAAAATTTCAGTAGCTCTGTTTGCAATTACTTCATTCATATTCATATTTGATTGAGTTCCAGAACCTGTTTGCCAAACTACAAGAGGAAAGTTTCCTTCAAGTTTTTTTTCAATAACTTCATCGCAAGCTTCTTTTATAGCTTCACATTTCTTTTTATCAAGTCTTTCAAGCTTATAATTAACTATTGCACAAGCTTTTTTTAAAAAGCTAAAACCTTCAATTATTTCACTTGGCATCGTTTCATTTCCAATTGGAAAATTCTCAATACTTCTTTGAGTTTGTGCAGCCCAATATTTATCATTTGGTACTTGCATCTCTCCCATTGTATCTTTTTCAATTCTATAATTTTTCATCTACAATCCTTTTTCAAGATAAAGTAATTATATCATAGATTATCATTTAATTTTAATAATTAGTATCAAAAAAGATATAAAAAAAAAGAGAAGAGTTACAAAGTGAAGTAAACTTCACTTTGTAATTAAAATTAGATAGCTCTCCATTTAGCTGGTCCAGTTGTGTGAATTGAGTTACCCTCAGTATCAACAGCAACAGTAACAGGCATATCTTTTACTTCAAATTCGTAAATAGCTTCCATTCCCATCTCTTCAAATGCTAAGATTTTAGCACCTTTAATTGATTGAGAAATTAAATATGCTGCTCCACCAGTAGCAATAAGGTACATTGATTTATACTTTTTAATTAAATCAATAGTTGGTTGCTTTCTTTCAGCTTTACCAATCATACCCATGATACCGATTTCCATCATATCTTCAGTAAATTTATCCATTCTTGTAGAAGTTGTTGGTCCCGCAGGTCCTACTACTTCATCTCTTACTGGATCAACTGGTCCAACATAGTAGATAAATCTATCTTTTAAATCAACACCATTTGGAAGTGGTTTACCAGCATTTTTGTACTCAACGATTTTTTTGTGAGCAGCATCTCTTGCTGTTAAGATTTTTCCAGATAATAATAGAGTATCTCCAGATTTAAACTCTTGAAGTTTCTCTTTTGTTAAATCTTCAATATTTACTTTTTTGATTGTATCCATTGGTAATTCAATATCTGGCCATAGGTCTAAATCAGGTTTATTGAATGTAGCAGCACCATTTCCATCTAATTCAAAATGGATATGTCTAGTTGCAGCACAGTTAGGAATCATCGCAACTGGTAAAGAAGCAGCGTGACATGGGTAATCTAAGATTTTAACATCAAGTACAGTTGTTAAACCACCTAAACCTTGTGCTCCAATACCAATTTTATTAATATCTTCATAAAGTTTTAATCTTAACTCTTCTAAAGCATTTTGAGGCCCTCTTTCTTTTAACTCATGGATATCAACATGCCCCATTAAAGCTTCTTTTGCAAGTAGCATTGATTTTTCTGGATTTCCACCAATACCAATACCTAAGATACCTGGAGGACACCATCCAGCTCCCATATTTCTTACATTTTCCATAACCCAGTCATAAATAGAGTCAGATGGATTTAATACAGCAAATTTAGATTTGTTTTCACTTCCTCCACCTTTTGCTGCAACTGTAATATCAAGTTTATCAGAGTTTGCATCTACAGAGTAGTGAATTACTGCTGGAGTATTATTTTTAGTATTTTTTCTCTCTCCTGCAGGATCAGATACAACAGAGAATCTTAATGTGTTATCTGGGTCAGTATAACCTTTAGCAACACCATCATTTAAAATATCTTCTAAATCTCTAGAGATGTCTAGGTCAGCTTTTAAACCAACTTTGATGAAAATATTTACAGAACCAGTATCTTGACATAATGGTCTATGTCCCATTGCACACATTTTAGAGTTAATTAAAATTTGTCCAATTGCATTTTTAGCTGATTCAGACTGCTCTTTCTCATAAGCTTCTACCATTCCTTTTACGAAATCTTCTGGATGGTAAAAAGAGATGTATTGACAGGCATCAGCAATACTATCGATAATATCTTTTTCAGTAATTTTTCCCATTTTCTCAAAACCTTTTCATTAAAATTTAAAATTGATTATATCTAATAAGAGTTTATTAAAAAGAATAATTAAATGGGAAAAAAGTTTTTAAGAGTCTTAGAAGTTACTCATATTCACAAATCATTTGTTTATATTTAATTTTATAATAGTTTTAACACCTTTGTACTCTTCCTCATCATAATTATATGAAGCATTATACATTTCTATTGTTCCATGCATATGTTTTACTATAATCTCCTGACTCATATAAAGTCCAATACCAGTTCCTTGTGATTGATTTTTAGTAGTAAAATAAGGTTCAAAAACATGTTCTAAAATTTCTTCTTCAATTCCACCTGCATTATCTGTTATTTCTATAAATAGTTGTTCTTCTTTTTCAAAAGTTTTAATAAAGATTAGTTTTCTAGTATTGTTAGGCATTTTTATTAATTCATCTCTTGAATTATTTAAGACATTTATTAATACTTGAACTAATTCAGTTTGAATACCATAAATCTCTGTGTTTCCAATCTCTTTGAAAACTTCAATATTATGGTTTTTAAACTGTACTTTTATTAAGTTAAAAGTATTTTCAAAGGCTTCATCAATACTGAACTCTTTTTTTGTTTTATTACTTGTAAAAAAGTTTCTAAAATCATCAATAGTTTTAGATAAATATTGTGTTGATTGATTTATATATTCTAAATTATCATTAAACTCTTTATCACTTAAATCTCCAATCTCTCTTTTTAATTTCATTCCTGTTGCAGCTGTAGAGATTAAAGAAAGAGGTTGTCTCCATTGGTGAGCAATATTACCTATCATTGTTCCAATAGCAGCCATCTTTGATTGTTGAGCTAAAATATTTTGTTGATGAGTGATCTCTTCTAAATGCTCTTTTATCTGTTCTTGATACTGCTTAAATCTTGTTTCTAAATATTTTGAAATCTTAATTGAAAGAACAAGTAAGATAGTTGTAAAAGATAAAGATAAAATTAAAAGTCTATATAAATCATCTTCAAATCTTTTATCAAGTACTTTTCTTTGAGCTTCAACTTTTTTATTTAAGTCATCTTCATAGAAACCTACACCTAAGGCCCATTGCCAATTTTGTAAACCTTTTATATAGCTAGTTTTTTTTGCGAATTGATTTGTCTCCGGTCTAATATGTTCATAACTTAAAAAACCATTACCTTCTTTTTTAGCTATGCTAATTATGTCTTCAATAATTTTATAGGTTTTTTTATCATATATTTCTAAAGCATTTTCACCTATTAAAGCTTTATTCTTATGAGCTAAGTAAGTTGAATCATAATCTATAATAAATATATAATCATTATTTTGAAATTGTTGATTTTGAATATGTCTTAATACATCTTCTTTCATATCATTTTCAAAATCTTCTATATATTCTCCTGTTCCTATATACCAATTATAAGGCTCAAACTTTTTATTAAAACCAATTTTTTCATACTGGTTCTTCATATCTTTGGGTTTATGGTACCACCATCTTAAGAAACTTTCATCTTCTTTTTCTAAACTTTTTATAATATTTCTTGTTAAATATTTATTTTGACCATCTTGAAAATTATAGAAGCTTGTCCCTTCTAATTGTTTTGCTACAGGTAATAAGATACATTCATAATCGAAAGAATAGATAAAAAAGTATCCTCTTCCATTGTTAAATCTAATAGTTCTTAAAGCATCTTTTATCATTTTTGAAACAACTTCTTTTCCTAGATGTTTGTTTTCATTATAAATATTCATTGCAATACTATGTGCTTCATTAACTCTTTTTTTAAGATTATTTTTTAGTTTTACTTCTGTTGTTTTTTGTTCTTCTAAGATAAAGTTATAGATTGAATCAACTTGATTCTTTATGTCATTTTTATTTTTTTGAATAAACTCTTTTTCAATTAATGCTTTCTCTTCTGCAAAAGCACTATTGTAATTTATATATAAAGTAAGAGAGATAATAATAGATAAGGATAAAATAAAAAGAATAGGTCCATATTTAATTATATTTAAAATAGTTAGTTCATTTTTATTATTCATTTTCTACCTTTTAGAAATGAAATTATATCTTAATAATTTGAAATTAAAGAGTAATTAAAATGTAGCAAATAATAAATAATATTAAAAATAATTGTTAAAAGGAGTAAGAATTATTTTCAAAATTCTTACTCTTTTTATATTAAAATTTGTCTGCTATTTCTTTAACAATTTTTCCAATTTTTTTAATTGAATTTATCTCAACTGATTCTTTATTTGAATGAGGATTAAAAATATTTGGACCTATAGAAGCTATTTTCATATGAGGAAATTTATCTTTAAAAATAGCACATTCTAAGCCAGCATGAATTGCTTCTAAAGAAGCATTTAAATCATAAGTTTTATATATATTTAGAACCTCATTTGTAAACTCATTTACATCAGGTTTCCAAGCTGGATATTTTCCAGCAGTTTTAACTTCAAAACCAAAATGCTCTAATAAAGAGGCAGTCTCTTTTTTTATAGTTTCTAAGTTTTTATTATCCATTGACCTTGCACTAAGTTCTACTTCTATTGAATCAATATTTGTTTTGATTTTAGCTAGATTTATAGAGTCTAAAACTACATTTAAATTATTATCATAAGCTCTTACTCCATTTGCAAATGTATAAATAAAAGTAGTAATATCACTACTCCAAATATTTAAATGTTCACTTTTAGTATCACATTTATTTATACAAATAAATTCTTCATCAAAATTAGTTGGATAATCCTTAAAGGCTACTATCGCTTTAACATTAACTGGGATTGAATTTATTCTCTCTCCTGCATTTATGTCTAATAATAACCCTCCATTTTCTTTTACAAGTTTTCCAAATAGTTTAATTGCATTTGGTCTATTTTCATGGATATTTACCCCACTATGACCTCCTGGAAGTTTTGAAATTTCTATTTCATATAGTTCATAATTATCACTATTTTTTATAATTTTTTTGCCATAATGTTTACCAAAGATATCAACTCCACCTGCACATCCAATACAGATTTCTCCTTCCTCTTCACTATCAATATTTAGCATATATTTTGCATTTAAATTATGCTCTAAATTGTTTGCTCCAATTAGTCCAATCTCTTCATCACTTGTAAATAAAAACTCACAATCATACCCTTGTGACATTAGACTTAACATATAAGAACAACCAATTCCATTGTCTGCTCCAAGGGTAGAATTTTCTGCTTTAAAAAAACCATTTTCTTCAACTATTTTTGGAATATTATTATCAATTAAACAAACAATATCATAATGATTTTGAAAACATAAAGTTGCTTTTGAATCTCTTTTTTTACATAAAATATTGTTGTAATTATCTATTAAACATTCGTACTCATATTTAGAAGAAAACCCTTTAATATAAGAGATAAAATCTTCATAATTTCCACTACATCTATTTAAGGCAGTTATCTCTTTAAAAATCTCTATAACATTCTGCATTAAAATTTACCTTTTTTATTTGGATTATAGCAAATTGTATTAAATTTTACATAAGAAAAAAAGCATGATTTTAAGCTATTTATAAAGAGATTTCAATATTATAAAAATTATTAAAAATAGGGGAAATAAATGATAATTGATTATGAAGAAGTAAATGATTTAAATAGATATAAAATCATGTCTGATACTGTTGTTCCTAGACCTATTGCTTGGATAGTAACAGAAGATGAAGGAGTAATAAATGCAGCACCATTCTCATACTTTATTCCAATCTCTAGTAATCCTGCAACACTTATAGTTGCAATTGGAGAAAAAGAAGAGGGTGTTCCTAAAGATACTCTTGCAAATATTTTAAAACATAAAAAAGCTACTATTTGCTTTGTAAACAAAGATAATGTAGATAAAGTTAAACTTTGTGCTAATACTTTAGATAAAGAGCAAAGTGAAGTAAATGAGTATGAAATTGAAGTAGAGAAGCCTTTAGAGGATTTTCCTCCAATGATTAGCTCAACTCAAACAGCACTTTTTTGTGATTTATATGATGTAGTAAAACTACCAGGAAAAACAACACCATTAATTCTTGAAATAAAAAAACAATATATAGAAGATGATAGAATAAATGAGAAATTACATATAAAAGTAGAAAATGTAGGAAGAAGTGGAATCTTCTTTAAAGCAATGGTTGATTTATAATCTTTTTATTATTAAAAAATGAGAAAAAGCTTCACTTTTTTGTGAAGCTTTTTTTTTCTTAAATTTATCTCAAAATGTTATAACAATTTGAGATAAATTTAAGTTTATTCTTGTATACTTCCGTCCCCAAAAACAGCAGAGATAGGAGAATAATGAGAATTACAATAACAAATAATGAATTTAATGCACTACAAAAAATATTAGTTCAAAATGATATGTCTTTATATAATAGAATAAATGAAGAGTTTCAAAAATCAGTTTTATCAAGAACAAGTAAAAAGATTAAAGCAACAGTAAAAGCAAATAATGCAAAAAGAAAAAAGAGTAAAAATGCAGTAGTAAATGCTGTAAATATTTTAAGATTAGAAAATAGAGATATAACTGTTTATAGTGTTGCAAAAACTGCTGAAATTAGTTATAACACTGCTAAAAAATACAAAGACTTTATACTAGCTCAATAATATTTCAAAATGGTTTAACAATAAAAAATAGCTTTAGATTACTATATTTAGGGAAGTTTGTTGTTGTTTAACTTGGATATAACAAAATGAATTAGCTTCCAACAAAGTTGGAAACTAATATAAAAAAGAATTACTCTACTATTTGATGCAGCTTACTACATTTTGATAGATGTAAGTCCATACCTGACATATCTTGGATTATATCTTCAAAAGAGTGGAAGTGTGCATCATACACATAAACAAAAATTTCATCCCCTTTTTCTAAGAAGTTATGTTTTCCAAAATCTGTATATGCAGTTGCTCCAGCAGCTATTAAAAGACCTTTGTACTTACTCATGTCTTGAATAAAAGGTTTAAGCTCTTCTAATGGTCCCATATCTTCTTGAGTATTGAATTTATCAATCATCCAATCTTTTAATTGATTAAAGAAATATGAGTATGATTTAACAGCACTAACTGTTCCATAATCTTTTAAGATACCATCTCTTCTCACAAAAGAAGCAATATGATATTTACTTAGAATACCATCTTCTTCAAAAGAATCAATCTCTATTAAATCAGAAGCTAATCCTTTTGAATTTGGACCCCAGTTCTTTTTTGTACTTAATTTATTACCATCTTGTACTCTATTTGAACAGTCATTAAATGCACCAAAAAGTTTTGGAACTATATCCACTAACTTTTCATTTTCATATACAAAATCACAAAGTAAAGCAACTTCAGCTTCAACTTGTAATTTATCCATATTATTATGGTTAATAATATCAGTACTAATTGGATATTCACCTAAAAAGCTATCATGATTTGGAATATAAAAAGGAAAAAGTCCTTTTGGAGCATCTTTCTCTTTAGTTTCAATAACAGAAAATTCATCTGCCTCACCAGCTTCACCTAAATGGTTTGCAAAATTACCTGCAACACCAAACCCTAAATAATCTTTTAATTCTTCTAAATTTGCTTGGTTTTTATTCATTTTTTACCTTTTGTTTAATAGTTGACAATAAGTTTTTTATTAAGTTGGATTGATTATTTAAGTGAGGGTATTTGTGAAGTTTTACAGGGTAGTTATATTGTCTGATGTTCTACCTGGAAGTAAATCTTTCCTCACTGAACTTCATGAGCTTGACAATGACTAATAGTTTCATCTGTTTGTCCTTTTGTTTTATTTTAGATAAGAAGAATACTCCTCTTATCTAAAAAGTTTTATAAATTTTATTTTTAAAATTAATTATTAAGAGAAAAATCTTTTTTCTACTTCATCCATTAATTTTACACCAGAGTATTTAGCTCTTTGTACTAATTCCCAGAAATATCTGTAAGTTGCTCTATCGTGTAACTCACCATCATATTGGATTGGTCCCCACTCAGCATCTTGTGCATTTAATAAAATATTTTGTGCAGCTTCTAACTCAGTAAAGTCTGGTTTCATAGCATCAACAATTGCTTGTACTTGTGTTGGGTAAATTGACCACATTCTCATAAATCCAAACTCGTTTCTTGCTCTTTCAGCATCTTTATAAGTTTGGTATGGGTTTTTAAGATCTAATGTTACGTTGTGACAAGGAATAACATGATTTTGAATAGCTGCTTGTGCTACTCTTGCTTTTGCTGCACCAATTAATCTATGATCAAATTGCCCTGGACTTCTCATGTTAGATGCAGGAATTGCACCTTGGTATCCTGATACAAAATCCATAAGACCGAAATCTAATACTTGTAGCCATGGTAATGTAGCAATTTTCTCTACATCTTGTAATGCACCATGAGTTTCAATTAAGATATGAATTGGAATCTCTCTACTAATACCAGCTTTTTTTGCTACTTCTTGAATATATTCAACTTGAGTTTTTACATCTTCATAAGAAGTAGATTTTGGTAATGTAATATATGCTAATTTCTCACCAGCACCTGGTACAAGAATATCAACATCTTGTCTCCAATCTGGATGAGAGAAATCGTGGATTCTAGTTCCAGCCATAGCATATGGATTTTCATCAGAATTTACAACTCTAACGATCATTTCTGCATGCTCAACTTCTTTACCAGTCTCAGCTCCATCTTCACAATCACAAGTGATATCGAAAACAGGTCCAAGTTTTCTTTGCATTTCAAAACCTTTTTTGATTAGTTTTTCGCTTCCTGCAAAGTGCTCACAAGTAGGAATAATCGGTAAAGATTTTCCAGATTCAAATAGTGCTTCATTAGGGTGTGTCATATTATTTTCCTTTTTTATAAAATTTTAGTTCCCAAATTTAATAAAAATGGGACCTTTTATTTTTTATCTACTTTTTAACGCAATTTATAAAAAATTGCTAAAGTAGCAAAATCCTAAAGAAGGCAACGAGTTGCCTTTGATTCAAAATTATTTTTGAGTCTTTCTTTTTGGAATGATTACTGTGTAATCTAAATCAAGTACTACATTTGGTAGATACTTACCATCTTTATCTTTTGGTGACTCAATCTCTTCTGGTCTTTGATTCTTAACAGCAATTGTTCTTAATCTTAATAAACCTATATCATCTCTTTTATGTTCAATTACATCTAAAACTTCTGTATATGCATAGATAGTATCTCCTGCATATGTTGGATTAGCGTGTGCACCAGAGTTAATAGCATACATCCATTGTGCATTTTGTAAACCATTAAATGAAATTGCTCTAGCCATAGAGATAACAATTCCACCATACATTAATCTCTGCCCCATAGGAGTAGATTTCATCATGTGGTCATTGAAGTGAACCTTCGCATTGTTTTGGTATAACTTAGTTGCTAAAGTATGGTCACTATTATCAACTGTAATACCCTCTGGGTGATTTAGTCTTTCACCTTTTTCATAATCTTCAAAGAAGAAGTTTCCACCAGATGCGAAGACATCAACACATTTAATCTCAGGAATATTAATCTCTTCACAAATAGGAGTTGCTTCTGCAAAAGTAGGAACTTCTTTAATACCAGTTAAAGTCTCCTTATCTTTTTTATGAACCATAACCCATCTTTTGAAGTTAAGTACTTCTGCTCCATTTTGGTTTACACCAATAGAGTGAACATAAACAACTCCAGATTTTCCATTTGAATTCTCTTTTAATCCAATTACAGTCGAAGTCATAGAAACTGTATCTCCTATATAAACTGGATTAGGAAAAGAAATCTCTGCATAACCTAAGTTTGCAATTGCATTTAATGAAATATCTTGTACTGATTTTCCAAATGTTAAGTGGAACATTAATACATCATCAATTGGTCTTTTTTCATATCCCATCTCAGTTGCAACAACATCAGAAGAGTGAAGTGCAAATCTAGAACCAGTGAAAGCAATGTATAAAGATACATCACCATCAGTGATTGTTCTAGGAAGAGGGTGAACTATTTTTTGTCCAATTGAAAAATCTTCAAAAAAGTTTCCCATATTAATCTTACTAGACACTACTTTCTCCTTACTTGTTAAATAGGTTTTGACCTAAAGCTTTATATGTTTCATAAAGTGTAATCATTTTTTTAGCCCATTTAATTCTTGAACCATCAACAAGTTTATTGTTGTGCATAATTACTTCTTTACCATCTTTTTTAGCTTGCTCATATGAATTAATCATCTCTTCATAATCTTCAACTTCAGCTTGTTTTGGAGTAAAGATATCATTAATATATTCAATTTGTACTGGGTGGATTAATGATTTACCATCAAATCCTAAGTTGAATGCATCTTTAGTTGAATCTTCACAAGCAAATTCATCATGTACATCAAAGTGTGGTCCATCAATAACTGTTTTACCATATGCTTTTGCTGCTAATGCAACTTGCGATAGGTAATTAAACATAGCTTTTGAACCTTTTTTGATATCAATATGTAATCTGTTAGCTAATTTATTTGAACCAACAACTACAACTTCAACTCTTGGACTAGCTGCACAAATCTCTTGGATATTTAATACAGATAGTGGAGTTTCAATCATAATCATTAATGATAACTCAGGGTTAATCTCATCAATTAATCTAACTGCTTCTAATACATCTTCTTTTGTATCAATTTTAGAGAATAATAAACCATCTAATTCAATCTCTCTTGCAAGCTCTAAATCTTTTTGTAAATCTTCACTTCCTAAGTTATTGATTCTTAGAACTCTTTCAGACTCTCCAAATCTACAACCTTGGTCTTTGTAAACTTCTCTAATAACTTCTCTACCAACAGCTCTTTGCTCATGTAAGATAGCTTCAAGATCGAATATAACAGTGTCCGCAAGTACAGATTTAGCTTTCTCTACATTATGTTTATTGTATGACGGTACGAATAACATAGATCTTCTAGCTTTATATTCAATTACTTCTTCACCTCTTGCATGTGCACTTTCTAGCTCATGTAGATTCTTTACAAGTTGTTTTCTTAGAACTTTTCCATTTTTAGTTCTTGGATAATCTGCCATTGCAAAAATCTTCTTTGGTGCTTTATATTTTGCAAGATTATCTTGAGAGAATTTAAGAACCTCTTCTTGTTGAGCTTCAGTTAATTCCTCATGTCCAATTACAGCAATCGCCACTAATGTTTTATCTTTAGCTAAGTCAAATCCAAATGCTACACAATCTGCTACTAAAGGATGAGTTTTTACAACTCTTTCAACTTCGTGTGGTGATACTCTAAATCCAAATGTATTGATAATATCATCTTTTCTACCAATGAACCAGATATAACCATCTTTATCTCTTTTTGCATAATCTCCTGTAAAGAAGTATCCATCATGCTTAGCTTTAGCTGTTTCATCTTCAAGCTGCCAGTACTCTAAAAATAGACCTGGATCATCAATACCGATACAAATCATACCTTCTTCTTCAACACCAACTTCTTGTAGTGTATCAGGGTCAAGTAGTTTAACTGTGTGACCTGGTTGAACGAATCCTGCACTTCCTGGTCTAATTGGATTATTTACAGAGTGAGAAATATAGTATGAACACTCAGACATACCAATTGCTTCAAAGATATCTTGTTTAAATCTATCTCTCCATAATTCAATCATCTCAGTTGATAAATGCTCTCCCGCAGACATACAATATCTTAAAGATGGACAATCTTCAATTGTAAAATCTGTTTTTTGGATAATTTGTCTATAAATCGTTGGTACACCAATGAAAATAGTACATTTATGCTTTTTAATTAAATCAATCCAAGTTCCAGCATCATTTGAACCTTCATATGCAATAACAGTATGTCCATTAAATAATGGATCCATTAATGCAGAACCTAATACATATGTCCAGTTGAACTTACCAGAGTGCATGATTCTATCATTCTCTTTAAAGTTAAACCAATATTCAGTAGCAGGAGTTCTTCCAACTAATGATCTATGCGAGTGTAAAACACCCTTTGGAAAACCAGTTGTTCCAGATGTATATACTAAATATGCAGGCTCACCAGCTTTTGAATTGTAGTGGTTAGGTGTTTTATCTGCAGTTTTTAAAATATCATTTAATGCATATACATTAATCCCTTTAGGCTTTTTTAAATCCTCAACACTATCAGTTGCTGCAACGATAATTGTTTTTAGGTTATCTAAGTTCTCTAAATATGGAACTAAGTTTTCATACATAGAAGCAGATAAAACAATAGCACTTGCTTGTGAATCTTCTGCTAAATATTTAACTTCTGAACCACTTAAAAGTGTTGATGTAGGAACTGCGATAATTCCTGCTTTAATAGCTCCAAAAAATGAAATAGGATAAGCTAAAGAGTTTTTTAAACAAACTAAAACTCTATCTCTTGGCCCGATTCCAATTGATGTAAGGAAGTTACAAATTTGGTCAGATTTTTCTGCTAACTCTTTATAAGTTATTTCATCAGTTCCTAATTTATCATCTTCAATAATCATTGCTGTATTATTTTCGTTTTTTCCCCCAAGGTGTGCAGATGTACAAGCAACACCGATATTTAAAAATTCAGGTACTTCAATTTCAATAGTTGAACTCATGTTATTTAACTCCCTTCTTAAATTAGACCGTAAGGCCAGTTTTCTTTAAATGTATGTAAAGGCATTCTATTTAATACATTTATTGCAAATGCTTCATCTTTTTTAGAAAGACTATTTAAAGCATAAGCTCTTAACAGGTTCTGTAAAGATTTACCAAACATTGGTGGATCTAACATTTCACCCTCATATCTAATAGCACCAGATAATAGTGCATCAGCTTCAATAGCAGCTTGTAGTATAGATACATCTTTTGCAATCTCATTTGGAGATGGAGTAAATGCAACTTTACAAACATTAATATGGTTTGGAGTAATAACTTGTTTTCCAGTTAATCCCATAGCACACTCTCTTTGAGCATGAGAATAAACATGTCTTGAAGCTTCATCTCCATGTAAGTCTAACCATCTTCTAATATCTTTTTTCTCAACACAAGAATCTGGTAATGAGTTTGGTGTTAATAATACTTCAACTCCACCAATTACACCTTTTCCTTTAACTCTTGCTTCCATTGTAAGCATATTAAAGAAAGTCTCTAACTCATCAATCCATCCCTCAGGAGTAATTTTATAAGCCATTGCTTTAGAGAAATCGTGAATACCAAATACTACGTGTTTAACTGTAGAGTGACTCATCAATTTATCTGCTATTTGTAAAGATTTTGGGTGCTCAATAATTGGTTGAATTTGTAAATTTGCACCAATTGAAACTAACCATGAAGATAAGTCTCTAATCTCTGCATCTCCATATACTTCACCAGCTTTTGCTAATACAATTGCATCAATATATTTGTGCACTTGTTTTAACATTTTTAAATCCTCTTCATACTCTTCAGTTCTAAAAGGATTAATTCTAATAGCTATTTGGAAATCTCTTTCTGGAAATTTTGGTAATTCTTCAATTAAAAGTTTTCTAGACATAGCTTTTTGTCTACAACCATCTTCCAGGTCAAATAAAACAGTGTGAGCTTTTGTTTTATAAGCATGCTTTTGTAATCTAAGCTTAGCTTGCTCCATTGTTTCATAACTTCCATCTAATGGATTGTATTTAATTGGCGGATAATATATTTGAATTCCTGGCCAGTGTCCACCTAACACAGGAGTTAAATCATCATTTGCTGTTAGTTTTGATAAATCTATAACTGATGCAGTCATGATAGTTACCTCTTTTTTTTTATTTTATTGAAGAATTTTTCAATAATTTTTCAGACTATTTATTCTTCTGACACTGAAATTAATCCATAGATTACATAAGTGAAACCAAAATTTAAAAACTAATAAAAATAATTAAGCTTTTTTAAATAATTTATGTAGATACCGTAAAAAGGGGATTGTAGAATATGCTCAAAAAAAAGTTGCATATAATGAGAAAATTTAAAAAAGTTGTCACAGATAGTAAAATATTTTTTTTGAAATTTGTTAAAGATATTGTAACGAAAATATATATTTAGTAACATTTTCTCTATTTTTAAATACAAAGATGCTAATATTATGACCTTAATAGATATGAGTAGGAGTGAAATTGGTTCAGAACAATCGAAATAAATCTTTGTCTCGAGGACTTAGAATTTTAAAAGAGATTATGATTGCCAATAAACCTTTAACTGCAAATACATTATGTCAAAAACTTTTAGTTGATAAAAGTACAATGTCTAGACTTATTACAACGCTAATTGATGAAGAATTTATAGAGTACAAAGAAAATAGTAAAGAGATTATATTAAGTGACTTTATGAAAAATATCCTTGAAGATGAAGATAGGGATAGAATTGTTGAAAAAACAAAAGCTATATTAGAAGAGATACATGAAGTTTCAAATGAATGTGCATATGTAGGAGTATTAGAAGAGGGAGCTGTTTTATATTTAAATCAAATTGATTACTCAAATAGAGTTTTAAAGACAAGAAACTCTGTTGGTTTAAAAACACCTCTTCATACAAATGGGTTTGGTAAAATTTTATTAGCTTTTTCTGATGTAGAATTAAAAAATCTAAAATTAAAAAAACATACAAGTAATACAATTACTTCAACTGCAAAACTTGAAAAAGAGTTAGAGCTTATTCAAGAACGAGGTTATGCTATTGGAAATGAAGAGCATGAGTTTGGATTAAGGTCAGTTGCAGTTCCATATTTTAATCAAAAAAACAAGCTTATTGCTACGATAGGTATTTCGGGACTTTCAGTTAGATTAGATATTGAAAAGTTACATAAACTGGGGCAAGAGATATTTATGATTGTAAATAAACATAATATCTAATGAAGTAAACTCTTAAAGAGTTCCTTCATTATTAGATAGATATTCATGTGCTAAATAAGAACTTCTAGCATATGGAGTAGAGTGTACAAAAGAGAACCCTAACTCTAATGCTAACTCTTTATATCTTGCAAATTGCTCTGGAGTTACAAACTCTTTTACTTTTTCATAATCTCCACTTGGAGCTAAGTATTGACCAATACTTAAAAACTCACAGCCAACAGCTCTTAAATCTTTAAATACTTGAACCATCTCTTCTTCTGTTTCTCCAAGTCCAACCATAAGTGCAGATTTTGTTTTTACTTTATCTTTACCTAACTCTTTGATTTTTTTAAGAACTTCTAATGATCTTTCATATGAAGCATTTCTCCTAATATGATATAAAGATGGTACAGTTTCAACATTGTGTCCAATAATAACTGCTCCACTATCTACAACTTTTTGTAGTGATTCTTCATTTCCTTTAAAATCAGGAATTAAAATCTCTACTTGTGTTCCAGGAGATTTTTCTAAAATATTTTTTGTAACTCTATAAAATTGATTTGCTCCACCATCAGCTAAGTCATCCCTTGCTGGACTTGTAATAACAACAAATCTAAGTCCTAACTTGATAACTGATTGTGTAACTCCATCAATTTCAGAAAGGTCTACTTCTGTAGGTTTCCCTGTATGTACATTACAATAAGTACATCTTCTAGTACAGATATTACCTAAAATAAGAAAGGTAGCATTTTTCTTTGCATAACATTCTGAAATATTAGGACACTTTGCTTCTTGACAAATTGTATGAAGTCCATGTTCTCCAAGTAGTGCTTCCATCTCTTTTTGTGCATTAGGCACTAATTTTTTTCTTAACCATTCTGGCTTTTTAAAATCAACTTTTTTTGCTGGTGTAAGTCTATTTTCTGCTATAGTCATATTTATCCTTTAATAGCTCATTTTTCTTAATGTTCTCTTCTTCTGTAAGTTCACTTTGAATTAATTCAACATTAAATGTTTCATTAAATGCTTCAATTAGTAACACTGAAGCTTTTTCATACTCTAAATTTATGTTAAAATCTTTCAAAGTAGTACCTATTTTTTCATCATATTTACCACTTAAGTTTTTTAATGGTATTGAACCATGTTGAAATATCGCTTTTTTGGTTCTTCTTTGAGCATTTCCACCAATTTTTTTACCATTTGCAATAATATCATAGGCTTCAAAACCTACTTGGCAGAACTCACTTTTAGATAAATTAATCTCTTCAATATCTTTTGCATATCTTGCATCTAAGTTTAATTTCCTGTAGAAATTAATAATAAATCTACATATAAACTCATAAGATTCTTTTATATTTAATCCCTCTAAAAGAGTAGTCGGAATTACTAAAGAGTATGAGATATCATGACCATGAAATAATACTCCACCACCAGTAATTCTCTTGGCAAAATTTTCGTTATATTCTTCTTTAAAACTATATGTATTTACATCTTGAGAAATACCTACAGTAAAGGATTTATCCCAATAATAAACCCTTAATATTGGAAGGTTATTTTTTTCAAAACATGATAATAAAGCATCATCTGTTGCCATATTTATTTTTGCACTAGCTTTTGAAGAATTTATTACTCTAAATTTACTTTTTATATCTTTCATTTTCAAAGTTAACCAAAAAATTAATTTAAAAAGTCGTGAAAAAATAGTTTACTTTCCTGACTCTTTTTTCCATTATATTTCATTTTTTTATCATAAAACTTAAGTGAATAGTACTAAAATATAAATTAAGAAAAAATTTAACTTAATAAAGTATCATATGTTCATAATTCGACTTGACGGTACGAATAGCTACACAATTTATACACAATGAACATATGTTCATTCAAAAAACACTAGAAATTCTAGTAAATTCTTTACAAGGAAACGCAAATGTCAGATTTAAACTTAAATGATATTGATCCAGCTGAAACGCAAGAGTGGATAGAGGCTTTAGATGCAGTATTAGAAACTGAAGGACCTAGAAGAGCTCACTATCTTTTAGAGAAACTAATTGATAAAGCGAGAAGAAAGGGTACTTACTTACCTTTTAAAGCAACAACAGCATATTTAAATAGTATTGATGTAAAAGATGAACCTAAAATGCCAGGTGATAGAGATATTGAGAAAAAAATCAGATCTGCTATTAGATGGAATGCAGCTATGATGGTACAAAGAGCATCTAAAAAGAATTTAGAGCTTGGGGGACATATTGCGTCTTTTCAATCATCTGCAACACTGTATGATGTAGGTTTTAACCATTTCTTTAGAGCACCAAATGAAAAAGATGGTGGAGATTTAATTTTTTATCAAGGACACATTGCCCCTGGTATCTATGCAAGAAGTTTTGTAGAAGGTAGAATTACTGAATCTCAAATGGATAACTTTAGACAAGAGGCTTTAGAAGATGGATTATCTTCATATCCACACCCAAAATTAATGCCTAACTATTGGCAATTCCCAACAGTATCTATGGGTCTTGGACCAATTCAAGCAATTTATCAAGCAAGATTCTTAAAATATTTAACAGATAGAGGAATCAAAGATTGTTCTGAGCAAAAAGTATATTGTTATATGGGTGATGGTGAGTGTGATGAGCCAGAATCATTAGGTGCAATTGGACTTGCTGGTAGAGAAGGACTAGATAACTTAGTATTTGTTATTAACTGTAACTTACAAAGACTTGATGGACCTGTAAGAGGAAATGGTAAAATCATTCAAGAACTTGAAGGTAACTTTAGAGGAAATGGATGGAGAGTAGTAAAAGTAATTTGGGGAAGACACTGGGATGAGTTATTAAGAAAAGATACATCTGGAAAACTTCTTCAACTTATGGAAGAGACTGTTGATGGTGAGTATCAAAACTTTAAACAAAAAGGTGGAGCTTACACAAGAGAGAACTTCTTCAATAAATATCCTGAAACTGCAAAATTAGTTGAAAATATGTCAGATGCTGAAATTTTTGCATTAAATAGAGGTGGACATGACCCATTAAAAGTTTATGCAGCATATAAAGCAGCAAATGAGACTAAAGATAGACCAACTGTAATTTTAGCAAAAACTGTAAAAGGTTACGGTATGGGTGAAGCAGCAGAAGGTAAAAATATTGCTCACGGTGTTAAAAAAGTTGATACTGATTCATTAAAACAATTTAGAGATAGATTTAGAATTCCAGTTTCTGATGAAGAGTTAGAAAAATACCCATATTATACATTTGCTGAAGATTCAGAAGAGATGAAATATATGAAAGCTAGAAGAGAAGAGTTACACGGATACCTTCCTCAAAGAAGACCTGCATTCTCTGAAAAACTTGAAATTCCTACTTTAGATAAGTTTGAAGCAATTCTAGGTGGAAGTGGTGATAGAGAAATCTCTACAACAATGGCATTTGTAAGAATTTTAAATGTTTTAGTTAAAGATAAAAAAATTGGAAAAAGAATTGTTCCAATTGTTCCAGATGAAGCTAGAACTTTTGGTATGGAAGGTATGTTTAGACAATTAGGTATCTACTCTTCTGAAGGTCAAAGATATATTCCTCAAGATAGAGATCAAGTTGCATACTATAAAGAAGATAAAAAAGGTCAAGTACTTCAAGAAGGTATTAATGAGCTTGGTGCTATGGGTTCTTGGATTGCAGCAGCAACATCATATTCTGTAAATGATTGTCCAATGATTCCATTCTATATTTTCTATTCAATGTTTGGATTCCAAAGAACAGGTGATATTACTTGGGCAGCTGGAGATCAAATGGCAAGAGGTTTCTTAGTTGGTGGTACTTCAGGTAGAACTACATTAAATGGTGAAGGTTTACAACACGAAGATGGTCACTCTCATATTATTGCAAATACAGTACCTAACTGTGTATCTTACGACCCAACATTTGGATATGAAGTTGCAGTTGTAGTTCAAAAAGGTATTGAAAGAATGTATGGAGAAAATCAAGAAGATATTTTCTACTATATTACAACATTAAATGAAAACTATAAACAACCTGCAATGCCAGAAGGTGTTGAAGAAGGAATTTTAAAAGGTATCTATAAATTTAAAACTGTTGATGCAAAAAATAACTTCAAAGTTAAATTATTAGGTTCTGGTTCAATTTTCCAACAAGTATTAGCAGCAGCTGATATTTTAGCTGATGAGTATGGAATTGCTTCAGATATCTACTCTGCAACTTCTTATAATGAATTAACAAGAGAAGCACAAGATGTAGAAAGAAGAAACTTATTAAATGTTGATGGAAATGAAGTTTCATATGTAGACCAAGTTCTTGGATCAGATGATGAGAATATTATTATTTCTGCAACTGACTATATGAAATCTTACTCTGAGCAAATTGCTCCATTTGTAAAAGGAACATTTAAAGCATTAGGAACTGATGGATTTGGTAGATCAGATTCAAGAGCAAACTTAAGAACGTTCTTTGAAGTTGATACTAACTTTATTGTATTTACTACACTAGCACAATTAGCTAAATTAGGTAAAATTGAAAAATCAGTAGTTACTGAAGCTATGAAAAAATACAATATTGATGCAAATAAACCAAACCCATTAAAAGCATAAGGAGTAAAAGATGAGTACTTTAGTAGATATTTTTATTCCTGATTTAGGAGCGGATAAAGACGTTGATTTAATTGAAATCATGGTTGAAGTTGGTGATACTGTAGAAGTTGAAGATGGTCTTATTACTTTAGAGACTGAAAAAGCTTCTATGGATGTTCCTACAACTCATGCAGGAGTTATTAAAGAAATTCTTGTGAAAGTTGGAGATAAAGTAAACTCAGGTGATTTAATTGCTAGAGTTGAAGTTCAAGAAGAGGGTGCTGCTGAAGAAACTACAGTAGAAGCACCTGTTTCAGCACCAGTACAAGAAGTAAAAGAAGAAGTTGCAGCAACTCCAGCGGCAAGTTCATCAGAACCAATGGGATTAGAAGCAGCAGAAGCTGAGTTACAAGCTATTTCAGCAGCTGGTGCACAAGTTTCTTGTCAGTTTGTAAATGAGCAAACTGTTTGTTCTGTAGTTGAAGAAGTTCATGTTCCTGATTTAGGTGCAGATAAAGATGTTGATTTAATTGATGTTATGGTTAACGTTGGTGATACTGTAGAGTTTGAAGATGGTCTTATTACTTTAGAGACTGAAAAAGCTTCTATGGATGTTCCAGCTCCATTTGCAGGTGAAATTATTGAATTATTTGTTGAAGCAGGAATGAAAGTAAATTCTGGTGATTTAATTGCGAAAATTGTTAAAACAGTTGTTATGGAATCAAAAGTTCCAACTCCAGCTAAAACAGAAGCACCAGTTAAAAAAGAAGAGCCAAAACAAGTTACTGTTCAAGAAGTAGCAGCAACTTCATCTAGTGAAGCAACTGCTGTATTAACTGAAAAAGCTAAAAAAGTTTATGCTTCTCCATCAGTTAGAAAAGTAGCAAGAGAGTTTGGTGTTGATTTAGGTTTTGTAAAAGGAACTGGTAGAAAAGGAAGAATTCTTAAAGATGATATTAAAGCTTATGTAAAAGAGCAATTATCTAAACCAGTAGTTGCAGCTTCTGGAACTGGAACAGGTCTTGGATTTAATTTCCCAGAGCTTAAAGAAGTTGATTTCTCACAATTTGGAGAGATTGAAACTATTGAACTTAGTAGAATTCAAAAGATTTCTGGACCATCATTACATAGAAACTGGGTTTCAATGCCTCACGTTACTCAATTTGATGAAGCAGATATTACTGAAATGGAAGATTTCAGAAAAGCTCAAAATGCAATTGCAGATGGATTTAAATTATCTCCATTAGTATTTGTAGTAAAAGCTGTAGCAAAAGCTCTTGAATTACATCCAAAATTCAATGCTTCATTAAGCGCAGATGGACAAAGTCTAATTATGAAGAAATACTTCCATATTGCGATTGCAGTTGATACTCCAAATGGTCTTGTAGTACCTGTAATTAGAGATGTAAATAAAAAAGGTTTCAAAGAGATTGCTCTTGAAATGGCAGATATTTCAAGTAGAGCAAGAGAAGGTAAACTTAAATCACAAGATATGCAAGGTGCTTCATTTACAATTTCTTCTTTAGGTGGAATTGGAGGAACTAAATTTACTCCAATTATCAATGCTCCTGAAGTAGCTATTTTAGGATTATCTAAATCTGAAATGAAACCAGTTTGGAATGGAGAGAACTTTGTACCAAGATTAATGTTACCATTATCATTATCTTATGACCACAAAGTAATCGATGGAGCAGATGGTGCTAGATTTACAACTACATTATCAAAGCTTTTAAGTGATATTAGATTACTAAGTCTATAAGGAGTTAAGATGGGTAAAATTGTTGATATTCTTATTCCTGATTTAGGTGCAGATAAAGATGTTGATTTAATCGACGTTATGGTTGAAATAGGTGATGAAGTTGAAGTAGAAGATGGTCTTATTACTTTAGAGACTGAAAAAGCTTCTATGGATGTTCCTACTACACATGCAGGAGTTATTAAAGAGATTCTTGTAAAAGTAGGGGACAAAATGAATTCGGGTGATTTAATTGCTCGTGTAGAAGTTCAAGAAGAAGCTTCTGCTGAACCTGCAAAAGAAGAAGTAAAAGCAGCTCCTACAGCTGCACCTACTGCTTCTAAACCAGCACCTTCAAATGTTGAAGTAAGTGCAAATGCAAAAGAAGTAAAAGGTCAAGTATTAGTAATTGGAGCAGGACCTGGTGGTTATTCTGCTGCTTTTAGATGTGCTGACTTAGGTCTAGATACTGTTTTAGTAGAGAGACACCCAACTTTAGGTGGAGTTTGTTTAAATGTTGGTTGTATCCCTTCAAAAGCTTTACTTCATGTTGCTAAAGTAATTGACGAAGCTGCTCATATTGAGCATGCTGGAGTTAAATTTGGTAAACCAGAAATTGATTTACCAGGTGTTGCAGCATATAAATCAGGAGTTGTAAAAAAACTTACTGAAGGTCTATCTGCAATGGCTAAAATGAGAAAAGTAAATGTTATTCAAGGTGTTGCTAAGTTTGTAGATGAGCATACAGTAGTAGTTGAACATACTGATAATGCTGGTGAGCAAACTAAAGTAACTTTTGATTCTTGTATCATTGCAGCTGGTTCTCAGTCTTCTAAAATGGGATTCATTCCTCATGAAGATCCAAGAATTTGGGATTCTACAAATGCTTTAGAAGTAAAAGAAGTTCCAAAAAGACTACTTGTAATGGGTGGTGGAATTATTGGTCTTGAAATGGCTACTGTATATCAAAGATTAGGTTCACAGATTGATGTAGTAGTACGTGGTCCTCAAGTTATGACAGGAACTGATAAAGATATCGTTAAGGTATATACAAAAGCAAATGAGAAGAAGTTTAACTTTATGTTTAAAACTCAAACTCAAGCTATTATTCCTAAGCAAGAGGGTATCTATGTAGAGTTCAAAGGTGACAATGCACCTGCTGAACCTCAAACTTATGATGCAGTATTAGTTGCTATGGGTAGAACTCCAAATGGATTAAACCTAGGATTAGAAAATACTGGTGTTGAAGTTGATGATAAAGGGTTTATCTCTGTAGATAAACAAATGAGAACAAAAGTTCCTCATATCTTTGCAATTGGTGATATTATTGGTCAACCAATGCTTGCTCATAAAGCAGTACATGAAGGTCATGTTGCAGCAGAAGTTATCGCAGGTCACAAAGTATTCTTTGAACCTAAACAAATTCCTGGTATTGCATACACATTCCCAGAAATTGCAACTGCTGGTATGAGTGAAATTGAAGCAAAAGAGGCTGGTATTAACTATGAGGTTGCATCATTCCCTTGGTCTGCTTCTGGACGTGCATTAGCTTCAGATGTATCTGAAACTGGTATGACTAAGTTAATTTTTGATAAAGATACACATCAATTAATCGGTGGTGCTTTAGTTGGTGAAAATGCAGGTGAATTACTTGGTGAAATTTCATTAGCACTTGAAATGGATTGTGATGCTGAAGATATTGGATTAACAATTCATGCACATCCTACTTTACATGAATCTGTTGGTATGTGTGCAGAAATCTTCCATGGAAGTATTACTGACTTACCAAACAAAAAAGCTGTAAAGAAAAAATAGTTTAAATCGTTTAAACAATTTGAAATAAAGCCCATCTTCTTTTGTGAAGGTGGGCTTTTTTATCTCTTTAAACTCCATAGTTTTTTATAACTTCTATAAAACATTATATTGATAAATGCACCAATACAAGCTAAAAGTGTATCTTTATGTGCATCCCAAATATCTCCTTGTGTTCCTAAGAAAGCCATTCCTAATTCAGGATAAAAAGTAACTACTGCTAACCATTCAAGTAATTCATAAATTGTAGCAATGCAAACAATCATAGAAAAAGTAAAAAATAAGGCACTTTTTAAACTATTTGAATAAACAACAATTATCTCAAATAAACTTCTAAAAACAAGTAGTCCAAAAAGAAAATGTACTACTCTATCAAAATGATTTCTTTCAAAACCAAAGAGTTGTGTTATAAAATTAAAATACTCCATTTGGGCATAAGTAAAATGAGAACCCAAAGAGTGAAGACTTGCAAATATTAAAAGAAAGATGATACTTAACAGTGTGTATTTATATTTTATATCTAACCAAAGAACAAAGGGAAAGAATAGAAATACTAAAATGTTTTCTAAAAGCCAATCCTCTGGATATTTAGGATTTATAGCCATAATAATCCAAATCAATATATAAATACCATAGATGATTTTATGAGACTTTTCCATTTTATTTCCTCTTTTTAAAGTATACTCTTTTATAGGTAACTTTATAATATATTTCAATAAAAAGAAAATTATGTTAAAGTCTATTATGAAACAAATTTTATTATTACTAATGCTTACAAGTTTTTTATTTTCTTATGATAAAAACTTCTCTTATAGAAAATATATTCATGTAAAGAAGTTTTATTCTTCTTTAGTAAAAGAGACAGTAGATATAGCTTTAAAACATAATATGCCACCAGCAGCTATTTTAGCAATTGCAAGTGTAGAGTCAGGATATGGAAGAGGTTATGTAGCTTCTATTACAGGAAATATTTTAAGTCTTGGAGCAAATAAAAATGATAAAGCTCTTCCTTCTTTATATCTTCCTAATATTAAAAATCCATATAGAGTTATCTATAATTCAAAAGAGATAGCTATTTTCAATAAAGATGAGTTAGTTTGGAAGCAAAGACCAAAGAGTCTTAAAAAAGATTATAGACCCAAAGGTTTAGCAGGAACTACTACAAATCTAGATTATTTTGATTATGAGCTAGAAGAAAAGAAAAAAGCAAACTTACAAAATATAGAAGAGTTTTGCACTCTTTGGATAAGTTATAATAATCGTTTTAAAGCTTTTAAAGATGCAAGAGTTTTTTTAGACAAAGAAGTTAAAAAGCATGGGAAAAAAATACTTTTTACAAAGAAGCTTAATGAAGAGTTTATAAATCAAATTGGTGGAAAGAAAAACTCTTTTAACTATAGGAAAACTTGGCCAGTAAAAGTAATCAAGGTCTTAGAAAATACAGGCTTAACAGAACTTACAAAGGATATTTACAATAATAAAACTTTTGAGCAAAGTTGGTAGTTTTTCTTTGAGTAAGCTGTAATTGACTTTACAGTACAATCACTTTTTAAAACAAAATATACAAAGAGCATTATGATACAACTAAAAAATCTTTCAAAACATTTTGGAAATAAAACATTATTTACAGATTTAAATTTAATATTAGGACAAGGTCAAAGAGTAGGGCTTGTAGGAAGAAATGGTACAGGTAAATCCACACTATTTAAACTTATTTTAGGTGAAGAACAAGCTGAAGATGGAGAGATTTTAATTCCTAAAAACTATAAGATAGGAGCTTTAAAGCAACATTTAGTTTTTACAGAAAAGACTTTAGTAGATGAAACAGCTTTGGCTTTAGCAGAAGATGATAAGTACTCTATTTATAAAGTTGAGAAAATACTTTTTGGTCTTGGGTTTAGTCATGAAGATTTACAAAAAGATCCTTTATCTTTTTCTGGAGGTTATCAAATTAGGATAAATCTAGCAAAACTTTTAATTACAGAACCAAATTTATTATTACTAGATGAGCCTACAAACTACTTGGATATCCTTTCTTTAAGATGGCTAAAAAACTTTTTAAAAAGTTTTGATGGGGAAGTTATACTTATCACTCACGATAGAGACTTTATGGATACTGTTTGTACTCATACTATGGGTATTGTAAGACAATCTTTATTTATGCTTGAAGGAAATACTCATAAGTTTTATGCTCAACTTGAAGCAAATGATGAACACTATGAAAAACAAAAAGAAACACAAGATAAAAAAAGAAAAGAGCTAGAAGAGTTTATTGCTAAAAATAAAGCAAGAGCTTCAACCGCTGCGCAAGCTCAGTCAAAAGTAAAACTTTTAGAAAAAATGGATGAGATGGATTCAATTGTAGATGAAGCAACTTTAGAGTTTGACTTTAACTATAAAGATACTCCTGCAAAAGTTTTACTAGATGTAAAAGATTTAAGTTTTGGATATAAAGAAAATGAAATACTTTTTAAAAATATCTCTTTTACTCTAAAAAAAGGTGAGACTTTAGGGATTATTGGTAAAAATGGAAAGGGTAAATCTACACTTTTAAATAATATTGCAAAAGAGTTGACTCCTTTAAGTGGAACTATTGAGTATCATGGAACTACTACTTTTGGACATTTTGGTCAAACAAATATAGCACACTTAAATCCGAATAATACAATTATGGATGAAATTTATGTTGCAAACTCTAGACTTCCTGAATCTACTGTAAGAGGGATTTGTGGTTCTATGATGTTTAGTAAAGATGATGTTAAAAAGAAAATATCACTTCTGTCAGGGGGAGAAAAGAGTAGAGTAATGTTAGGACAAATCTTAGCAAAAGATGTAAATCTATTATTCCTTGATGAGCCTACAAACCACCTTGATATGCAATCAATTGATTCACTTACAAAAGCTATTAAAAACTTTGCTGGTTCTTCTATTATTGTTACTCACTCAGAAGAGTTATTAAGACAAGTATGTGATAGACTTATTGTTTTTGCAAAAGAGGGAGCTGATTATTTTGATGGGACTTATGATGAATTTTTAGAAAAAATTGGTTGGGATGAAGAAGAACAAGATGAGCAAAAAGAGAAAGTAAAAGAACCTAAAGTAAATAAAAAGGAGAATAAAAAGTTAAGAGCTGCTCTTATTCAAGAAAGAAATAAATTAACTTCTCCTTTAAAAAAAGAGGTAGATAAACTTGAAAACTCTATTATGGAAATTGAAGATATGATAGAAAAAGAGCAAGCCCAATTAATTCAAGCTTCTAATCAAGGTGATAATAGTAAAGTTATTGAACTATCTAAAATTGTAACGCAACATGAAAAAGAAGTAGAAGAGAAGTTTGAACTTCTTGAAGAAAAACAGCTAGAATTAGATGAGTTGATGGCTTTATATGATAAGAAGTTAGAAGAGATTTAGGGAGTGGAACTTTTCCAAATGAAAATAGTTTTCTCAAACTTTTTTATATGGGTATTTGGAATTGACTGCTAACTATTTCATAGTTGGCAATATTGTTTGAGGTCATACTAGATGAATTCTTAAACTTATGACTTAAAAAGTGATTTTTGTTGTTCAAAAAGTCCTAAGAGTTTAAAAGAATCTATAAGTTCTACTTCTTGAATATTTTTTGGAACAAGTTATATCTTTAAATAAAGGTTATAAAGCCAGTAAGTTAGATTTTCTAATTTTGTTCCAAAAACTAGAAGTATTTGAACTAACGTTTGAAATGAGCCAATAAATTAGCCGCAGGGTAATTTATTGGCTCCACTGATTTGTTATACATACTATGTGATTTTTAATCCTATTCTATCGTTATCAATATAAATCTCTTCATTACTATCATATAAAAAAGGTTCTGTATGACTGTTCAAACCTTCTTTTGAATATTTTTCTATGCTCTTCGGTAAAACTAACTTAAATCGATTGTGATGAAGTAAATCATGAAAAAAATATCTAAAAGTTCTATTATAATGTCCATCAATAAAATTTGAAGATAAAATATCTATTTCATAAAAATTTTCATCTTTATATTCTACTTCTTTGTAATCTGCATAATCTAAAAAATTCATTATTCCAGAGTAATATCTCTTGGTTATTTCTGATAATAATTCTTCATCAAATGGAATATTTGCATTATATGGGTCATGATATTTACATTTTACTTTATCGTATAAATTATAAGACACACTTGCTACAGTAAAATTCACTGGGATAGCGCCAGCTTGAGACTGATTTTTATGACTGAACATATCATTTACAGAGTTTTTTGTATAACCTTTTGCTTCAATTGCAAAAGTTTCATTATTTGTAAAAGCTAATAAATCAGGACGGCTTCCAGATATTCGCATATTTTTTATTTTCATAGCAGCCTCATAATTAACTGTATGAAGAGCTTTGTCTAATTTTTTTGCTAAAAAATCAGCTATTCCTTTTCCTACAATATTGGAAAACTGTCCTTTTTCTGTAGGGTCATATAAATTATGAGGAGGTAATGAAAATTTGTCTTTATTTAAAGCATTAGATTGTAAAAAATAACTATATTGTAGGAACATTCCAATTGTTTTAAATATTTTTTTTGAAGTTGGAGCATATCTTTGTCCTACGATAGCCATATGTTTAACTAATCCAAGTTTGGATATATAATGATTTTGATTTGACATACTCCCATATTTATCTAAATATTCTACTTCAATATTCAATGTTAGTTCCTTTCGTATGTATAACGTTTAAGTTGAGAAATATTTGAGCCGCAGGGTCAAATATTTCTCTCCAATAATTTGTTATATAATTATCATTTTTTTTTATTTAATAGATTCTTTTTTCTTTGTTCAAAATAGTTTGTATTAGATTGATACTTATCTTTTATAATGGATACTTTAATAAGAGAATACATAAGAACGAATATAACTAAAAAAGGTAAAAATAGTTGCAACATATAGACAGTGTAAAACTCTAATTCAGTACCAACCGTACTTAAATATAATGCAATTCCAAAAAGTGTAAAAATATAAAATCTTGAATAACGATACAAATCATTACAAGTATAATTTCTAAAATCTTTTTTAATAAAATATTTATAATACACAATAAATCTAAAAAATGCAAAGACAATTGCACTTAAAATGAGCACTATATATCCTGCAAACGTAAAATGGTTAAATAATGGGTCTTGTGATAACGTACCATTTATAATAATTGCAATTATTAAAGATAAACCAAAATACAATGGATGCCCAAACACCATAATAAAAACTAAAAAATAATTAAGTAATTTATTTGAATATTTGTACTTTTTCAGCACTATGTCTAATAAAATACCTGAAAAAAATAAAAGAATAAAATATTTCAATCAATTTGCCTTTATATAACGTTTAAAATGAGCCAATGAATTGCCCGCAGGGTAATTTATTGGCTCCACTGATTTGTTATACAATCTTCTTAATGTTTTAAACGACGCTTTAATTTAACTGGAAGTGATATGCCTATTATTAGGTCTTGATGCACACTTCCCCAAAATCTACTATCATTACTATGATCTCTATTATCACCAATCATAAAACATTCATTGTTTGGTACAGTAATTAAATCACTATCAAATAATTGAGGAACATTATTACTTTTTTTTGTAACATCTAAATCATAATGTATTCCATTATATTGTTTTTTATATGGTTCTTTAACAAATATTTTCTGCTGTATAGTTTCAGTTTTATAACCTTTATAATTCTTTTTAACGAATTCATTACCTTCAACTGGATGAAAATATAATGCCTTATCCTTTAAAAATATAACATCACCTCCTGTTGCCATACACCTTTTTAAATATATTGTTTTTTTATCTTTAGGGTAATAAAAGGCAAAAACACCTCCCCGAAATAATCTATTTATGCCTTTGAATACAAAAACTGATTCATTTTTATATATTGTGTTTTCCATGGCTTTTGTTGGAATACTTTTAACTTGAATTTCAACTTGATTATCTAACATATAATAAAAATATTTATGAAAATATTTTGTTAAATTAGGGTCATCCTCAAAAGCAATTTTATTATCTTTATCAACAAATATCCACCTTTGATCTATTGGTTTTGTTAGATTATTTGTTGCAGTTATTAAATCATCATAGTTTTTGATATATATATCATTCCCAAAAACAAAATTGATGAGAACCATAAGAGTCATTATTATTTTTAAGTTCATTTAAATTTCCTTGTATAACGTTTAAAATGAGCCAATAAATTGCCCGCAGGGTAATTTATTGGTTCCACTGATTTGTTATGTAAGTGGAGATACCACCACATGCTAATTGTCTATCCAATGACCATGATAAAATATTTCTAAATATTTCGTAAGATCATTACTGTTTTGATGAGAATGTTGTGTAATTAGTAGTAAAGCTTTTTCTTCCATTTCTTTAATACTGCCTTTAAGCTCTTTTAGCACCATGTCGGGGAAAAAATGCTCAATATCATAATTCAATAAATCAATAACTTTGCATTGTTTTAAATGTACGCATTTTTTGAATTCGGATAAAAAATTAGCTATCAAATACTTCTTTAGTCTTTTGATTTGTTTGTGGGTATAAATGTTTTCCAGTTCTGTCATTTTGGAATAATGTATTTGATTTTGGGAAAGCTTTGAAAAGATTTTTTTTTCAGTATCGGGTATTCTTCTAACTAATATTTGGTGTATCGGATTTTTTCGAAGTAAATCACACTGTTCTGGATGATTAATACAATCATTTTGAACATGCTTAAATATCTCTTTGTAGTATTTTTCTACGAAACCGTCTATCTTAATAAGCTCCTCGATTCTTTTGATCACTTTAAGATGTAATCTTTGTAGATTGTACTTTAATGAGTGTAGCTTATCTTGTTTCTGGTTTTCCCGAAATTTTTTGTACGCAAAATATACAACAACAGTCAACAAAGCAATCGTCAGAATTTTTATCATATGTTAACCTTTTTACATAACGTTTAAAATGAGCCAATAAATTTTCCGCAGGGTAATTTATTTCTCTCCAATGTTTTGTTGTATCTATATTATTATGTGTTCATATTTAGAATTTATATTTTCCAAAAAACTATTCATATCATTAGATATTGGAGATTCTATTAAAAAATTACCAAACTTTTCTTCTAACTTATTCCAATTCTTTTTTAGATTCCCTCTGTTTCTAAAAAAAGGATGAAGCCAAATCCATTTAAGAACCCAGCGATCAGGTTCTTTTGTAAACTTTTGAATAGCAAAGGTACAAGCTCCATAAATACGATATGGCATTGGTTCTTCTATAAATTTATCAAGAGCTTGTTCTGTGAATAGTAAAGCTTTATATTCTTCTTTCAAATCACCATATGAACAAAAGGGCACAAAATCATAGTTAAGTTCTTCTTTAAAATATTTTGCAAGTTTATAAACTTCTTCAAATAGTTCTTTTTCGGATTGTTTGTCTACTTCTATAATAGTGTCTAATGTATATTTTGTAGATACTGATAATTCCAGTGTATAGTTTCTCACTTTAATTTCCTCGTCTATAAACTTTAGTTTCATCATAGATACAACTATTTATTGAATATACATTATATAAATAAAGTACTTAAATCCACTTATTTATTATATATTTATTAAAAAGCTTATTTTATGCATACTTATAGAAAAAATATTACAAAATACAATAATTTTTCTATATATTTTTATTATAAGTTATAATTTTTATGTTTATTTTATGTCATATTTAGAACTTTAGTATACATAATGTATGTTAAAAGTGAAAAATTTAACTTTAAAAAACATTTTTATAATTTAGGAGATATTATGGGTAAAAAACTACTTGATATAATGAGAGATAAAATCAGAGTAAAACACTATAGTTTAAAAACTGAAAATGTATACATATATTGGGCAAAAAAATATATTCTATTTCATAATAAAAGACATCCTAATACTATGGGTAAAAAAGAGATTGAAGAGTATTTAACTTATCTAGCCAAAAATCTAAATGTATCTCCTACTACACAGAACCAAGCCTTTTACTCCATTGTATTTCTTTACGAACAAGTATTAAACATATCATTAAAAAATGAAAATATTCAAGCTTTAAGAGCTCAAGAAAGAAAACATATTCCTGTAGTTTTAACTATAGATGAAGTCAAAAGTATTATATTAAATATGGCGGGTATTTATCAACTTATAGTTAAACTTATGTATGGTTGTGGTTTAAGGATGAAGGAAGTACAAAATATTCGTATCAAAGATATTGATTTTGGATTCGATAAAATTTATGTTTGGGATAGTAAATCTTTAAAAGATAGAACTATCCCTTTACCACAAAGTATAAAAAATGAACTCCAAATACAAACTCAAAAAGTAAAAGAATTACATCAAAGGGATTTATCTGATGGCTTTGGTAGTGTTTATATTCCATATGCTTTAAGTAAAAAGTTTAAAAATATTGAATATGATACAAAATGGCAATATGTTTTTCCTATGAGTAAAATCTCAAAAGACCCTAGAACAGGTAAACAAAGAAGGCATCATATTTTAGATGTAACTCTAAGTCGAAATATAAAAAATGCAGTTAAAAAATCAAATATAGATAAAAGAGTTACATCACATATTTTTAGACACTCTTATGCAACTCATCTTTTACAAAATGGTACAGATATAAGAAGTATACAAGAACTACTAGGACATAAATCTATAGAAACAACTATGATATATACACACGTTGTGAAAGAATTAAATAAAGGTGATATTAAATCACCATTGGATTTTTAAATTTTATGAATAAATATTGATTGTTAAATTCTGATTCAAAACCTGTAGTTTTTGACACAAAATCCAGAATAGTCTGCAGATTTAATTCTCTTCTATTTACTCTCTTTAATACTAGATATTAAGCTTGAGAGAGTACTTATTAAACTAGTATGTTCAACAGGTTTTTGCAGAATATGGTTTATACCTATTTCATTTAGTTGAGTTAGTTTTTCTTTTTCTGTATGAGCTGAGATTATCATAACTTTTTGTTCTTTATTAATTTTAAAAATCTCTTTACAAAGCTCTATCCCATCAAGTTTTGGCATGCTTATATCTGTAATTATTAGGTCATAAAATTTATTGTTTTTTACTCTAAAGTTTTTATACTCTTGTAAAGCTTCATAGCCATTAAAACTAATATCTATATGAGAAAAAAAGTTTTTAAAAAGTTTATTTAGTTGTTCTCTAACATCACTATTATCTTCTATAAAAAGAATATTTAATGTTTTACTATATTCTACTAACTCTTTTAGATTCTGCATTTTATGTCCTTTTATTTAATAGGTAAATCAATTAAAAATGTTGCTCCTTCATTTTCATTGATAACTTTTAAATTACCTTTACAATGGTCATTAACAATGATTCTACTCATATAAAGACCAAGCCCTGTTCCTTCTTTATCACTTTTTGTAGAAAAATAAGGGTCAAAGATTTTTTCAATAAGTGACTCTTCTATTCCACCACCATTATCTTGAATTTTTATAACAATATTATTCTCATTTCTTTTGTATGTTGAAATAGAAATTTGTTTATCATTACTATTTTTTTCAGATAAAATATCTTCGGCATTTTTTATTATATTTAGAATTACTTGCTGTAGCTCTGTTGAATAAGAGTATAAACGTAAATCTTTTTCAAAACTTGTTTCTAGTTTTATATTTTTTGCTGCCATAGAAGTTTTTGTAATACTAATTGCTTTTTTTATTACTTCTTCTAAATCAAACTCTTCTTTCTCTTTATCACTTTTAAAGAAGTTTCTAAAATCATCAATAGTTGAAGATAGATGTTTTGAATATTCGGTTATTAACATTAATTCATCTTCTAAAGTATTTTTCTCTACTTTATCTTCAATCATAAGTTTTACAAGTAAGTTATTTGTAGTAGCAGATATTGCAGCTAATGGTTGTCTCCATTGATGAGCAATCATAGAAATCATTTCTCCCATTTGAGCTAATCTACTTTGTTGGATTAGTTGTTTTGTACTATTTTCATTTTTTCTAATCTCTTTTTTTATTCTCTCTTCTAAATTTGCATTTAACTCTTCTAATCTTTGTTCTAATATTTTTCTAGTAGAAATATCTCTAATAACTGTATGAATAACTCTTCTATTTTCAATCTCAATAGAAGTTAAAACTATCTCTACCCAAAGTTCTCTTCTTTGATAATTTAAAAGAATAGCTTCAAAACTACTAACCCCAAAGATTAAAGCTTTTTCAATTTTATTTTCAAAAAGTCTTTGAGAAGAGGTATTATCTGGTTGGTATTCTGGTGCTAAATCGTGTAGATGTTTGTTTATTACCTCTTTTTTTGTGAAGCCTAAAATATTTTTAGTTGATTCATTACAATCAGTTATTACTTTGTTTTTAATTAGAAGAACACTATCTGAAGATTTGTTATAAAGAGTTTCAAATAAGATTTTTTGTTTTGCAAGTTGCATTGTTTTTTCTTCAATTTTATTGTTTGCTTCTTGCAATTTTCTATTATGCTTATTTAAAATATTTTGTCTATATATAAAAATACCAAAAACTAAAAAACTTAGAATTACAATTTGCCAAATAAGTTTATAGTTAAGACCTTCCTTAAAAGATACAGCAGTCCACTTATTGAAAATTTCTCTATGCTCTTCTTCTGTGATTTTTTCTAAGGTTTTATTTAAAATATCTAATAGAATTTTATTCTCATTATGAATAGCCATGCTTACTGAATAATTCATATCTGTATATCTTGAAATATATAGATTTTTTAAAGCATAGTTTGACATATAATAAGAAGCAATTGGAAGAGGTTGAATTGCAAAATAAGCTTCTGCATTACTTACTTTTTCTAATGTCTCTCTATCTGTTTTTGTGATTAAAATATCAAGATTTGGATTAGTTTTTTTAAGTTCTTTTATTAAAAATGAGTCATATCTTACTGCCATGGTTTTATCCAAAACTTCATCTAAACTAGAAACAACAGATTTATCTTTTTGAGTAATAATTGCAAGTTTATAATTTAAGTATGCTTTTGTAAGATTTGAGAAACTTTGTATGTCCTCATCTTTTGTAACAGTTGGTATAATATCACACTGTTTGATTTTTAAAAACTCTTTTGTTTGTTCCCACGAAACAGTAGGAATAGGTATAAATTTAACATTTATCATCTCTTCTATTTTTTTCAAAATATCAATAGAAATACCTTTTATTTTTCCTTCATCTTCAAAAGAGATAGGTTTTAAATCAGTTATATTACACATTCTAATAACTTTTCTATTTTGAATATATTCAAGTTCTTCTTTATTTAAAAAAGAGATATCTTTCTTTTTTATAAGATTATTTGTACCAAACCATTTTCTTTTTAACTCTAAAAGCTCTTCATCACTTACACTTTTTTGTGCTTTTTTTAGAATATCTCTTAAAATAATTTTATCTTTTGAAGTTCCAATTGAGATTAAACTTACCATTCTATTATCATCAACAAAAGCAGAAGGAACAACTCCTGAAATATTATTTGTAGTAATCACATAGTCTAAAACATTTTTTTTACCAACAGTTGCATCAGCTTTTCCTAAAGAGAGTAGTTTTAAAGCTTCTAAAGAGTCTTTTACAAGGATTTGATTAATCTCTGGATAAAACTTTTCAATTGCTTTTTGAGCAAAAAAGCCTTTAGGCATAATTATTGTTTTACCTTTTAAACTCTCAAGGGAATCAAGATGATTATTTCCCTCTTTTACATAAATAGCATTTGCAGCTGTATGAAAAACAGAGGTAAAAGCAATAGTTTTTGCTCTTTTTTTATTTTTAGAAATATTTATTATTGCATCTATCTTATCCTCTTGAAGCATTTGCATAAACTCATCCCAAGAAGGACCTGTAATATACTCAACTTCTACATCTAGCTTTTTTGCTAGAAGGTTCATATAATCAATAGAAAAACCTTTTGGTTTACCATCTTCAAAGTAGTTATAAGGAGGCCAATTTAGTTCATTATGTAGTCTTAAAGGAGAGTTCTCTTTTAAAAAGTTTTTTTCTTCTTGTGTTAATAAAACTCTATTTTGTGCAAATAAAGTAGTAAAAGATAATAGAAAAATTATAAATAGAGTAGTTATTTTATTCATTGTAGTTTAATTATATATTATTTTAGATTAATTCCTATTTTAATTAAAATAAGAGTACCTTAAAGCTATTTAGAGATAATTAGTAAAAAGAAAATAATAAAAGGAAAAGAATGAGTTTTTATACTGCTGATATTTGTGATGAACATCCAGATAAGGTTTATGTTTTAGATAATGAGTTTAAAAACTATGGAGCAAAACAAAAAGCTTCTGGAGTTGTTGTAACAGTAAAATTAGATAGAAATAACAGTGAATTAATTAAAATTTTAAGAGATGAAAATGGTACTGGAAAAATTGTTGTAGTTGATGTAGAAAATGAGTATTTTGCAGTAGTTGGAGAAAACTTAATGAAATTTGCCCATGCAAATAATTATGAAGCAATTATTGTAAATGGTTATGTAAGAGATACTGAACAAATAAAAGATATTCCAGTAGGATTATTTGCAAGGGGAACTTGTCCAAGAAAATATATTCCAGTAACGGAAGCTGAAAGAAACCTTGAATTATCATTTTGTGGTGTACAGTTTAATGATGGGGATTATGTTTATGCCGATGTAGACGGTATCATTCTTACTAAAGAGAAACTTGTATAATGTATCTTTTTGGTTTTGGTTCTTTAATTAACTTAAGCAGTGCTCAAAAATCTTTTCAAAGAGAGTTAAGTTATAAAGACTTAATTCCTGTAAGAGTAAAAGGATATAAAAAAGTTTGGAATTCAATTGAGTATATTACTTTTGATAATAAAGAAGTAAATGGGGTATTTTTAAATCTACAAGAAGATAAAAATAGTACAACTACCGGAGTTGTTATCAAACTTTCAACTGAAGAGTTTGAGGTTTTAAAACAACGAGAAAAAAACTATTCACAAATAGAGATAAAAGCTGAAAACATAGAGGGTGCTTTTTTAGAAGAAAATGCTGTAGCTTTTATGACTACAAAAACTGATAAATTAGCAAAAATAGGGGATGAAAATACTTATATCCCTGCAAAATATATTGAAATTTTGACTTCTGCTTTTGAAAATTATGATGAAGAGTTTGTAGAAAGTTATAAAAAAGAGTGTTTAGAAAACTTTCCTTTCGAATTAAAAGAGGGAGTATATAAGTTTGCCGATGCTTTACAAAATAAATTAGCAAAAGAGGGTATTAGAAAATAGATGAACTATAGTACAAAGTGTACCATTTACTCTTCAACTCTTTATAAAACACAAAGAGTTTCAAGTAGTGATAAAATTATAGTTAAAGAAAATAACTGTATTGATATATGTTTATGTGAAGAGGATAGTTTTGATAAATTTGAAGAGGAGTTAAGTTCTTTATGTGGAAACTCATTTTCATATTTTCTTAAAAAAAGAATCTCCTCTTCTTTTATCTCAATTTTTTCAATTATTGTGATTATGTTTGCTTTTCTTTCTGTTTCAATTTTTGAGGATTTATCTAAAAAAATCATCTTTGAAATGCCTTTTGATTGGCAACTACCTGACTCTATCTCTTTAATTTTTGTTTTGATTTTTTTATTTGGACTTTTTTTAATGCCCTCTATTTTAGAAGCAGAAAGAAGTGAGTTTAAAAATATCTTGTCTTCATGGTTAAATAAAGATATAAAAAAACAAAAAAGATTAAATCTAGCTTTTTCTCAATATGATAAAAAAACACAAATTGATTTATATAATCTTGAAATCTTACCTAAAGAGCATTGGGCAAATAGTGTTTTATTAAAAGCTCTACTTAAAAACTTCAATGAAATAAATATTCATGTAAGAAATGATGAAGTAAAGGTGATTCAAAAAAGATTACTCTCTTCTTCGGTTAAAAATATTGAGATAATAAGAGATTTAAAAATTATCCCAAATAAAAATATAGACTTTTTATTCTCTTCAAAAGAGGAGAGATTAAACTCTTTACTTCAATTATGTTCTACAAAAAAGTTTGATACCCAAAAGGTATATATCTCTTTAGAGCTTTTTGAGTATTGCGGTAAAAACTTATTTGAAGAAGCAGAAAAATCAAATCAATTAGTATTTGGATTTCAAAATTTTATAAATAGAAGTTTTGATGATTTTAAGTTTTTAGTTCAAGAAGACTCTTCAAGAATCTACTTTACAAAAAACTTCTTTTTTAAAAATTTAGATGATGAACAAAGAAGATTATCTTATTTCTTAAGAAATCATATAGAAGAGTGTATAGAGTATTTTGAAAATCCTATCTCTTTATTGATTTTATATAATTATGTAAAAAATATTGTACTTGATGAAAAAAGAGTTTTAAATATTTTAGAGAAATTTATTGCTACTGTAGAAAAGAAACAACAATATAAACTAATTGATAATTATTGGTTTGATATTGCAGGACAAATGTTTGATCCAAGGGATTTAGAAAACTTTGAGCAAACAAAAGAGTCTTTATATAGAAAACTTTCTATTAATAGTTTAGATAAATTATTAGCTCTATTTGAAAGAAATGGTTATTTTGAACAAGCTATTTTATTAGCAAAATATCTATTTGAAATAAATCCAAGTAAATATTCAGTAATTATCTCTTCTTTATTTGAAAGAATGGGACGCTTTGAAGAGGCATATTCTACTTTACCAAATAATATAGAGTTTACAAGAAAAGAAAAACCTACAGCTTTAGAAGTTAGATATTTACAAAGAAAAGCTTGGATTATTGTAAGTCAAAGAAAAGAGCAGTTAAAGGAAGAAGGAGTATCTTCTTTAGAGCAACTTTATCTTTTAATTAATTCCCATAATTTTGATAATGAACCTATTTGGTTATGGCACTATTACAATATAAAAGCAAATTATGATGAGTGGAATTGTGATTATGAAAAAGCAATTGAACACTACAAAAAATGTTTAAGTATTCCAACATTAGGTGCTTTTGAATATGGTGCAACTTTTGTAAATATGGCAATTGCATATAGATTTATCTATCTAACAAGTACTAAACAAAATCTTGATAATATAAAAAAATCAATAAGTTATGGAAAAGTAGGTTATCAATTAAAACAATCGGTTGGGGATAGAGATGAGTTACCTGTTGTTCAACATAACCAAGCTTTAAATATTTTATATAAGCAACTTTTTGAAAATGAATTAGATGAAAAGTTATTAAATGAAGTGTTAATACTAACTTCAGATGCTATTTCTATTTTAGATTCAACAAACTCTATAAAAAGATTAGGAATGTTGTTTTTAGAAAATATTGTTTGTAAATCTTTACTCAATATGGAGTTTACAGATATAGTAATTAGATTGGAAAATCATTTAACTAAAATAGATGAAAATGAGTTAAAACAACTATTAAATCTATACAAAGAGTTTAAAAAAGCTAATAAAATATCGACTATTAATTATTTGGATGAACTATAAAAGGAAAGCAATGGACTATATTAAAGAGACAATAAATTTAAGTGAGGGAACGGTAGAGGAAAAAAGAGAAGAGATAAAAAAATATTTTCTTCAAACCTATGAACTAGATGAAAAACTATTTGATTTATTAGAAGATAAAAAACATCTTTATAAACAACCAAACAGATTAAGACACCCTTTAATTTTCTATTATGGACACACAGCAACATTTTTTATCAATAAACTAAATATTGCAAATATTATAAATAAAAGAGTAAATAAAACTTTTGAATCTATCTTTGCTATTGGTGTAGATGAAATGAGTTGGGATGATTTAAATAGTGAAAACTATTCTTGGCCAACTTATGAAGAGACTAAAACCTATAGAGATGAAGTAAAAGAGATAGTTTTAAATTTAATAGATACTATGGAGTTTACTCTTCCAATAAATTGGGATAGTCCTATGTGGATTATTTTAATGGGAATTGAACATGAAAATATTCATATTGAGACCTCTTCTGTATTACTTAGAGAATTAAATATAAAATATTTAAATGAAAGAGAAGACTTTACTTATTGCAATGAGTTTTCAGATACTTTTCCTACAAATGAATTAGTAGAAGTAAAAGGTGGAGAAGTAATTTTAGAAAAGGATTATGATAAGCCAATTTTTTATGGTTGGGATAATGAATTTGCTTTTCATAAAGCTTATATAAAAGATTTTAAAGCTTCAAAATATTTAGTATCAAATGGAGAGTTTTTAGAGTTTGTAAAAGACAATGGTTATTTAAAACCTGAATACTTCTCTAAAGATGGAAAAGAGTGGTTAGAGTTCTCAAAGGCGAAACATCCAACTTTTTGGCTTAAAAAAGAGGGGAGATACTATTTAAGAGAGATAAATAGAGTAGTTCCTTTACCTTTAAATTTTCCAGTTGATATAAATGTTTATGAAGCTGAAGCTTTTTGTAAATATAAAAGTGAAAAACTTGGCTTTGAAGTAAGACTTCCAAGTGAAGATGAATATTATAGATTAAATGATTATGTAAAAGCTCAAGAAAAAGAGGCAAATATAGGTTTTAAATATTTTAATCAAACACCAGTTGATAAGTATAAGATGGATGATTTTTATGATGTTGTTGGAAATGTTTGGCAATGGAGTATAACTCCTACATACCCTTTTGATGGTTTTAAAACTCATCCTGTATATGATGATTTTACAACTCCAACTTTTGATGATAGACATGCTCTTATAAAAGGTGGTTCTTTTATCTCTTTAGGAAATGAGATTTTAAGAAGTGCAAGATATGCTTTTAGAAAACATTTCTTTCAACATGCAGGTTTTAGATATGTTCAAAGTTCAAATGATTACAGAACTGAACTAAATGATAATGTATATGAAACAGATGAACAAATCTCTCAATATTGTGAATTTCATTATGGAGAAGAGAATTTTGGGATAAGAAACTTTCCTAAAGCAAGTGTTGAATTATTAAAACCATATTTTGAGACAATTAATACTACCAAAGCGTTAGATTTAGGATGTTCTGTAGGAAGAAGCTCTTTTGAGTTAGCTAGATATTTTGATGAAGTAGTAGGAATAGATTTTAGTGCTAACTTTATTAATGTTGGAGTAAAACTTAAAAAATATGACACCTTAACCTATAAAGTTGCAACAGAGGGTGAACTTTATGAAGAAAAAACTATCTCTTTAAATGATTTTGATTTAAAAGAGATAAAAGATAAAGTTACTTTTATGCAAGGGGATGCTTGTAATTTAAAAGATATCTATATTGATTATGACTTAATTTTTTGTTCAAACTTAATAGATAGATTATATTATCCTCAAAAGTTTTTAGATGATATTCCGAATAGAGTAAATAAAGATGGACTTCTTGTTCTTTTATCTCCATATACTTGGTTAGAAGAGTATACTCCAAAGCAAAATTGGTTAGGAGGCTTCTTAAAAGACAATAAAGAGATAAAAACTTTAGATACTTTAAAACAGAACTTAAAAGATAGATTTGAACTTGTTCAAACTATTGATGTACCATTTGTGATAAAAGAGACAGCTAGAAAACACCAACATACAATCTCTCAAATGAGTATTTGGAAGAAGATTAAATAATAAATAAAATTATTGTAAACTTATCCTTATGGATAGTTTACAATTAATATCTTCAAAAAAAGAGTTCTTCTAAATTTATGATTCTTGTGTAATGCAAGTTCTCATTGATTAGTATAATTTTTTCAAAGTAAATTTCAAAAAAAAAGAATCATTTTATTTTATAAGTTGGATAGTAAATTCTATCCTTATTTTTTTGATTTACTATAAAAACAATTTTATCCTCTTTTTTCAATATTAAGAACTTATCTACATTTTCAAGTAATTTTGTAATATAACACTTATTATAAAATTCAGTTGAGCCATTTGCTTTTTCAAATTTATCTTCGCTTTCTATTCTCATTAAATTATTATTTGAAGAGATAATGTAGGCTATATTTTTATAAAAAGGATTATAATAGTTATTTGTTGATTCAAATATGATTATAGAGTTACCATTTAAATCTTGAGTAATTTTTACATCACTTATAGATTGAGCTATATCTTTACTAAATATCTTATATAAATAGTTTGAGTTATCATACTCTTGCAGATATTTCTCAAACTTCCTATTTCCTAATTTTGTGTCATCCAAAGCTCTATATAAAAAAATTAACAAAATTATAAATATGGTGATAGATATAACTACTTCTAAAAGAGTAAATGCCTTTTTAGCTTTAAACATGATTTCGTTACCATTTATCAAAATTCTAACTCAAATCTATAAATATCTTTTGAAGTTTTGTTTTCTATAGTATATAAAGTTGTATAGTTTTTAATATTTAATTTGAAACTTTTTGTTTGAGCTTGAGTTGATTCTAAAATTTTATCTTTTATTTTTATTTTTATTTCTTTAAACTCACGTCTTAACTCATCATCCTTTATATTATAAAACTTATCTAAGTATATATTTTTATCTCTTTTTGAATAGCTTTGTGTATCGTATACAAGCTGTAGATACTCTTTATTTTTTTTATTTTCTATCCCTTTTTGTAAAATAAAAATATTATTGTTTTTTACTTGGTATAAAGATAAAATCACTACAGATAACAATACTGTAGCTATAATAACTTCTATTAAGGAAAAAGATGATTTCATTTATTTTATACCTATTCTTACTGCCTCATCAACTGATGTGTCACCATTTTTAAGCATCATTCTTAACTGTTCTTGTAAAGGGATCATTTTATTTTCAATAGCAAGTTTAAGCAAAGAGTTATCATCAATCTCTCCTTTTAAATACTCTTTTATATCATCAGTAATTACAAACAATTCACCTAATGCAATCCTTCCCGCATAACCTGTAAAATTACAAGCTTTACATCCTACACTTTTATAAATAACATTACCATCATCTAATCTAAAAAGTTCATGAGAAGCATGAGAATGGTCTTCTTCTTTACATTTATTACAAAGCTTTCTAACTAATCTTTGAGCAAGGACTGCTAAGAGTGCAGAAGAGATTAGAAACTTCTCCACCCCCATATCAATAAGTCTTGTCACAGCTGCTGTTGCTCTATTTGTATGTAGAGTTGAAAAGAGTAAGTGTCCGGTTAATGCTGCTTGAACTGCAATTGAAGCTGTTTCTCTATCTCTAATCTCACCAAGCATTACTATATCAGGATCTTGCCTTAAAATAGATCTAAGACCAGAAGCAAAAGTAAGTCCAACCTTGTTATTAACTTGTATTTGTGAAAACTCATTTGATTTATATTCTACTGGATCCTCTATTGTTATAATATTTTTCTCTTCATTTACAACTTGGTGTAAAAGAGAGTGTAATGTTGTAGATTTACCACTTCCTGTTGGACCAGTTACCAGAACCATTCCATAAGAATTTTTAACAACTTTTTCAAGTTCATCAGTTATATAAGAAGGAAAACCTAACTCATTGATACTAAGCAGATCATCACTTTGCATTAAGATTCTCATTACAACTCTTTCCCCA
Source organism: Halarcobacter bivalviorum (assembly GCF_003346815.1). Classification (NCBI taxonomy): domain Bacteria; kingdom Pseudomonadati; phylum Campylobacterota; class Epsilonproteobacteria; order Campylobacterales; family Arcobacteraceae; genus Halarcobacter; species Halarcobacter bivalviorum. Next base: position 1,207,130 of record NZ_CP031217.1, read on the forward strand.
TAAAAAGTAGGTAATATTGAAACCCTAATATCTAAAGTTCTTCCAGAAATTTTAATCTGCGTACGTCCATCTTGAGGTATTCTTTTTTCACTAATATCCAAATTTGAGATAACTTTAATTCTTGAAATAACTAAAAACATAATATTTTTATCAAGTTCAATATGCTTTACTAAAACCCCATTAACTCTATATCTAATTTCTGCTTTATATTCATGCATCTCAATATGAATATCTGATGCTTTTTTCTTAATGGCTTGATAAAAAAGTGAATTTACAAATTTTATAATTGGAGCAGATTCTTCAGAGGTTAATATATCATTTCCAACTTTTAAAAACTCACTAACTGAAAACTCTTCATCATCTAATGTTGCACTCTCTTGTTCTTGTTGAATTGCACTCATTTCTTTATCAGTTTTAAGTTCTAAGAACTTAGTATAAAGCTTTTCATAAGAAATTTCATCTAAATAAATTATTTCATACTCATAATCATACTTTGAAAGATAATCAAATGATGAACTTAAATTTTCAGAACTTAAAGCTATAATAATTTTTTCATCAATTTTAGTAAATAAGACATAATTCTTAAGTGCAATATCATATCTTTCTATTTGATCATATGGTAAAAGATTAATATTATGTATCTCAGTAATATTCATCATTAATACCCTAGTTTTTTCATCATTAAATCATATTTTTGTATTGAAGTTTGTTGATTAAAGTTCTTTATTTTCTCTTCTTTACTTGAGTTTAACTCTTTATCAAGTTTGTCTACTTTCTTTTTATATTCTTTATCATTTTCTTTTTGTTTTAACTGTTTTTCTTTAAGCCTTATAAGAGATTGTCTTAAATACTTTCCTTCAAGTATTTTTAACTCTGCCAATTGATTTCTAATATAAGTTAAATCCTTTGATTTAGGAATTATATATGGTGTTACAATAACAACTAAACTTTTTTTTGAGGTATTCATCTTTTTGTGTTTAAAAATATTTCCAAGAATTGGAATATCTCCTAAAATTGGAATTTTACTAATAGTAGATTCATCTTTATCTTGAATAAGTCCACCTAAAATTACACTTTCTCCATTATTTACAATAGCAGTTGTTTTAATCTCTTTTTTAGATGTATCAGCGTTTCCACTATTTGTTTGAGTTGTTTTTACATCTTCTAATATTGTATTAATATCAAGCATAACTTTATTATCATTTGAAACTCTAGGCTTGACTTTTAATGTCAAACCTACATCTTCTCTTTGGTAATTATCATTAGTGTTTCCACCATCTGTTGTTGTACTTGAAGTTTTTATAGAAATAGTTTCTCCAACATATATAGAACTTTCTTTATTATTTAAAGCTAAAATAGATGGTTCAGATACAATATCTAATGCTCCATCTTGATTTAATAAAGATATTGATGCACCTAAAGCTAACCCTGATGTTAAATCTGGTATCTCTAATCCAATATCAGAATACTCAAATGCAAAAGCATTTCCTCCATTTAATGAGGATGCAAAGGTTCCTATTCCAGAATTATTAGTTTTCCCTCCAAAAATTCCATATTTTATGCCAATTTCATCCAATAAACTATCACTTAATTCAATAATTTTAGCTTGAACATATACTTGAGCTTTATCTCTGTCAAGTTGTGTTAAAAGTATTTTAATAAATTTGAGTTCATTTGAAGGTCCCATAAGAATAATTGAATTTGTTTCTTCATCTATTGAAGCAAGAGGTTTATCATTTGGATCAAGATATGTTTTTTTACCAACTATATCATCTACAATTTTAATTACATTTTTAGCCTCTATATTTTTTAGTGCATAAACATTTACTATTCTTTTTCTTAATGAGTCATTTCTATCTAAGTTTTTAATATAATCTTTTAAATAGTTTGTATTCTTTTTGTTTCCAATAAGTACTAAAGAATTATTTTCTTTATTTGCTATTATTTCAACCTTTTCTGTTTCAATCTTTTCATCAAAGATTGCTTTTTTTATTTCATCTAAATTTTTCTTTGTATCAGTTACGATCATATTTGTAAGTTTAATTGTAAGCATTGTTTTTTTTGCTCCAACCGTCATTATATTTAATATTTTTTTTACTGTTTTGATATTGTCTTGGAAATCTGTAAGCACAATAGTATTTGATTCTTTATTTGTAACAAGTTTTGCTTCTTTTGAAATGAGATGTCTTATTCTTGATGCTATATAATCAACATTTGCATTATTTACTTTAAAAACTTCTGTTATTATTTGATTATAGTTTGTTTTTAAGTTTGAAGTAGTTACAGGAACATTATTTTTTGCACTTTCATTAAGTTTTACTATTCTAAGAATACTTCCATTATTTATGAGAGTGTAACCTTTATTTTCTAATACATAAATTAGGATTTTTACCAACTCATTTTTATTTAAAGGTTTGTTTGAAATGAAATCAACATTACCATTTATTTCATCTGTTAATAAAATATTTTTGTTAATAACTTTTGAAGTAATTTTCACTAAATCAATAATTTCTAAATCTTTAAAATTTATATTTATTTTCTCTTCATTTCCATAGGCAAAAAAATTTAATAGTATCATTAAAAATATTATTTTAATTTGTTTCATTATTTATCTCCGAGCTTTATTTTTAGATCTTGTATTTGAAGGTTATATTCTTTTCCACTTAGTTCAAATACAATATTATCTTTGTATAATCTTATTAATTTATAGTTATCAAGTTTTGAAAATTGTGTAAGAATTGAGCTCTCTTTTGTTGTTTTATTTTGAACAATAGCCCAACCACTATGATTTGTAGTTGAGTAAATAGCTTTTAGTTCATATTTATTCAATGTTTGATTGATAATTTGCTTTCTATTATTTATATTAATTGTCTTTGTAGAATAAAATCCCATATACCTATCATAGTCTATTTTTATAGCAGAACTCTCTTGAAACTCTATAGAGTTTTTAGGTAAAAAAAATGATACACTTACACTTAAAATATATGCAACTAATATGGTATAGATATATATTAAAAACTTTGTTATGATTATATTAGAAGCTTTGTTCAAATATGTACCTTCCCTCTTTTTCTTTAAACCTTCTTAAAAATGACAAATCAACACTATTTGATGGTTTTAGTTCTAGTTTGATTTTTTTATTAAATATATTATAAGATCCACTTAGTCTTCCAAACTTTCCAGATGAGTTAATATTTATATTTTTAAAATCTAAAATAGAATGTGAAAGAGTTAAATTCTCAATACTTTTTGGTAAATAATCTCTAAATGATTTTGAAACAAATATATTTTCAATATTTACTTTTGTAAATAATAAGTAAGAATAGAATTGTACTTTTTCTATATTTGTTGATAAAATTTTTTTGTAAAAAACATCTGGATTTTCTATGACTAAATAAAAAAACTTATCTTTTGATAATTCATTGGATACTATTATCTCTTTTTTTAAAAGTAGTTTTTCAAATTGATAAAATAACTGTTCTTTTGGTAAAAAAACAATTAAGGAAAAAATAAAAAGTACAAATATTAAAAATAATTTAACTAAAAAATTCATTACATTTTTCCTATTTGAATGACGATAGAATCTCTTTCAAGTTGTAATGATTTTACAATTAAATTCTCATTTAAAAATTTTGTTAAAAAACTTTGTAGCTTTCTTGTGTCTTTACTCTCTAAAACTATTTTTACAGATTTTTTATTTAATATTTTTGATATTTTTTCTGTCTCAAACTCTTTTAATTTTAAAATGGTCTCAATCTTTCTCTCAATTTTTCCATTGTCAAACCAATTATTTTTGTATTGATTAAAATTTTTTGCTTTTATCTCTATAACTCTTTTTTCACTTAAAAGCTTTGAATACTCATCTTTTTTATTCAAATAGATATTAAATGAGATTAAAAAAAGGGTTAAAAGTAAAACTAATATATATAAAGGATTTATTCTATTCATAGTTTCACCACTACTTTTGTTAGATTTTTAACTGTAGTTATTTTAATATTTTTGAAATTTTTATTTAAAAAAAGCTGAACTTCATTTTTATTTGAAGTTTGATACTCTAAAATTATTTCGTCATTTTGCATATCAAAAGATTTTAAACTTAATCTTTGGTTTGTAAGTATATAAGAGATTGCTTCTCTTTTTTGTTTTTCAACTCTAATTTTCTTTTCAAAATCATTTAAAATAGAATTTGCTTGTATCATAGAGTTTGGAAAATCATTTACCCTTTTTATATTCTCTATTTTATCTTCCAAAGGTTCTATTTGTAAAGTAAAATCAACATATCTAGCTATATTTAATAAAATCAAAACAGCAAATATAAAATAAAAAGTATAAAGAAGTTTTGTATTGAACAAATCATTATAAAGTTTTATTTGAAGCCTCATGGAGCTTAGTTTTATATTTCCTATAACACCAACAAAATCTACGCACTCATCAATTAAAACATTAGGAATCTTTACTAAAATATTATCGCTAACATAAGCAAAACAAAGTCCATCAATTTTAAAACATTTATAATCTACACACTCATTTTGAGCAAAATAAATTGAAGCTATATTTGATACCAATATTCCAGAACTTTTTATAGCTTCATATATTTTTTTATTATTAAAAGCAAAACATAAAAAAAGATTTTCCTCTAACCTTTTAACTTGATAAGTCAAAGATGAAGTCTCATTTGTAATATCTTCAAAAAGTGAAGGTAAAACATCTTTAGCTTGTGCTTCAGTTTTTACAGGAATTTCAAATTTTCTTACCCAATAAAACTCAGGAGAAACTATAATGTCTAGTTTTGTATCAATTGCATTGCTTAACTTTGTTTTTGTGGTCAAAAATAGTTTTTTTGTTTTTTTATTAGATGAAACTAATGTCAAAATACTTAACCTCTCCAGTTTTACTTAAAATATAGTATGCTTTTAATTTAGTATCAAAATATTTTGCATCTATATTTAGCTCAAACAAATCTTTGTTTTCTAAAAAACCAATCATATCATTGATGGTTTTTATTTGAATATCTTCTGTTTTTATTTTAAACTTATCAATTACATAATCCAACTGAGCACTACTAGTTATCTTTGATATTTTTTTTTCATTTAAAATTTGCTTATATATATCAACAAAATAGTCATAATTATACACATTATAGTTTTCAAAAAGATTATGAAGTTCGTTATTATCTTTAATATTTATACTATTAATATCAACTTTGTCATATTTACGTAGGTAAAAAGATATTTTCAAGTCTTTACTTACTAAAGGTAAGCTTACATTTAAATCATCATCTTCAAAACTACTACTTTTTGTTTTCAGGAGTTTTGAGACCTCTATTTGTGTATTCTTAATATTTATTAGTAATTGATTGCTATTTGAAATATATTCATTCTTTTGAAGATATTTATCTGTATCATCTAGATTTTTTATAACTAATACTGATAAAGCTATAATAAAAAAAAGTGTAACTAATAATACAATTCCATTTTTCATAATCAACCTAAATTCATAGAAAATATCGGAAGTAACATAGCTACAACTATAAAACCAATAATAGATCCAACAATTAACATAAATATTGGTTCAAGTAGAGATAAAAACATATTAGTTTTATCTTTATTTGATTCATTATATAAGTTTGCAAGATTATTTAATATTTCACTTAATCTACTTGTATCTTCACCTATTGCTATTGAGTGTATAAAAGATTCATCTATTTTATATATTTTATTTTGTCTTAACAAAGAAGAAAGTCTTTTACCTTCAACCACACTCAAAGATGCTTCTACAAAAACTTTTTTTATTACTGAATTTTCTAAAATATTTGCACTTAAGTTTATAGCTTGCACTATTGGTATACCTGACTTTATAAGTATTGAATTCATATATGAAAATCTAGCTAATTCACTCTGTTCACTAAGCTTTGAAAAAAATGGCACCTTTAATATTGATTTATCTATAAAATATTTAAAGCCCTTGCTTTTGGCTAATAATAAAATAAATATAAAAATTGACAGAATAGTAAAAAAAAGTAAAAGCTGATAGTTGTTTAAAAAAAAATCCCCCAAGGCTATAACTACTTTTGTACTTGTAGGAAGTTCTTGATCAAATTGTGTAAAAATAGATGTAATTTTAGGTACAATAAAACTAAGCATAAATCCAACCATTAAAATAGAAACAGCAAATATAAAAAGTGGATAAGCCATAGCTGAATTTACTTGTTTTTTGATTCTGTCTTGCTCTTTTAAAAATATAGACAACTCCATCAAAACAGATTCTAACAAACCTCCATTTTCACTCACTTTTATAGATTGTTTATAAAACTCTGGAAGCTTTACAATCTTTTGAGACTCTAAGGCATCATAAAATCTTTTTCCTTCATCTAAATAGGTTTTAACTGTCTCAAAAAAAGTAAATAATGTTTTATCCTCTTTGTATCTTTGTTTAAGTAAGTTTATAGAACCTATTAGAGTAATTCCTGAACTTAGATAGATACTTAGATCTCTACTTAAATATGAAAGAATAGATAGATTTAATTTTCTTTTTCTTTTAAAGTTTACTTTTCCAAAATCTATAGAGTCCTCTTTCAAAGAAGTATATAAAATACCCTTTGCTTTTAGCTTTATCTTTACCTCTTTTAAACTTGATGCTTCAATTTTTGATTTTATTTTTACTCCATTTGTATCAAAACCACTATACTTAAAAAGCATCTTTTACCTCTATTTCTAAATCATTAAATCTATCTAAAATCTCATTTGTCGAGTTGAAAACTTTAACTTCGTTTGAGAGTGAACTTAGTAAAAAAATCTTTGAATTTGAAGTTTCCACTATCATATTTTTATGTTTAAAATCTTTGTTAAAAGTTAATTCAAAAAAAGGTTGATACTCACTATTGTTTATAGATACAGTTTTAAACTCATAATCACTTAAAAGTTTATCATAGTTGTATACTCTAACTTCTTGGCTAAAAAAGTTTTCAATCTTTAAATTTTCTACCAGCTTTTCATCTATAAAGACATAACAAGGAAGATTTTGCTCTTTTGTACAAACAAAAGATAAATTTTTTGTATACTCAAAATTTTTTATTAAAAAATCTTTTATATTATAAATATCTAGATTAAACTCTTTTTTCTTTTCCATTTTAAAAGAACTAATACTCAAAGCATAAACCAAAGAGATAAGAAGTATTACAATCATAAGTTCAATAAGAGTAAAAGATTTTTTCATATTTTTTACTCATACTCCTCTATTTTAGACATTTTGAAAAATATATATCATCTTCAGTACTCTCTTTTTTGTCAATACCCATTGAGATAAGGTCAAAAGACTCTTCATTTTGAACATAAATAAAATCATTTCCCCAAGTATCTTTAGGAAGGTTTCCATCCTCAAAATAGTTTTTCTCAACTAAAATTTTTAATCCTACTTGAGTTGTAGGGTATGCTGAGTTATCTAGTTTATAAAGTTTTAAAGTTTGAGAGATGCTTTTCATCTGTATACATACTATTTTTTCTTTTGCTTCCTCACTTTTTCCAGTCAAGTTTGGTAAAACAAAAGCTGCCAGTAATCCTAATATAATAATTACAACCATCAATTCCATAAGCGAGAAGGCATTCTTCAAATTAATTCCTTAATAAAAAATAAAAAACATTATATCTGATTTATCTTTATAAATTTATAAAATTTATAAATAAACTACATAACGCCTATATAATAGTACTATGTTGAGTTTAATAAAATATTATATAATATTATATTTTATTCAAGTATAAGTTTATTTATATTAAGATTTTTTAATTATTCAAAAAAGGAAATAAATGAAGAAGAAATTAATTTTATTAAGTATGGGAGTAGCTTTAAATACTACATTAAATGCATTTGATTATCAAATATCATCAGGTGAACAAATACTTGGAGCAGTTGAAGAAATAACTGATTTTACTATATTTGAAAATAAATGTGTAAATTATGTTTATCATAAAGATTTATTAAATAATGGAAAAGTTACAGTTCGTAATGTTAATGAAGTTCCACCAGGAACATTTGATCCACTAATAAAGATATCAAAAGGTCAAGGCTTTATTGTTAATGCAACAGGAAATTGTACAGTTTCAACAACTGAACCAGATATTATTTATAAAGGATTTACATATAAGACAGTTACCTCTCCAATAACAAAATATGTTTGGCTAGATAGAAATTTAGGTGCATCAAAAGTTTGTGAACAAGAGCAAAATACAGTTCCATCACCTTTAGAGTATGAAAATTCTCAAAAAGATTGTTTTGGGGACTATTACCAGTGGGGAAGAGGCGCAGATGGACATCAAATTGTTTCAAGTGCTACGACTTCATCTTTATTAAGGTATACTACTACAAGTAGTTCTTTTGTATTAACAGATAATTCTAATACTTATTATGATTGGGCAAATAATGACACAGATGGGAAAAATAGAGTTACTCTTTTAAACAAAATAGATGGAACATATATATGTCCAGTAGGATTTAGAGTACCAACAATGAGTGAATTGATGAAAGAAGCAGAAGATATGACAAATTTTATAAATGTCTTAAAATTCCCATTAAATGGCTATAAATCATACAATACAGCAAATAAAGTATATTATAAAGGTGATTCAGGTGGTGTTTGGTCACAAACTCCAGATAATACAAATTTAAAATATGGAACAAGTTTAGTTTATGATGAATACTCAGGTAGTCAAAGAAATGGTGATCTAAGAGCAACAGGAAGAGGAATTAGATGTATAAAAAGTTATGGAAATAAATAACTCATTTAATACAGATAAGTTAAAAATATCAGCTGCATATTATGAGAGTTCAATTATTTTGTCAACTTCTAGTGTAAGCTATGAAAAACCAATATCAGTTAAATGGAAAAATCAATTGGTTTTTCTTCATATGCAATATGCTCATGATCTTGATAATATAAAAGCCGAAATTAATCTAAAAAAATGATCCTAAAGATTATGAATGGTGAATACAATTAAAAGTGCAACAAATGGAAATAAGTATAAGATGCCCTGATTTGGAGCTTTTGTGAAGAAATAGATAAATAAAGACATAGCTAATGCAAGAGCAGTTTTTTATGCAGAAGCAGGATTATTTGATTATGATAAACAAAGAGCTCGTCAAATAGGTAATTTAGTCTATGGAGATATAAAAACATGAGTTCATTTGATTGATAATGAACCATTGAAAAATGCTGTAATGAAAACTCTTAATAGTTTAAATCATGAAGATGCTTTTATGTAGTATATTCTATTTTTAATAGGTTTCCTAAAAGTAAGAGACGTCCTTGAAGTTTTTAAGAATTACTTGCCGATTTTGGAGTAAAATTAGAAGATTTAAAGAAACTAAATTTAGAAAAACACAAAGATCATAAATTTACTTTTACTGATAATATAAATCTAAAAAATGAAGCTGATTCTAAAGAATACAACAACTTTATATTTGATATTTTAATAGAATTCTTTAAATACAGAGTTGAAAATTAGATTATTTTATTAAAAATTAATCTCCTGAATATAGTTATGATTTTAATGACTTAAGAGATGGGTTAAATTCTTTGATATATAATCTAAAAGAATAAGTTGATGCTTATGATGGCAAGTTAGAAGAACCTATATTAATTTTGGATTCAGTTGATTAGCAGAAATCTACCTATAAAGTGTGGCTAAAGATAGACATAAACCTTTCGCCACATCTTTTGGTGTAATATCTAATTCTTAAAGTTTTTTAGTGCTTCTTTCTAATCTATTAAGTTTCCATACAACTAAAGTATCATTTTTTCTTATCATCTTAAGAGCTTTTAAAAGATCTGGAGAATCATGGTTGTTCCATTTTGTTCATCTTCATAAATTCTTTCACATTTAGCTTTTTTTAAAGAAAGATTCTGCAAAAAAACACCAACATGCAATCTCTCAAATGAGTATTTGGAAGAAGATTAAATAATAAATAAAATTATTGTAAACTTATCCTTATGGATAGTTTACAATTAATATCTTCAAAAAAAGAGTTTATATACTTTATTATCTCTCTTTTTTTAATTTTTATTTTTAATATCTTTTATGAGTATTTTAAATATAAAGACTTTATAAAAGAAGAGGTCTATTTAGATAGATATGAGATTATAAATATCTATAAAAAAGATGACTTCAATATTTTAAAACTACAAAATCAAAAATTAACTCTCTTTACTTCAGTTGATAAATCAAAGAAGCTACAAAAGTTAGATTATATTAACATTGCAGTGGTTTCAAAGGGAATAAGCTTTTATGAATTTTTAAAAGGCTTTTATACAAAATCACTTTTTATTGAAAAAATAGAAAAAACAGATAGTTTTAAAAAGAGTATTTTTACTTATATAAATAATTCCCATAAAGATGAGAAAATTCAAGAACTATTTAATGCTCTATTTTTAGCAATTCCTATTTTAAAAGAGAATAGGCAAATATATACAGATTTTGGAATTAGCCATTTAATAGCAATTTCTGGTTTTCATTTAGGAATTTTATCTTCTATTCTGTTTACTTTAATTTATTATCCTTACTCTTTTTTTCATCAAAGATATTTTCCTTATAGAAATAAAAAAGCAGATGTTTTACTTTTAACAATTTTCATTCTTTTATACTATTTAATACTGACAAATCTTGTTGCATCTCTTTTTCGTGCTTTTATTATGTTTGTATTAGCCTTTGCATATCTTAGAGCAAATATAAAGGTATTTTCTTTTCAAACTCTATTGATAACTCTTTTATTGATAATCGCATTCTTTCCTAAATATCTTTTTTCAATCTCTTTATGGTTCTCTATAATTGGAGTCTTTTATATTTTTTTATATATACAGTACTTTAAAACTCTTCCTAAAGTCTTTTCTATCTTTTTGTTTAACTTTTGGATTTTTTTTGTTTTTAATCCAATTGTTCATTTCTTTTTTCCAAATACCTCATATGAACAGCTACTATCTCCTTTTTTAACTATTTTTTTTACTATCTTTTATCCCTTTGAACTTATTTTGCATCTTTTTAACTTTGCAACTCTTTTAGATAAATATATAGCTATGTTTTTAGAATATAAAATGAGTGTTTATTCCTTTGAAACTTCTTTGTCTTTTTTTACTCTTTATATTCTGATTAGTCTTATAAGTATTTTTAATAAAAGAGCTTTTATTTTATTAAATTTTCTATTAATAATATTCAATGTTACAATGTTTTTCTAAGTTTAAATAAATTAAAATTAAATTAAAAATAATATTTAAATCATAATTTTTTAGAAACTTAAAACTAGGACACAAATTATGTCACACGCGAACACTTGCTCATTTGATAAAAATTATCTTTCTAATGCAACAATTTTATTTATTGAAAATAATGACAAAATAAGATTTGAAACTTCAGAAATATTTTCTGCTCTTTTTAAAAATGTATTAGTTGCAAAAGAAGTAGATGAAGCTATTAGAGTCTATTTAGAAAATAGAACAAATATAGATATTATCTTAACTGATGTTGATTTTGCTAATTATAAAGCAATAGAGATTTTAACTCAAATTAGAAGTTTAGATTGGGATGTTCCGATTTTAATTACAACTTCTTTTTCTGATATGAATATTTTAGTAAGAGCCATAAAATTTAATCTTACAAACTATATTGTAAAACCTATTCAGTTAAATACTACACTTAAAATTATGTCAGAAGTAATGAAAAGAAAACAACAGAAAAAAGAGTTAGCAGCCAAAAACAATGAGTTAAGACAATTTATGGCTATTTTAGACTCTTGTAATATTATTTGTGAAATGGATTTAGACTTTAAAATTACATCAGCAAATGATGCTTTTTTAATTAACTCTGAATTTGGACTTGATGAATTAATAGGAATGAAATTTAATGATAATCAAATTTTTAAAAGTTCAGAAATGGCAGATACAAAGATTATGGAAATGCTCAAAAAAGGTAAAACTTGGGTAGGTTTGAGCAAAAAACTTACAAAACAAGGTACAAACTATTATACTCATTCAACAATACTTCCTATATTTTTTAATGATGGAAGAATTAAAAAATACATTGAGTTTTCAACTTTAATCTCTAAATATGAAAATGAAGTTTTATCTTTACGAAAACACATATATTTATTAAAAAGTGAAAACCTAAAAACAAATACTAAATTAAAAAATGAAAAAGAGTATTACTCTGAATTAGCAGTAAAACTTCAAGAACAAGTTGATGAAAATGTAAATAATGCACAAAAGATTTTATTTGAACTTTATGAACTTAAAAAACAGAATAAAGAGTTAAAAGAGAAATTAAAAATACAAGAGAGTAGGTTTGAGGAGTTCCAAGCCACTATGTTAAGTGGAGCTTAGATATTAATAAATTCCTTTTTATTTGAAACTACTTTTTTTAAGTAGTTTCTTGTCTCTTCATAGGGAAGGTTTTCCCTTAATTCTCTAAAAACTTCAATAGGTTGTTTACTATTGATTTTATTTATAGCTTGAGTTCTATTAGAAGAGAAAGTTTTTAAAACATTTCCAGAACCTGTATTATAAGCACTAATTACACAATACTCTTTTGAAACACTATTTGAAATACCATTTAAATATTTAGAGTTTAAAATATCAATATAAGCAGCACCTAGTTCAATATTATTTTTAGCATCAAATAAATAAGAGTTTGAAGGTTTCCAGTTTTTACCTTTTGTATGTTTATAAGCATCAATTCCTGCTGTACTTGGAACAATTTGCATTAAACCTATTGCTCCTGCATGACTTACTGCAAATTGGTTAAAATTACTCTCTGTTTTAATTATTGCATAAACAAGATTTTCACTTATATTATATTTTTTTGCAAATTTTTTTACATAGGGTTTAACCTTTGCAACTCTAATATTTGCGTGGTCTTTTACCATTGGAATCTCTACATAACTAACTTTTAAACTCTTATTTTCATTTTTAATAGTTTTTGTTTTTAATTTTGAGTCTATTAAAATATTTGCATATCTTGTAGCTCTCCATTGATATCTAATATCTTTATTTTGGTCATCTCTTATTTCTTTGTATAAATAAGGGGTTTTTCCTAATTTTACTTCTGCTGTTCCAAACAGGTCAAAAGCTCTAGGGTCTTCAGGTAAAAGTAGAGTAGTTACAATTGCATTTTTAAGACTCTCATTTATATTTTTTTCATCAATTGTTTCAACTGTTACAAGTCCTTTATCAAAATCAATAAAAGCTCTACTTTTATAGTTTTGCATATATTTTACATACTCTTTGGGTTGAGGGATTTTTCTATTTCCTTCTCCCCATTCTTTATCAATATTTTCTATTAAAGAGGATAAAAACTTTAAATCACTAATTAATTTTTTTGGATTTGTTGAGTAAGAAATGGCTTGTGATTTTGCTAAAGATTTTAAAGCAACAGAAGGATCTTTGCTTAGTGCAGCATTTGTAATTCTATAGGCATCATGCACACTACATCCCGTAAATAAAAAAGCTAAAGGTATCAATAATAATTTTTTCATATTGGCATAATTCTATAATTTTTTAGCTTTAATTAAAATCTAGGTATTATTCCATCATAAATATAAGATTTAAGGTATTTTATTAATGGAAATGATTTTAAATGAATATGATATGGTAGTTGGTGCTAAGTTTGAAAATGGAACTATTCAAGATTATATAGATGAAGCACAAACTTTTGGTCTAATCAGATATGAAGCTACTACAGCTTATTGGTTTTTATATAATGATTTAGATTCACCAGATGATATTAAAGAACTTTACAAAAAAGTTATAAAAGAAGAGCACTATATTAAAGATGAATATGGTGAAGAGATGGTTGTTTTTAATAAACAAGGAGATACTCCTTATGAAACTTTAGTAAAAACACTTGATTTATATTTAGATGATGAATTAGCAACAGTATATTAAAGGATAAATTATCAAAAAGTTTTTAGAATTTAACTTTCATAAAGCAATTAATACAGCTATTGAACAAAAGGGTTATGATACTCCAACAAAGGTTCAAAGAAAAGTTATTCCGATTATTCAAAAAGGAATAGACACAATTGCTGCTTCAAAATCAGGAACGGGTAAAACAGCTTCATATGTTTTACCTTTATTAGATAAAGTTAATGCAAAATTAAACTTTAGAAATAGAGTTTTAAGAGGTTTAATCTTAGTTCCTACAAGAGAACTTGTAGAACAAGTTTCAAAGTCATTAAATGATTATGGTCAGTTTTTAAAATTAAAACATACAAAAATCATGGGTGGAACAAGTAAATCAAAACAAGAGCAAATTATAAGTGGTGGTATTGATATTATTGTTGCTACTCCAGGAAGATTATTAGATTTAGTAGAGAATGAAATACTTGATTTAAGTAGTGTTAACTATCTTGTTTTAGATGAAGCAGATACTATGTTAGAAATGGGCTTTATAGAAGAAATTGAAGAGATTTTTTCTTTATGTTCTCCTTATAAACAGATTGTAATGTGTTCAGCAACAATTTCACAAAATATCAGAAAAGTTGCAAAAGAGTTTATGAAAGACCCTGTTGTAGTACAAGTACATGATAGAAGAGATACTGTAAGTTTAATTGACCATAAAGCTTACAAGATAGATGTAAAAAAGAAAAAAGAGCTAGTTACAAAATTAGTTAAAGAATCTAAAGATAAACAAATACTTCTATTTGTAAATAAAAAAGATGCAGCAAATGCTGCACAAGAACATTTTGCAGCCCATGGCGTAAAATCTGCACCTATTCATGGAGAGATTGAATATAAACAAAGAATTCAAGCTATAAAAGATTTTAGAAATAAAAAAATTCAAGTATTAATTGCAACAGATATTGCAGGAAGAGGACTTGATATAGAAAAATTACCTCTTGTAATAAATTACTCTTTACCAGAAACAACTGATGATTTTACTCATAGAGTAGGAAGAACAGGAAGAGCTGGAAATAAAGGAGAGGTTATTACTATCTTAACTGTTGAAGATTATAATCACTTTACAAAGATTGAAAGAGATTTAAAATTAAATGTTAAAAGAGAGATTCATGAAGATTTCCCTTTAAAAGATAGACAACCAAGACAAAAATTACAAAAGAAGAAAAAACTTAGTGAGAAAAAAGGAAGAAAAACTCCTTCAACTGAACCTAAAAAAACAGGTGCTAAATCTAAGAAAACTACAAAAAGAGACGCTAATAGAAGCTTCAGAAGATAATAATAGTTTAGGATTAAATCCTAAACTATTATTGAATAACTCCAAGTTTATTTAATAATAAAATTATAATTGCAATAGGAACAATAAATTTAATTAAGAAATACCAGAAGTTAAATACAGCTAAAGGTACATGTTGTGTAAAAGCATCTTGAAGTTTTTGTTTCTCAACAAAATATCCTAAGAAGATACAAGTTAAAATAGCTGCAAGAGGCATCATTATAGATGAAGTCATGAAATCCATTAAATCAAAGGCATTTTTACCAAAGAAAGTAAGTTCTGCTCCATATGATTTACTCATTGATAATAAAGCAACAATACCTAAAAGATAAAAAGTACTACCAGAGATTAAAGTTGCTTTTGATCTTGTAATATTAAATCTTTCAATGAAAAATCTTAAAGATGGTTCAATCATTGATACAGCAGAAGTTATACCAGCAAAAATTAAAGCAACAAAGAAAGATACTGCAATAACTTGTCCTAATAGACCCCATCCTGAAAAAATAACAGGTAATGAGATAAATACAAGTCCTGGACCAGCAGCACTTGGTGCACCAGCTTCAAAAAGAAAAGAGAAAATGATTAATCCAGCTATAATAGCAATAGATGTATCAACTACTGCAACAGAGATAGAAGTTTTAATAAAGTTTGTCTTTTTTGATAATGAAGCTGAATAAGTTAAAATTGTACCTACCCCTAAAGATAGTGTAAAGAAAGCTTGTCCTAATGCAGCTAAAAGAGCATCTCCATTTATTTTACTCCAATCCGGTGAAAACATAAATGAAATAGCTTGAGAAAAAGAATCAAGAGTTAAAGCATAAAGTAATAAACCAAAAAGAATAAGACCTAATAGAGGCATTAAGATAAGGTTTATCTTTTCAATACCTTCTTTAATTCCTTTAAGTACAATATAAATAACTGACCCTGCAATTAAAGTATGATATAGAATTAAAGACCCAATATCATTAGAGATAAGTTTCTCGAAATTTGCACCAGCTACTTTTGCTTCTGTTGGTAAACTTACAAAAGATGTAAATACGTAGTTTAATATCCATCCTAATACTACAGAATAGAATGAAAGGATAATTAAACCAGTAAATACCATAAAACCAGCAAACTTCCAATTTTTGTTTTTTGATTTTGATAAGTTTACAAATGATGTAGAAACATCAGCTTGTCCATTTTGCCCAATTACTGTTTCAGCAATAAATACAGTAAGTCCAATGAATAAAATTGCTAATAGGTAGACTATAACAAAAGCTCCACCACCATATTCACCCGTTACATATGGAAATTTCCATATATTCCCCAGTCCAACAGCAGAACCAGCAGCTGCTAGAATGAAACCAATCCTAGTAAATCTTGTCACCATAATCCTTGTGTAAAAATATTTGTTATAATTATAGTGAATTAAGATGAAATTTTTATGAAACTTTTATATAATTTTTAGCTTAATTTAAAACTTTGTCTAAAGTGTATCTTAAATCTTCGTCTAAATCCATATTTGTTCTCATCCAATTTAAGTAACCTGGATCTTCTTGTGCAACTTTAGCAATCTCTTTATTTTTGTATTTACCAAATTTAAAAGATTTTATTAAAACAGGAGTTTTTGTTAGATCTACTAACTTCTCAATAGGGTTATAATCAGGATAAATCTCTCTACATTTTCCTACTAATTTTGTAAGAAATAGTTTCATTACTAACACATCACCAATAGCATCATGTGCTTTGATTGTAATATTATGTTTAGCTGCTTCTGCCTCTTCAACTTTATATAGTTCAAGAGCATATCTTAAATATTGTAATCTATGGTATGGCATATCAGGAAATAGATGTTTTGCACATCTTAAAGTATCAATTAGTTGATAGTTATTTATAAATCCCTCTTTTTCAATCATTCCCATATCAAAAGAGATATTATGTGCTATAAGAAAATTTTCATTTGAGTTTAACTCTTCTAATCTTTTATAAAATGAAGTTTCAGTAGCTTTTGGCTTTCCTTCAATTAGATTAGGTGTAATATTATGAACTTCCATAGCTTCAAGTTTAATTTCAACATCAGAATAACAAAATTCATCATAAGCTTCAACTTTTCCTGTTTGATCAACAATCATTGCACCAAATTGAATTACTCTATCTTCTTCTTGATTTCCTGTTGTTTCTGTATCAAATAGTACGTAATGTGGCATGTAGTTTCCTTTTTCTTTTTTGTTCCTCTATTTATAGAGGAACTTTTTTAGTTAGTTTGATTTTCTAAGATTAAATATTCTTAGATAATTAGCATTCCATCCCCATAAGAGTAAAATCTATATCTCTCTTTGATGGCTTCTTCATATATCTCTAAAGTTTTTTCTAATCCAACAAATGATGCGATAAGCATAATTAGTGTTGATTTAGGAAGGTGAAAATTTGTAAGTAGATGGTCTACTTTTATTGGTTTGTTTACTGGATTTAAAAATAGGTCACATTCACCTTGTATTTTATTTGTTCTAGCATAATATTCAATAGTTCTAGTAACTGTAGTACCAACTGCAAGAACTTTTTGTGCTTCATCTAATGCTTTTTTAGCTTCAATTCCTATTTCAAAATATTCACTATGCATAGGGTGCTCTAAAATCTCTTCACTATCTACTGGTTTAAATGTTCCAGCTCCAACATGTAAAGTTAGATAATCTACTTTATATTTATTGTTTATTTTTTCTAATAACTCTTCTGTAAAGTGTAAAGAAGCTGTTGGTGCTGCAACTGCTCCATAGTTTTTAGCAAACAAAGTTTGATAATCTTCATTATCTTTTTCTTCATCTTCTCTGTTCATATAAGGAGGTAAAGGAAGATGCCCAATCTCATTTAAAATTTCAACAAGAGTTAAAAAATCCAATTTTTTATCTTTTTGAATAAAGTTTACAATTCTACTTCCATCTTCATTTACTTCTAAAACTTCTGCTTCTAAATCCATTGGAAAAAATAGTTTTGTACCAACTTTAACTTTTCCTCTAATCATTACTAAATATCTATCCATAAATAGAGGTTTGTTAAAAAGTAATTCTACTTTTCCACCAGATTGTTTTTGTCCAAATATTCTAGCTTTTATAACTTTTGTATCATTTAGAAAAATAGATAGGTTTTCAGGTAAAAACTCCATTAGAGATTTAAAAGTTGTATGAGTTATAGTATCTGTTTGTCTATTATAAACAAGAAGTTTTGCACTATCAGCGGGATAAACTGGCTTCGTAGCTATGAGTTCTTTAGGTAAATGATAATCATAGCTAGAAGTTTTTAAAGGGTCCAAATTACTCTTCATCATCTTCATCTAATGGTTGATGTGGATTAAATACTTTTGCAATATATATTGATACTATATAAAGTAAAATTAGTGGTCCAGCCATTAAAAATTGTGTTAATACATCCGGTGGTGTTAATAATGAAGCTACAATAAAGATTAATACAACTGCATATTTAAAGAAATCTTTTAATGTTTTATCATCAACAAGTCCAATCTTTGCTAAAAAGAATGTAATAACTGGTAACTCAAAAGCAACACCAAAACCAAATAATAGTTTTGTAAAGAAACCTACATATTTACCAATACTTGGTAATACTGTTACAACAGCAGAACCAAAGTTGATAAGAAATTCAAAACCAAAAGGTACAACTACATAATATGCAAATGAAGCACCAACTAAAAACATTAAAGTTGCAAAAAATACAAAAGGTACAACTAATTTTTTCTCATGCTCATAAAGACCAGGTGCTAAAAATAACCACATTTGCCAGAAAATAACTGGAAGAGAAACAATAAAACCAGCAAAAAATGCAACTTTTAAAGCAGTAAAGAATGTCTCTTGGATTTCAACTGCAACCATTTGTGAATTTGGTGGAAGTACAGCCTCTACTGGAACCATCATCCAACCTAAAATAGGTTCATAGAAGAAAAAACAAGCAAAAAATGCAATAACTAGCACTATTGCTGAATTTATTAATCTTTTTCTAAGATCCGCTATATGGGGTTTTAAATCATCAAGCATTATTTTTCTTCCTTAACTTCTTCATCAAAATTCACTTTGAATTTATCACTATTTTCTTTTTTCTTATTTTTCTTTGGCTCTTTTAATGAAACTTGTTCTTTTTTTTCATCTTCTTTAGCCTCAATTTTTGGCTCTTCTATTTTAGGTTTAGAAGGTTCATTATCATCACTTAGAATATTGTCTAAATCTAAGTTCATATTTTCTTTCACATTTAGAGTATTTTTTGCATTTTCTATTTGAGCTTTATATTTAGCAGCTTCTTCTTTCATCTCACTAATATTTAATTCATTATCAAGAGTAGACTTTGCATCTTCAATACCAGACTTAAATTTCTTAATAAACTTAGCTATCTCTACCATCGCACCAGGTAGTTTATCGGGACCTAAAGCGATAATTGCAACTACTGCAATTAAAAGTATTTCCATAAAACCCATTCCAAACATTTATAATACTCCATTGACTATTTGAGGGTGAAGATTTTACCTTATTTTTGATAAAATCTCTATATTATTGATTAAAACTGATAAGGAAAATTTATGAAATTAATTTTTTTACTAATTGTTGGAATAATTCTTTACTTTATTGCTAGAAATTATAAAACAGAAAAGTTTGAAAATATTAAGCTTGATATAAAAGAGAGATTTGATGGTGATTTAATGAATCATGAAGCAGGACTTTTAGTTGCTCTTATGGCAAAAGTTGCAAAAGCTGATGGACAAGTTTGCGAATTAGAAGCAGAGATGTTAAAACATACTTTTACAGATATTTCAAGACATTTTGAAAATCAAGAAGAGATAAGAGAAAAATTAAAACAGATATATGCAAAAGAGAAAGAGAGTTTTGATAATACAATTGAAATTTGTGATAAATTATATAAAGTGACAAAAAATCACTACCAAAAAAGAGTTAAAATAATAGAGTATCTATTAAACTTAGCATTTATTGATAAAGATTTTTCTCAAACAGAGTTTATGATTGCAGAAGATATTGCAAATGCTTTAAAAATCAAAAGAGCAGATTTTGAAAATCTGGTAAATCGTTTTGAAAACTTTTATAGACAACAAAAAGAGAATCAAGCTTTATCTTTAGAGAAAGCATATGTAATTTTAGAATCAAATGAAAATGATGATAATAATACTTTAAAGAAAAATTATAGAAAACTTGTAAAACAACATCATCCAGATATTGTTTCAGGGCAGGGTGCTAGTCAAAGTATTATTGATGAGGCTACAAGCAAACTTCAAGAGATTAATGAAGCCTATGAAATAATAAAAAAACATAGAGGAATATAATTGATTAAAGATTTTGACTTAGATTATGAAGTTTGTAATTGTGTAAAAGTTACAATAAAAGATATTATTGATTCTATTAAAAATAGTAATGTTAAAACCTTAAGAGACTTACAAGAAGTTACCAAAGCAGGTACTGAATGTAGACATTGTATTTTTGAAGAAGGTGATTTTGGTAAAATGAAGAAAAAAATTTATTGTAAAACAATATTAAATGAGGTAATTAATGGCTAAAAGTTTTCCGCACTCCTTTGAAGTATGTAAGTGTAAACATGTTACTTTAGGAGAGGTAATTCATTCAATTAAAGAGAGAAATGCTAAAAATATTAAAGAGATTGGTGAATTAACAGATGCAGGTACATGTTGTAAATGTTGTCAAAATCCTGAAAGTGATTTTGGAACTGAAAAAATGGAACTGTATCTTGATGAAATTATAAATAAGTTTGTGAAGTAATGAATAAAGAAGAATTAATAAATGATATTAAATTATTAATATCTACAAATGACGATGATAAGGTTGATATTAATCCTAACTTTCTTGAGTATTTTCAGCTAGAAGAGCTAATTGCTATCAAAGAACGTCTAATTGTTAAAAAAAATAATATTAGAGAAGATAGTTATGAATATTTAGATGAAATTTATGAAAAAACAAAGGAAGATTCTATATAATAATTATTATTAAAGGATTAAATTTGATTAATTGGCAAAATATAAAAAAACAATTACAAGAGTTTTTAATTGACGAATTAGCAAAAACAGGACTTAATAGAGTTACAGTTGGTCTTTCTGGTGGACTTGACTCTGCTGTTGTAGCTGTTTTATGTAAAGAGACTTTTGGTGATAATATGAGTTGTGTACTTATGCCTTCTCAATTCTCTTCAAAAGAGAGTATAGATGATGCGATAGAACTATGTGAAAAATTTAATATAAAATATGAAATAAAATCTATTGCACCAATGGTTGAGGCTTTTATAGATGAAATGCAAGAAGATAGACTTAGAATAGGTAATTTTAGTGCTAGAATGAGAATGTCAGTTTTATATGATGTTTCATCAAGGGATAAGTCTATTGTAGTTGGTACTTCAAATAAGAGTGAGTTACTTCTTGGATATGGAACAATTTTTGGAGATATTGCCTGTGCAATTAATCCAATTGGTGAAATTTATAAAAGTGATGAATTTGAATTTGCAAAATATTTAGGTGTAACCCAAGCAATTATAAATAAAAAACCAAGTGCTGATCTTTGGGAAGGTCAAAGTGATGAAGAAGAATTAGGTTATTCTTATGCTAAAATGGATGAAGTTTTAAAATTATTAGTAGATGAGAAAAAAGCAAAAGAAGAATTAATTACTTTAGGTTATGAAGAAAAATTAATAGATTTATTAGAATATAGAATTAAAGCAAACGCATTTAAAGGTAAATTACCTGTAATAGCAAAAATTAAATGGAGTTAACAATGAAAGAAATACCTTTTTACCAAACATCAATTGCTGATGAAGAGTTAGATCAAATTAAAGCAGTATTAATTCAAAACAAAGATAATAATAAAGTTTTAGAGTTAGAAGAAAATATTGCAAATTTTGTTGGTGCTAAGTATGCCGTTGCGACTTGTAATGCAACTGCAGCAATTCATTTAGCATTAAGTGCTATCAAGCTTAAAAGAGGTGATAAAATCTTAATGTCTGTTAACTCTTTTGTTAATGTTCCTGAAGTTGTAAGACACTTTGATGCAGAGCCAATTTTTATTGATATTAATACAGAAGATATGAATATTGATGTTAATAAATTTGAAAAAGCTCTTGCTGAAAATAAAACAAAAAAACTAAGAGGTGCAATTATCACTTTTGTTGCAGGACAAACTCCTGATTTAGATAGAATTTATGATATTGCAGAAGAGTATGGAATTATTCTTATTGAAGATGCAACGTGTGCTTTAGGTGTTACATATAATGATGAAACTGTTGGAAGCTTACGAGCTGATATGACAATTTTTTCTACAAACCCATCAAATGGTAAATATTCTGTAAGTAGATCAGGAATGATTGTTACAAATAATGAAGAGATAGCAGAAAGAGCTAAACTATTAAGAACTCATGCTATTACTACTACTTATGACGATTTTGGAAACTTAGATTATATCTATGATGTTGTTGATATTGGTCATAAATATGATATTTCTGAGTTAGATGCTGCTTTTTCTTTAGCTCAATTAAAAAAGACTAATAAATTTATTAAAAGAAGAAAAGAGATTGCAAAAATCTATAAAGATAGATTATCGAATATTAAGCATGTTATGCTTCCTCAACATAAAGATGAACATATTTTTACTCATTTTATTATCAAAATTTCTAGAAACAGAGATGCTTTTGCTAGAGCATTAAAAGAAAGAGGAATTGCAACAGGGTTAAACTATATTCCTTTACATCTTTTATCTTATTACAAAAATAAATATTCAATTAAGATTACAGAATTTAGTTCAGCATTAACTTCTTATCAACAAATTTTATCAATCCCTATGTATCCAGGATTAACAGATGATGAAGTTAATTATATTTGTGATCAAATAATTGATATTGCATCTGAATGGATATAATATTTGAAACAAAAAATATTTTTATGGGTTGAAGATTATCTCTTCTTCCCTAACACTTTTCAGCAAATAATATCTTTCTTCCTTCTACCTTTTACTTTTATCTATATGTTAATAATTGCTTTAAAAAGAGCAAATGCAAAGGTTATAGAGTTTGGAATACCTGTTGTTTCTGTAGGTAATATTATTGTTGGTGGAAGTGGAAAAACACCTTTTACAATCTTTTTAGCGAAAAAATACTCTAATGCTTGTGTTATTCTTAGAGGTTTTGGTAGAGAATCAAAAGGACTTTATGTTGTATCAAATAAGGGTAAAATTTTAGAAGATGTAAAAACAAGTGGTGATGAAGCTATGCTTTTAGCAAATAGTTTAAGCAATACTACAATTATTGTAAGTGAAGATAGAAAAAAAGCTATTTTAAAGGCTAAAGAGTTAGGTTGTAAAGTGGTTTTTTTAGATGATGGTTTTTCAAAATATGATATTAAAAAATTTGATATTTTAATTCGTCCTAAAGATGAACCTACAAATTTATTTTGTCTTCCAAGTGGTGGATATAGAGAGCCTAAAATGGCTTATTCATATGCAGATTTAGAATTAAAAGAAGGAAGAGATTTTAAAAGAGTTGTCTCTTTTTCAAAAGATGGTAAATATATTGATATTTTACCAATGAAACTACTTTTATTAACTGCAATTTCAAAACCAAAAAGAGTTTTAGATTTTTTACCAGAATATACTAAATTAGAAGCTTTCCCTGATCATCATAATTTTACACAAGATGATATTGATAAGATTTTAGTTGAATATAAAGATTATTCAATTATTACAACTGAAAAAGATTTTGTAAAATTACAAAAATTTAATTTAGATGATTTATATTTAATGAATCTTGAACTTCAAATAGATGAAGAAGATAAATTAAATATTATTGATGAATATATAAAAAATTATAAATAGTAACTAATCTTTTTTTGTATATTTAATTAGCTTTTCTTCTATCTCATTTTTATACTTTTCTTCAACATACTCTTCAAGATAGTATTCGAAAGCACACTCCTTTGCCTTACAGATAATATCTTCATTTTCAGGAGATAATTTTATTGCTTTCAAATAGTATTTATAAGCATATGCAGCATTTGCATTATTCATATATAAATTTGCTATTTTTAAGGCTGTATTTGAATTTTTATTTAGTTTATAAGCTATTTTATAACAGTTAATAGCATCTTCTGTAAATTTAAAGTCTTCTAATTTTAAATATTGCTTGCCAAGTTTTAAATATAAAGAACTATCCTTTGGATTATCTTTTAGTTCTTTTTTTATTTTAAATATTTTATCTAAAATTTTTTCTTGTGTATGCATTTCTTCACCTAAATAAAGTTTTAATAATATTCTAATAATAACAATCTTTATTTTTAATGAAATTTTCTATAAATAATTATATATAATAAATATTATTATAAAATTAAATAAAATGTGCAGTTTTTTATCTCATTTGAGTTGTTTTTATTTAAATATTCAATTCGAATTTTAATGCCTTCTTTTTCTAAAACAGCTTTTATATATCCGAAGTTTGTAGTTTCATTATATTCTAGTGTGTTTAGATACTCTAAAATATTAAAAACTATTTCTTTCTCTTTTTTATTGATAATAAGTTTATTTTTATCTAATCTTACTGATACTTCAATTTGTGTTTTAAGTTCATTTTTATAAAAAACTTTTTCTGTTTGCTTTTCAATAAGTTGAAGTTTAATAACTTTTTTATAATTTGATATATCAACCATCTCTTTTGAGAAGGCAATATTATTAGATTTGATACTATCTTCTATTTTACTATAAGTAGGTTCTATTTGTAGAAGAACTAAGATATTATATCTTAATGTTTTTTTATTGTTTTTATCCATAAGCTCTTTAAAGTAGGGTTCTAATTCTTGTATTGCTAAGCTATTTGAGTTTATGTAAGAACTTAATTGAGTCAACTCTTTTTTATTTTCATAACTTAAATCTTTTTTTACTGCTAAGACTTGATTATTTTTTAGAAGTTGATTTACTACTAGAATTTGTTTAAATCTTTCTACTTGTGATTTACTAGCTACTTTGCTTGCATTAAAAGTTCCAATTGAAGCAAATAAACAAAGAAAAGTGATTAGTAAAAATATATATTTTATCTCAAATCCATTTTTATTTTTTAATAAATAGATAAAAGATAAAGTAAGCCAAAAAGCAGTGAGTATAATTGCATATCGAGGTTCTGTTATTCCATACTCTTTCACTCTAATAAAAATTGCAATATATAAAAAAACTATTGGTAAAAAAAGAGTATAAATGAAAAACTTTTTATATAAGTTTACTAGTTTATTAGTAGGTATTTTAAGGCTTAAAAAATAAACAAAAATCCCTAAAATAGCATAGGCTAGAATTAGTGTTGAAAGTTCACCTTTGGGTAACTCAAATGTAAAGATAATTTTTAAAAAATATAGATATAAAATAAAAATATAAATAGTTAAAATAGGTATTAAAATATTTGATACAAAGAAAACTAATGGTTTATTAAAAGCATCTGCATATAGTTTTCTATTTAGATTTGAAACAATAAAAATAGGTAATATTGCACAGAAAATTAAAATAGTTATAAGTTCATAAATTCTATTTGAAATACCAAACTCAAAAAGATAAGCAATAGTTTTAAATGTACCATATAATCCTAGAAAAAGTATAAAAGTAGAAAATAGGGCAAAGCAAGATAAATATATAAGATTTAATGAAAAGTTTAGAAACTTAGTATTTGAATTCTCTTTTTTTAAAACAAAAGGAGAAATAAAAAGAAAAGAACAAATAGCAGTAAGTAAAAATGGTATATTATCCGGATAAAAGGTTAAAGAACTAAAGATAATAATAGCTGAGATAAACATAGCTAAAATATAATAGAAAATATTAACTTTTCTAGATTCAATTAAAAATTTAAAAGCTAAACTTATAATAATTAATAAGTAAAAACCAGTTAAAGTATATGATGAGATATTAATAAGATTAAAAGAATCTATTAAAAAAACAAGGGTATTTAAAAAGATAAAAAAGTAAACTGTTGCAAATTCTTTTAGATTATTTTTATTGATTCTTTTTAAGAAAAGTAGTTTATTTAGTTCTATCACTGCTAACCTTTTGTTATATTATAACTAAGGAAAGCTTCCTTAGTTATTTGATAATATGACCTACAAATTTTGACATATTATTTAAAATTTTTCCACCTCTTCTAAAACCAAGCCCAGCAGCTTCATAAGCAAAGAATACTCCTGCTTGATAGTAGTTTCCTTCTTCATCTTTTGGAAGTTCTACAAACTCTTGATAAAT
Organism: Halarcobacter bivalviorum; assembly: GCF_003346815.1. Lineage (NCBI taxonomy): Bacteria > Pseudomonadati > Campylobacterota > Epsilonproteobacteria > Campylobacterales > Arcobacteraceae > Halarcobacter > Halarcobacter bivalviorum. The sequence continues at coordinate 1,233,594 of NZ_CP031217.1, forward strand.
AGCTTTATGTCCTTCATATTCTCCATCAGTTTCAATATCAATAGAACCATCACTATTTATAATTTTTGTATTTGCACCTTCTCTTCCAAAACATCTTTTTTCAACCTGTTTTTTATTTTCTAAAGGTTCAAAAGACGTTTCTAGTAATAAAGGATGATTTGGGAATAAATCCCATAATATCTTCATAAAAGCTTTTGATTGAAAGATTAAAGTATAAGCTGGATTAAAAATAATTGCTTTTTTCTCTTTAACAATTTCTGTTAGCATTAAAGCTAACTCACTTTCATCAATTGCAATATCTTCCCACGGAATAAGTTTAAACCAAAACTCAAAGTTTTCACCATCTTTAAAGATACCATCATCACTAAATTCAACTCTATCAATATATTCAAAGTCAGTATTAAAACCAGCTTCATTTGCAATATGTTGTAACAATTTAGTAGTATTCTCATCTTCACTTGAACTAGAAATAGATGAGAATAAAATTTTCCAACCAAGTTTTGAATAATACTCTTCAAATTTTTCTACATCATTATCAAGAGTAATTATTCTTTTAAAGTTATCTCTTAAAGCATCATACAAATTATTGAATTGGCTTGCTTCATCAAGATTATTTGCTTTTAATAAAGCCCACTGAATAATTGCAGTTTCAAAAAGTGAAGTTGGAGTATCAGCATTAAACTCAATTAGTTTAATTGGTTTCCCATCAATACCACCTGCAAGATCAAATCTTGAATATAGATGCCAATGAACATCATTTTCCCATGATTCTTTAATTACTTCAACTAAGTTAAAAGGAATATTTAATTCATGGAATAGATTATTCTCTATTACATATTCTCCTGCTTCACAAAACATATCATAAAGCTCATTACAAGCCTCATAATATGCACCTGCTTCTTCTTCTGTAATCTCTACAATTTCATCGGCAATATATGAACTGTTATCAGTATCAGTATGCCATACAAATCCAATTGATTCTAAATAATCAGTTGTTAAAGGTTGTAGTTTTTGTAATTTCATATAATATTATCCACCATAAGATTTTGTTGAACTAAATGAACTTTTTGTTCCACTAGTTGTTGAAGATTTATTTCCAAAAAATCCACTTTTTTTAGTAGAATTTGAAGTTGTTTTTGAAGTATTATTAAAAGAACTTTGTGATCTACTATATGTTTGTGGAGACTTATATTGTGCTTTTCTTTGATTTTGATAGTTTTGATTGTTAAATAGTTTATTTCCAATCCATGAACCAATCATTGCACCTGCAATTGAAGATAATAAAACTCCACCAAGTCCCATACCTCCATTTGTTAATTGTGATTGATCTGGGTTTGTTAAAGCTGAAGTTCCTGCATCAATTTTTGCAGCTTCTTCTTTTACTAATTTATCAATTTCTTCTTGAGAAAGTATTTTTTCACTTCCATCAGGTTTTCTTAAAACAATTGTAGTTTTTGAAGCTGGAAATTCATCAGCAATTGCATATTTACCATCTACAGATTCTTCAATAATAACAAAAGCACCTTGTTTTTGAGAAGCATTTGTAAAAGCATCATTTTGACCTTGCTGTTCATTGTTATTAGAACCTGAATCAAAACATCCTGTAAGTCCTGTTACTAAGAAAGCTCCTAAACCTCCAACAAGTGCATAATTAGATAGTTTTTTAATATGATTTTTTCTCTTTTCCAAGTTATAGTCCTTTTTATTGTTATAGTTACAAAAAATTTTGGCTAATAGTACTAAAATTAAGCTATATCTTTAATGAGTCTTTTTATAGCTATTTATTTTTTGTTAATTTTGAATAAAAAATAACTTTTAAAAAACTTTAAACTTGATTAAATACTATAGTTTTATTAATAAAAAATATAATTTAAATATTAATTTGTAACTTTTATTAGCATTGTATACAAAATAAACAGCTGTTTATCTTTAATTTATGTTTTATTTAGGTGAATTAGGTAAATTATTAGTACTTAATAAACTAATTTCAAGTGATAATTTTTTTATATAAAAAATAAAAAAAATCTAGGGAAGAAAAATTAAGAGTAAAATAAGATTAGCTTATATCAAGTAAGTCAATTTTACAGGGATAATTTTTAGGAAATTGTAATATTGATAATATACTGATAATTTGGCTAATTCAACTTAAAATTTTAAGCAAAGGAATTATGTGCCATACGTAAAAGAAGTATTTAACTATTTAAAAAGAACAAGTCCCTCTCAATGTGAGTTTTATCAAGCAGCAGAAGAAGTTTTAGAATCACTTAGACCTTTAATGCAAAAACATCCTGAATATAGACATCATAAAATCATAGAAAGAATTGTTGAACCAGAAAGACAAATCTTTTTTAGAGTAAACTGGGTTGATGATAATGGTGAAATTCAGGTAAATAAAGGATTTAGAGTTGAATTTAATTCTGCATTAGGACCATATAAAGGTGGAATAAGATTTCACCCTAGCGTAAATGCAGGTGTAATTAAGTTTTTAGGATTTGAACAAATTTTTAAAAATGCTCTTACAGGATTACAAATTGGTGGAGGAAAGGGTGGAAGTGATTTTGACCCTAAAGGAAAATCTAATAATGAAATTATGAGATTTTGTCAAGCTTTTATGACTGAATTATATAGACATATTGGTCCAAATACAGATGTTCCAGCTGGTGACATTGGAGTTGGAGCTAGAGAAATTGGTTATATGTTTGGTATGTATAAAAAATTAGTAAATAGATATGAAGGTGTATTTACTGGTAAATCAATAAATTGGGGTGGTTCTTTAGGAAGAACACAAGCAACAGGTTATGGTGCTGTTTATTTCGCAAAATATATGCTTGATGCAAGAGGAAAAAGTTTAGAAGGTAAAAAATGTGTAGTTTCTGGAAGTGGAAATGTTGCTATTTATACAATTGAAAAACTTTATCATTTAGGAGCTTTACCTATTACATGTAGTGATTCAAAAGGAATGATTATTGATGAAGATGGTATTGACTTAGAATTATTAAAAGAGTTAAAAGAAGTAAGAAGAGAAAGACTTACTGAATATGCTAAGCAAAAGCCAAATGCAAAATATATTCCAATAGAAGAGTATGAAGAAGGAACAAATGGTGTTTATTCTGTTCCTTGTTTTGCTGCATTTCCTAGTGCAACTCAAAATGAATTAAATTTAAAAGATGCAAAAAATCTTTTAGCAAATGGATGTGAATGTGTTAGTGAAGGTGCAAATATGCCTTCAACTCCAGAAGCAGTTGATTTATTTGTAGAAGAAAAAATTGCATATGGACCAGGAAAAGCTGCAAATGCAGGTGGAGTTGCAACAAGTCAATTAGAAATGGCTCAAAATGCATCAATGGTTAAATGGACTTTTGAAGAAGTTGATGCTAAACTATCACAAATAATGAAAGATATTTTTGATACAGCAACTGAAGCTGCATCAGAATTTGGAGAACCTACAAACTTAGTACTTGGAGCAAATATTGCAGGCTTTAAAAAAGTAGCTGATGCAATGATTGAACAAGGTTTAGTGTAGGTTTATTATTAAAAGGAGTTTACAAATGGAAACATTTAAAAATATTGTTGTTGGTTTAGATATATCTAAAAATAGTACTTTTGTTTTACAAAGAGCATTTTTATTAGCAAAAGAGAATAATTCTAAAGTTACAATAGTTCATGCTATTGATAATAGTTGGTTTAGTGATTTATTTTCAAACTTTGATGAGCTAAAAGATCATGCTACTAAAAGTATTGAAAGCCAAATATCTCAGGTTGATACAAAAGAAGTAGAGTATTCTGTTTTAGTAGAAAAAGAGACTGCTTCAACTTTTGTTGTTGATACTGCAAAGAGCTTAAAAGCTTATTTAATTATTATTGGAGCAAATGAAAAAGATAATAATGAAGTGGCAGTATTAGGTTCAACAGCACATAAAATAGCTCAAAATGGTAAACTTCCTATGATTATTGTAAAAAACCCTTGCAATGATAACTATAAAAATATTGTAGCTTTTAGTGATTTATCAGAAGTTTCATTTAAAAGTTTAGTTTTTGCAAAAGAGTTTTTTAAACAAGAAGATATAAAAACTGTTTATGCTTATAAGCAAATGGGTGAAATTGCTCTTAGATATTATAATGAAGATAAAAACAAAGATAAAATCCAATTAGGAATTAAACAAAAAGAGAGTGCAAAATTTGAAAAATTTGTTGAAGAATTTAAAATTACAAATGCAGAACTTATTGAGAGTAATATAGGTGTAAATAGTGCTCTTACTAATTATGTAGCTTCAAATGGCAATGATTTAGTTGTTTTAGGTTCAACGGGAGTTAGTAATCCAAATACTTTCTTTTTTGGGTCAACAACTTCATTTCTAATGGAAAATCTAAAGAGTGATTTATTAATTTATATACCTAAAAAATAGAAGATAGAGTGAAAAACTCTATCTTTTAATTAAATATTTATAGTTCCTTCAAGATATAAAACAGCTTTTCCTAAGATAACTACTTCATCTTCTTTTACTATACATTTTAAAATACCACCTCTTTGTGAAGCTTGATATGCTAATAGTTCATTTTTATTTAATTTTTCTGCCCATAAAGGAGCTACCCCTGTATGCATAGAACCAGTTACAGGATCTTCTACTCCTCCATTTGCAGGCCAAAAATATCTTGAAACAAAGTCATACTCTTTTGATACAGCAGTTACTGTTACATCTAAAGGTTTTAATTTTTTAATTTCATCCAAATTAACTTCGATATTATAAATATCCTCTTCTTTTGGATAAACTACAAAGTATGTTTGCTGATTTACAAAAACTTCTATTGGCTCAAGAGAGAGTCCTTTTTTTAACTCTTCAGGAATAGTCTCAACTTTTTGAGGTTTTCTATTTGGAAAACTCATCTCTATAAAATCATTTTCTACTTGTTTTACTTTTAAATTTCCTACCGCTTCTGCTTTAAAGGTAACTTCTTTTAGTCCAAAGTTTTGAAATAGTATAAAAGCAGTAGCTAAAGTAGCATGACCACAAAAGTCAATTTCTGTTATGGGAGAAAACCATCTAATCTCATAAGTTAAATCTTCACATTTTTTTGCAAAAGCTGTTTCTGAAAGATTATTCTCTATTGCAATCTCTTGCATAAGTTTTTCATCTAACCACTCTTCATGAATAATCACAGCTGCTGAATTTCCTTTAAATAACTTATCTGTAAAAGCATCTACTTGATATATTTTTAATTGCATTATTAATCTTTTAAACCTTTTCTCATCGCTTCAATAACTTTTTTATCTGCTTTAGAATTAGTAAAATATTCAAAAGCTAATACACCTTGATATAAAAGCATATCATCTATACTATTAAATCTACATAAAAATACAAATAGATACAAAAGCCTTGAAAATAGGCTTTTGAATAAGCTTTTTTTAGTTATGATTTTACAAATAAATACATTTAAAAACATATTTCTACACTTTTAGGGTAGCTGTAAGGTAGCTAAAATAACCTATTGGGGTAGCATAAAAAGTAGGTAAAATTATGGCACAAAGAATAAAATCTAAAAAGTATCCTGGTGTTTATTATAGAGAGCTAAGTAATGGTGATAAGTCGTATGATATAACTTATAAAGTTGATAATAAAAAAGTTTGGCTAAAAATAGGCTTACATAGTGAGGGTATAAGAGAAGCATACTGTCATCAAAAAAGAAATGAAATAGTAACTAAGCAAAGATTAGGAGAAGAACTACCTCATATAGCATCAAAAAAGACTTCTAAGACACTATTAGAACTTGCAAAAGAGTTTTATGATTATAAAGAGCTTTATAACAAACAAAATAAAAAAACCAGATCAAGAGTAGAAAATAGACTAAATGGACACTTTATTGGCACTAAAGCTGTTAAAACAATAACAAAAGCTGATATGGAAAACTTTCAAGTAGAAATACAAAAAGATCTTATGCCTGCAACAGTTAATTTTATAATACAACAAGTAGGTGGAATATTTATTTGGGCGATAGAAAATGAAATACTTGATAAAAACCCTTGTAAAGGAATAAAAAAACTAAAAGTAAATAACTCAAGACTTAGATACCTTGAAATAGATGAAATAAAAATACTTACACAAACTCTTAAAAATGATAAGATAGCATACTACTTTGTAATGCTAAGTTTAGCTACAGGAGGAAGACTACAAACGATATGCCATATAAAACCATCTGACATAAAAGAAAATGGAACAATAAAACTATATGATTTTAAAAACAATAGTGAGTACTATGGATTTTTAAATGAAGAACTTAAAAAAGAAGTAGAGCAGTTTATATCTGAATTAAACATAAAAAAAGATGACTATCTATTTAAAACTACAAAAAATCAAAACTATACAAATCAATACTACTATAGAAAACTACAACCTATCTTTGATATTCTTTTTAATCCAGAGGGAACAGAACCCTTAAATAAAGTAACTATTCATACACTAAGGCACACATTTGCAAGTCAACTAGCTATAAATGAAACACCAATACTTACAATTAAAAAACTTATGAATCATAATGATATAAATGCAACGATGAGATATGCAAAGTTAAGTAAGAGTAGTGGAGAGAAGCATGTGGATGCTTTTATTAATAATATACTATAAAACAATTTTATAAGTTTTATAACTTGACTACACTAAATGAAACATAGAAATTAAAACTATAAAGTCCGTATAGATGAATTAAAAAAGGAGTTGTCTTTTTTGAAGATAATCAATATATTATTGTCTCTAGGAATGATTTTATTGGTTTATAGAATTTAATAATATTTAAAAGTATAAATATAGCCTGTATGGTCAATCCTGTATAAGTTGTTTTTAGATATAATATTAACCTAATTACAATTAGTATTTTTAAATTGTACAAAATACTTAACAAAATGTAATATTTTTTAAAAACTAGTTAAAAATTTGTTATATTTTCTTTGAGAAAATAAAAAAGGCAAAATATTATGACAATGCAAGTAAAATCAAAATTATTTCAAAATAAAACTTTAGGTGATTATTATTGGGCTTATTCTGATATTCTTAGAGATATAGGTATTAATGAATCAACTTATGACCAAAGAATTTTGGCTTTTATGGCTTTAAAACTTTTGATTGATAATAAAAAATTAAAATTTAATTTCGAATATGATAACAAATTTGGTTTAACAACTGCACTTTATAATAAATATAAAAAAGATAATACAAAGTCTACATTTTTAAATATAGTTCAAAATATTGAAAGCTTTGGACAAAATCTAAATTATTTTAAACAAGAAAGCAAATATAATCCAGATATTTCTACAAATATATTAACTTATTTAAATCATTTTAAAACATTTGAGCTTGAAAGATATATTCAAGAACTACCAAATGACTATCTTGAAAATGTATTAGATATTTATACATGCAGGGCTAATTTTAAAGATTATCCAAAAGAGTTATATAAAGACTTATATGAAACTACAATATCTAGAATGAAAAAACTAAGTGGTGATTTAACAGGTCAACATTTTACACAAAAATCAATTATTCATTTGATGTGTGAAGCATCATCAATAGATGTTCGTACGAGAGAAAAAATTGCGATATATGATCCAACATGCGGGACTGCAAGTATGTTGATTGAATCAGCCCATTATTTTTATAACAAAAATAAAAAGCAAGATATAGAAGTATATGGACAAGAACTTCACGGACAAACATGGCTATTAGCAAAAATATTTCTAGAAATTAGTTCTATTGATGGTAAAAAACAAGGAATTAAAAATACTATTGCTTATGGAAATACTTTAACTAATCCTGCCTTTGCAAAAGGAATTGACAATCATAAAAGTTTCGATTTCATCATAGCTAATCCGCCATTTGGTGTAGACTGGAAACATAACTATGAAGATATATTTAATAATATGAAAAAAGATTCTGAAAGTGATTTTTTTGTAATAAAAGATAAAAATAAAATTATAACTCCTAAAAAATCAGATGGACAATTTTTATTTATGCAACATATACTTAAACTTATGCAATCTGAAAAAGGCAAAGGTAAAAAAGCTCAAGCAGCTATTATAAGTTCATCTACACTTATAAGTACAGGGAGTGAAACAAGTAGTGAAGCAAAGATAAGAAAAGCAATATTTAATACTGGTTTTGTAAATGCTATTTTAGAACAACCTAATGCAATGTTTACAAATACAGATATTAGCTCTCATATTTGGTTCCTAGATAGTGACAAAAGTGATTCTATAAAGATAGTAAAAGCAGATACAAAAGAAGATGAACTTTTTAGTGGACATCCTATGCCAAAAGATAAGATGAAACATAGCTATAGTGAAAAAAATATTAAAGATATCATAAAATATATTCAAAGAAAAAAAGATTATGAACATATTTCAAAAACTATAAAATCTAAAGACAGATATGAGATAAATATATCAAATGAAATAGGCTTCAAAGATGATAGTGAAGATGTAAGTTTTGATGAACTTACAAATGAGTTAAATATGCTTATGAAACAGATGTGTGATGAGTTTCAAAATAATCCACTATTTGGGATAAAGTAGATGATAGGTACTTTAGATAGTCAAGTTATTGAAAAGTTTAAAGAGTTCCAAACTGAAACGAACCAGTATAATGATTTGAATATTGAAGATGTTGAGTTTGACAAGAAAACAATCAGTGATGTTATTGATGAATTTATTAAAGGTTCAACTCCAAAATATTCATCAATTTCGACAAATACTATTGTGATAAAATCAGGACAAGCTAGAGGTAATTACAATGTGTTTGATTTTAAAAATACAGCTTATTTAGATTTAACCAAAGTAAAAAATCCAAAATATTTACAGAAAGGTGACATTTTAATCAATACGACAGGTGTTGGTACCGCAGGTAGAGTAACTCTTTTTGATCTTGACGGGGGTTATGTATCTGATAGCCATATTACAGCTCTGAGATATGATTTAAACAGTTTTAATAAATTTTATTTGCTTCATTTTTTTGTGAATTATGGTTTTAAAAAGCTTGAGGCTATGGCTGAAGGTTCTGGTGGACAAGTAGAGTTAAGTATGGATAAGATTAAGCCTTTAGTGATTCCAGTTCCAAAAGACTATAATGAAAAATGTAAATCAATAGATATTCAAAAAGCTATCGTTGAATTTTTAGAGTTTTGGAAAATAAACTATACAGATGTTTTTAGACAAACCGTTACACACCAAAAACCAATATTAGAAAAAATAAAAAAAGCTTTAATTCCTGCAACTTTTAGACATGACAAAACTATTGTAAAAAGTTTTAATGAGTTTACAAAATCAAATAATTATAAAATAAAACTTGAAGAAGTTACGTTCAAAAAAATAGATTTTTTTAATATTAAAAAAAATGATTTACTATCTCCTAAAAAACTAGAGAAAAATCAAGATTTAATCTTACAAAACTCTTCAAATAATGGTTACCCAGTCTATTCTGGTGCTATAGAACAATTGTGTAAAGTTGATGAATCAAAGTATCCAAATAAAATATTTGTACCAAATTATCAAAATCCAGATATTTCCTTTGCAAATAACGGTGATGGCTCTGCAGGTAGAAACTTTTTTGTACATACAGATAAATACTTTGTTAATCAAGAGAGAACAGTTATATCATTTAAAAATGATAATGACTTTTATAGTTTATATATTTTAAATCAAATCATTAACATGAGAGATAAATATAGTATGAATCGTGAAAATCGACCAACACCAAAAGATTTACCAAAATTTGGTATAGAAATAACTCTTCCATCTCACAATACACTTTCTTCGTTTGATATACAAAAAATATTAGTTGAATTTTGGGAAATGATTTTAAATAATATGGATGAAAGATTTACAAAATTTGATAATATAGAAAGATTGACAGATAAAGTTGATGAAGCTTTTTTATATAGAACTTTTAGCAAAATAGAATGGAGATAATGATGGCAAAAGAAGAAATATATAGCCAAATAGACAAATTCAATATTAATATAGTAAATTCAAAAGAAACTAAAAACAATAAATATTACTATATTAATTCAGATGAAGCATTGATAAAATCACAATTTATAAATGAAATACAAAATGATACAGTTATTAAAGAAAAATTAGATTCTATAGAAACTGTGATGGATTTATGTTTTGGTAGTGGGAATTTAACTTCACATATATTGCTAGAAAATCAAATAGAATATCAAAATATTATTTTAAATGATTACTTTTTAGATGAATGTAATCAGGAATTAGAAAATTTATTAGAAAATTGTGAATTGAACCAATGTAATTTTTTTAATTCTGATTGTTTTGAAGAAAATAGTGTTGATTTGCTTATTTTTAATCCTACTCATGGCGGTAAACCAACAAAAAAAGACTTTATTAATAAAGAAAATAAAGATTTTGATGCTTTAAATAAAACATTATCTAAAATATTAAAGCCTAATTCACTTGTTATTTTTAGAGGTTGGAAAGAAGATTTTCAAGAATTGATATTCTCTGAATTTAAATATAAAAAAATATATTTAGATGGAAGTCAGTCTTTATATGTTTGCTACGACATAGAGGCTGAAGAGAAAGTTTGCTATGAATATACAAATAATGAATTTATAGAAAATGAAAATTGTGAAATAGAAAAAAGTTCTAATGAAGAAGATTTAGATATTGGAGAACTTATGGAAGAACTAGAAGAAAATAAAACAGAAAATGATTTTAATGGTGTTCTTAAAACTGAATCGACGAATGTGAATAAAATTCAATTAGACAATACAAAAATAAAAAAAAGAAAATTTTCAGATGAAGTAAAAGGTAATTTAAATTTTCCGTATAAAAACATTCTTTTCAAAGGTGTTCCAGGTACAGGGAAAAGTAGAGCTATAAATGAGATTATCAGAAACAAATTAGAACTAGCAAAAAATGATAAAAATGTATTGAGAATTAATATTCACTCTGCATCTTCAAATAGTGATCTAATGCAAGGTATAGGAATATCTACAACTAATAATGGAAATATAAAATATAGTGAAAAACAAGGTCTTATTCTAGATATCATTAAAAGAGCTACATTCAATCCAAATCAACCTTTTGTTTTAATACTTGAAGAGATACAAGAAAATAGTCTAAATGAGCTTATTGGTGATTTAATTTATTTAATTGAAGATGATAAAAGAGCAAAATTAATTGCAGACAATCTAGAATATGAAACTTATGAAGAACTTGTAGATAAATTAGTAAAAAAAGATGATACTTTAGATTATGTTGAAATACCTTATCTTGTAAATGATAGCACAGATTATAAGAAAATGATAATGCCAAATAATTTATATATTTTCTGTACATCAAATTATAGAGATGATAAAAAGGTCATAGAAGATAATTTATTAAGAAGATTTGAAGTTATTGAAATTTATCCAAAGGAAACTATTGTTAATGATTATGCAAAAGATTTTTTTGATAAATTAAATAAATCAATTAATACTATTATGGAAAAACAAGGAGAAATTCATCCTGATAGATTTTTAATAGGTCATGCTATTTGGAAAGATGTTAAAGATAAAGAAGCATTTTATAAAGCATTTTCTAAATTGATAATAGAGTTTAAGGACATAAGAGAAATAGAATTTGACATTTTTAAATCTATCGTTGAAGATTTGCCTTTTCCAGCTGATCTAAGTATTAATGTTGAAAATAGTTACTATGAAATGATTAAAGATATACAATCGAAAATCAAATATGAATTCATCGATTAATATAATCTTTTTAAGAGAAAATGAAAAAAATATTTTCCAGACTCTTAAAGAACAAGGGATAGATTCTTCTAAATTTGAGCATCATTTCATTGATTTATTCAATAAAATGTATAACAATGAAGTGGGCTATTATATCTTTGAACAAGATGAAAAGATTTATAAAATTATTGTTTTACCTAAAACTATAGAAGAAAAAAATCCTACTGCTCAAAAAGAATTTGTTGATTATTTACTTCACTATTATAGAGTAAATAATAAATACAAATTTGATAAAACAAAGCAAATACCAAATTCACTTTTAAGTTTGGCGTTTGAATCAAACAATCAAAAAGAAAATAATGCACATAATCCAATAGAAGTATTTGAATACTATAAATACAAATCTATTATTGATAAAATAGAAATATTTTTTAAGCGACATAAAAACTATAAAAGAGTTCAAGTTGATTATAAATCACAAGACATAAAATATAAACTAAATCTATCAAAAAATATAAAAGAACTAGATAATACAAAAATACATCAAGTTCAAAATAGAGATTTAATGTATTCAGAAATAGCAACTATATGCTATGGGGCATTAAAATTGTTTTCAAAAAAAAGAATAGAAGCTATTAAAGATAGTAAATATCAAAAAGAACTACATCAAAACACCCAAAAAGTTGTGTCCTTTATAGCTAAAAAATATAGTTTTGATAAAGGGTATAAATTTACTTTATCAAAACTAGGTAATTTTAAAACATCAAAAATATTTAGCAAGAAAAGTGATATGAAGCTTTTATTAGTAGATATTAAATCATTATTTGGTTTTGAGCAAATGTATGATGATAGTGAGATAGCAGTAACAAATAGATATGATCTAAAAACAACATCATTTTTTATAAATCCTACAAGTTTTTATGAATGGTATGTTTATGATATATTAAAAGATTTTGCTTATAAAAATAGTTATAAAATTTTATTTGATAAGCATAGTAATAAGGAAAACAAAACAACCGTTGAATATGATTTAATTTCAAATGAATATGGCAAAGATAAAGAAAGAAGTGCAAATCCTGATTATGTATTATTAAATGAATCAAAAAACATAAAAATAGTACTAGATGCAAAATGGAAAAGTATTAATAGCTTAGGAAAAATTGATTCAAATGACTTCTTAAAATTACAAAGAGATGCTTTATTGTTAAAAAAACTAGAATCAAAAATAATTCCTTATTTAATATATCCATATTACTTGAATAATCAAGATCATATTAGTATTTTAAAAGATGATGATTCATTGTTTAATTTTGGTATTTTACAAATAGATATGAATTTTACTGAAGAAAATAATAGTATAGATTTTAAATATGATTTTGAAGAAATAGAAAAACAGATTGAATTAGATAGTAGAGAAGCTATTATAAAAGAATCTACACAAGAATTTATTGAAGATATTGAAGATAAAAGAAGTGAAGTAATAACAAAGCTATTAAATAGTGAAAATTTTGAAGATAAGGAAGAAATTTTTGCACAACTTGATGATGCTTTAATTAAATCATCAGATAAATTATTAGAATCACTAGAAGAAAAAATTTCCCCTGAAGTACAAAATATTCTAGATATTTATGAAAATGTATTAGAAGAAGATAGTATAAAATTCCTAAAATCATCATCTTCTATTTATAATTACTATAAAGATAAAAATTTTGAACATTTTGATTATTCTATGCCTGCTAGTGGTTTATGGAAATTAGTAGAATTAGAGCTAAATACATCTTTTTCATGGTTTCTTAGAATAAAAAGTAATGTATGTGATAATACTTGTCCATGGACAAATATATCTAATTCAAGAAGAAGTATTACTCAAGATTTAGAAAATGGGAAAAGAGTAAAATTAAATCAATATGAGTATAATGATAATACTAAACTGCAAGGTTTGATGTTAGGTAGTATTAGTTTATTATTACAAGATAACAATACGATAGTTGAATTTGATGAAATAACTAATATTGATAGAACTTTTTTTGTATTGGAATTAATTACTTTTATGAAAAAAGTTATAAATTTACGAAATGAACATGCACATATAAAATCCATGTCTTTAGTAAAATATGAAGAGTTATATAATCTTCTTTTTAATGATAAAAAGGTAAATAGATTACTTGATATGAAAAAAACAATAATAAAAGAAATTAAACAATTATAATAAATTGACTCAAAACTAAATTAATCGAGTGTTTAGATAACAAGTAATAAATTTACAAGCATAGGTTGTTAAGATTCCCACCTTTTTTGTCTCAGTTGTCTTCACTTATTCAAGTTAATTTTGCCGTTCATCTTTGGCCATGTCAAAATGATTTGGTAGGGAATGGCTCCGAAGTGAAGACAACTTGCCCTTATACTACTTTGAATTTAACAAAGTAGTATAGGACAAGTTAGTCTATAATGTGCTAATGACTCGGCTTTTGCAGGACACTACGCTACGACTTAAGTAGATTATTGTTCAGCTCTTAATCTACAACATAATTACACTAGACGGCTCCCCTTATCTAATAACCTATATATTTAAAAATCTAGTAAAAGTGTCATTACTTCTTTAAAAACCTCTGTTTTATATATTAACTAGTAAATATATAGGAATGTTCTTGCTACTGCTTTCGCAGATGAGCGGGCATCTCCAAGGTGAATCGTACCACATACACTTCCTCACACCTTGCTGATTTGGTCTCTTATTTATTTGGCTGTGATTATTTTCGGTGAGTTCATTCTCACCTTATGCAAGTTTTTATTTTTTATTGTAAGATTTCGCTTACTGTACAGTCCTTACATTCTACCGCTTATATAGTTTTTATGAACATTGCTTTATCCTCAACATTTAAGTTGATTTTTTTGAAATTTTTTGGATTAAAAGCTTGAAATTTATTTAGATATTTGTTAAGATGTTATACTTTTTAGCAATTCTTATAGTCGCCAAACTAACAAGGAAGAATTGCTAGAACCTCCTTGTCTTGAGATATTAATAGTCCACTTTTATACATTGTTTACTTTTCTCAAGTTGATAATTAACTACATTTTGAACAGGAAACATAATCCCTTTTTTTGCTTCAATGAATTCTGGACAGTCAATTGCTGCTTTTCTTCTTTCATCAAGAGTTCTTGTACTTATTCCTAAAGCTTCAGCACAATCTTTTGATGTAAGCATTACTCCATACTTGGAGATTAAAGCTTGTAGCATTGATGTAAAAATGATTTCAGATGAAATATTCAAAACATTACCTTGTACATAAAAATGAAATTAAGTTTTGAAATTGAAAGTAAGTCGGCAAACTCATAATTCAATTGTAAATACTTAGAGCTCAACAATATCAGGCGATATTGTTATAAGAGCCTTATTCGCTTGCCGAGCTCTAAATATTTATGGATGAGAGAAGTTTAATAAGTTTAAAGATTTAAAAATAGGGGATTATTTATAAATTTTTATCTAATTCAATTTGGGGCTTTTCTGTAAGCTGTTTAAAAAAGCTTTTCTTATCTTTTTCTTGAAGGATTCGTTTAATATCAGAGTTGTATTTATATACAGTAGATACAATATTCTTATTAATAGTTTTAGTGATTTGAGTGTTTGAATATTTTCCAATAAAGTGATAATAAGCTATATAAATATAATATTCTACTTTTTCAATTAGTTCATCATAAGATTTAACTGTATTCAAAAGTTTTGGATAAAAAACTACTTCTTTTTGTATTTTCTCATCTATATTTTTACTGTTACCATTAATAAGTTGCGCACAAAAGAATTTAGTCATAAATGTAGGAATCCTAGGGTACTGTTCTATTTCATTTTTAAATTCATCGTCAAAACCTTCTTTTCTTGTTGAAAGAAGTACTTCTTCTATATTTGTACCTGTTAAATTATTATCTAAAATTAGTTGTATAATAATTCTAAATTCTTCAAAGGTTAGTAAAATCTTTTTTAATTCAGTGTGCTTGATTGATATAGGTTTATTAAAATATGAAATATAATCAGTACGATAATAAAAGTTAGATTTTAAAAGGTTTGTTAAAAAGTTAACTTTTTTCTGATGTTCTAAGCTATCCCAATATAAATCAATAGCAAGTAAATCTTTTTCATTTTGAAATACTTCATGCTTATCTAATTCACATAATAAAAAGTCTCGTAAAATTGGCTCTATATCTTCAAACATTAATATTCTCCAAAATTTTTGTAAAAAATCATAACTTATAATGTTTTTTATTGCAATCGTCATATAGCGATATTTATGTTGCAATATGTAATAATTTTAAAATGACTTAGAAAAATAGTGTAAAATTGATTTAATAAATCAAAGGGGTCAAAATGCAAGAAGAAATATCACTAAAAGAAGCATCAAGTTTTATGTCAAGTTGGGTTTCAGATTATAAAAAAGAACAGAAACAAGACAAATATCAATCTATGCTAGATAAATTTAGTAAAGAAGACTTAGTGAAAAACTATGAAGAGCTATTATATGAAAAATTTATACTAGAAGATAAAATAAATTCTTTAGAAGATGAAAACAAGATCTTAAAAGAAGAGAATGAACGACTTAAAGTAAGTTTGTTAGTTTCTACTAATAGTTAGTGTTAAATAAAACTTAAACAAGTGCCATTTTTCACTAATTTTCATCAGAAATTAAAATAAGAAGAAAATCAAATGAAAGAAAAAGATTTAATCAACTACGCAAAAACTTTACTAAATAATACTCTAACACTTGATGAAAAAACTATAAGTGAACTTGCATATGAAGAAATAAAATCTAAGAAAGCACTTTTAGAAGATGTCTTTCTTAGAAACAAAAATAAAGACAAGAAAGCATTTTTCATATTTGGTGGATATGGTTCAGGTAAAAAAGAGTTTGCAAGTGCATTAAATGAACTTTATCAAATTGATTTTATAGAGCATACAGAAATTAAAAAATATTGTAAATACTATAATGGTTCAAATTCACATTTATTTGATAAAGCAAGTTTAGAGGGTGTTAATATTCTTATGGATACTGTTTTAAATAAAAGGTACTCTTTTATTTTAGATGGTACTTTTTTTGAGTTTATAGATAGTGCGTTAGAAAAGAATTATGATATTGAAATAAATTTTGTATATAGACCTTTAGATATTGCAATAAAGAGTATAGAGATACTTGAAAACACTTTTTACAGTGGGTTCATAAGCTCTATAAATGCTGTAAATACAATAAAAGAAAAACACTCAAATGTAAGAGTAAATTTTTATGATCTTCATAATGATCTAATTTTGAAAAATATTAATAGTTTAGATGAAGTTATTAACAAGAGTGAAGTTATGCAAAATGATATTAAATTTGCAAAAGATTTTTTATTAAAAAATTGTGATTTGGCTTTTAGAAAGCTGCAAGAGGTAATAAATACAGATTATCCAATAAAGAAAATAAAGTTATCTGATACTATGAAAAAGAACTTAGATAAATTAGGGATAAAATATAGTGAGTAAAAATATTGAAAAAAGAAACAAAAAATGAAAATAGATATATTAAGTGATTTACATATAGATTTTTATTTTAATCCTAAGGAAAAAATAGAAGATGCACAAATAAAAAAACTATATGAACCTATTATTAAAAAAGATAATAGAGAAATAGGTGATGTTCTTATTGTTCCAGGAGATATAGGACACTATAATCATCAAAATATAAAAGTATTAAAATACTTTAAAGAACACTATTATAAATATATAATCTGTATTCTTGGAAACCATGATTATTATTTAGTTTGTAAAGATTCAAAACTTCAATTTAAAGATTCATTTGCAAGAACTGAAGAAATGAGATTAAGAATTAATAGAGAAGATAACTTATATTGTCTTGATGGAAATATAATAGAAATAGAGGGAATTAAATTTGGTGGTTGTGATTCTTGGTATAACGATGGTTATTTAAAGAGAAAATATCCTAATGAAAATTTTCCAGTTAAATCAACTAATCAAATGTGGCATAACTGTATGAATGATTCTAACTTTATATTAGGTATAGAAAATTTTAATGACATATTTGAAATTGAGAAACCTAAGATTGAAGCAGTTTATAAAAATTGTGATGTAATGATAACTCATATAAATCCATCATGCAAAGATGAAAACATAAGTGAAAGATATCAAAAGAATCAAACAAATACATTCTTTACTTTTGAAGGAGAAGAGTATTTAAAAAATGGTTCTATGAAATATTGGATATTTGGCCATACTCATGAAGAACTTGAGTATGAAGAACATAATGTTAAATGTATCTGTAGTCCATTTGGATATCCTAATGAAAGTGGATTTGGTGTATGGGTTAATATTAGACAAATAGAGGTTTAAGATGAATAAAGAACCAATTTATATTATAGGTGATGTTCATGGCTGTTATAAAAGTTTATTAGCTTTAATAGAACAGTTTCCAAATAAACAAAACTCCAAAATTTGTTTTGTGGGTGATTTAGTTGATAGAGGATCTAATTCTAAAGCTGTACTAGATTTTGTAAGAGATAATAACTATGATTGCGTATTAGGAAATCATGAAAAATACTTTATTGAATACTCTCAATATTTAGAGAAAAGATTATCATATTTTGACATAAAAAGTTGGTTTGGTAAAAATGGTGGGAAAGAGACTATTAATTCATATAGAGTAAATGGGATATTAGATGAAGCAGCTCATTTAGATCATGCAAAATGGTTACAATCATTACCTTTATATCTTGAATACAAAGATATGAAAATTAAAAATAGATATCTGGTTGTTTCACACTCACATGTTTTTGATAAATGGAAATATAAAGATTATCCAAAAGATTCAAAAGAGTTTATGTCTTTTGAAAATACAGTTTTAAATTCAAGATTTAAAAATTGTGATAATTTAGAAATATTTAATGTTTATGGACATACTCCTACTCAAAATCCAATATTAGAAGATTATAAAGCTAGCATTGATTTAGGTTGCTGTTATAAAGATATAGATGCTAATGCTAAGCTATGTGCTTTAGAATTTCCAAGTATGAAGATTTTTATTCAAGAGAATATAGAAGAATAGTGCTAGGTAAAAATTACCTGATATGTTGTTGTTTTTATTTCAAAATGTAATTTTTTTGATAAAAAAGAAAGATTAATGTTATAATTTATAAAAATTATAAAGGTTATCCTATGGACGAATTAGAACCAAATTATGAAATTCAAGTATTCAAAAAAGGTGAACACTATTGTATAAATAGTTATTATACTTATAGTGATAATGAAACTACTGCATTAAGTGAAGGAATTGAACATTTTAAAGATATTTTTCCAGTTGATTCTTATGATTTTATAGTAGAATATTGTGGAGAATTTCAAAGCGATAGAGCTTATGAAATGTCTCTTGATTCAAATCTTTAAAAGGAGCTTTTGTGATTAAAAATTTAGATTTACTAAAAGAAGTATCTTTTAATCAAGAGAAAGATCTTCAAGAAGCAAATAGAATGCTTATTGAAGTTCAAAAATCTGATTTACCACAAAAAGATAAAGAATTAAAAACTAAAGTTCTAAAAGATATCATTAGAAATATAAAAGAGGTTTTTTAATATCTCTTTTATATTAATTATCTATAAAATTAATACAAACACTATAATAAGAATAAAAAATAGATATAGAAATACTAAGTTTTAGCTAATGTTTCTAATTTTTTGTATATTCTACTAAGTTGTTGTGATTTAACTGTTATATCTGGAGCAAAAAAGGATATTGATTCCCTTATTGATATGATAAAACATAAAAAATCTATGGATCCAATAACTTTATAAAAATTTATTGGTTTACCATAGTCCCCATCACTGTATTCACCATGTAATATACCATGACGATTAGTCTTATCTTCTAATGAATATTTTTGAGATTTTATGTATAAGTTATTTGTTGCAAAGTTCTTAAAAGATTCTAACATAGGTATTATTTCTGAGACCATACCTAACTGGTTTTTTTCAACATCATTTTTTGTGTGTTCTGATAATTTTATAAATATCGGTTTAATATATTCCTCTTGAATACCTTTTGATTCAGCTATTTTTCTAGCTACACCTTCTACCACAGGTATTAGTCCTGAAACAGCAATATGATGTAGACCAAGAAAATGAGCTTTAATTGATTCACTAATAATTTGAGAATATTCAGATATTATTGGAACAAAGGGGTATCTATGCACAACCATTGCTGATAACCCATCAGCATTATAAATATGAGAAAGTAATTCTTCTAAGTTATTATGTTCATTTAGATTTACATCCTTAATAATATCTATAAGATAACCAATCCTAACATATGGTGGGATGAACCAACCTACATCATTGAATGTTTTTTGAAAAAAATCCATTATATTCTCCAACATCATTATATTTATTAAATTATATATAAAATAGCCTAAAACCTATTAAATAATATTTATAAAAATATTATTTTAATTTATGATATATATATTAAAATCAAAACTTAAATAAATTTTCAAAATTTTATAAAATATTGCGGTACAAATTACGGTGATAATTTGGGTGCAAAAAGAGGTGTCAAGTTGGGTATAAATTGCGGTAGAAATTTGTGGCCACACTTGGCAAACTCGCTTACTCTTTTTTATAATATCTTTTATGGTTAAATTTTATTTCATAAAAAATACCCTTTATTTATCTTCTAAAAATTTATAATATTTTGCTACTTAGTTTTTTATTTTCAAGGAAGGTAATTATGCAACAAAAAAGAAATAAGAGAAAGCCTAAAGAAGAACTTTTATCTAGTATTAGTGATTCTATAATATTACTTTTAAATCATTTGTATCCAGTTTCAGAACAACTTAGAATTATAAATAAGACTTTACCTAAGAACTGTAGTGTTTCTGAAAAAACATATTTAAAGTATTTAAAAACTTATCTCAAATCTGACTATATAAAATATAAAAAGAATATATTTTTTGCAAATAATATGCAAGAGATGATAAGAGTTATTCTTGCTTTTAAAACATATGAAGAACAATTTGAGAATTTTAAGTTTAAAAAATTTAGAAGTGGTAATACTGAATTCAATCTATCATTAGAAGACTACATATACTTTTTTGAAGAATATTTTGAAAAAGAAAAAGATATTTATATAAAAAAATAGTTCCATAAAAATTTACTAATTTCTATATATGGGTAGCTATAGGGTAGCTAAGAAGAGAATTTTACTCTCCTCTTAATCCTTTTCTCATTGCTTCAAGTACTGAATTATCGGCTTTTGTATTAGTAAATAGCTCAAATGCAAGTAAGCCCTGAAATAAAAGCATATCTTCCCCATCTTTTATTTCACAGTTATTCTCACGTGCCAAAGCTAAAAAGGGTGTGATTTTTCCATATACACAATCAAAAGCATACGAAGCTTTTTTCAGTATTGGCTCTAAAATCTCTCTATCACAAGGTAAGTATTCATCTTTTAATCCAGCGCTTGTTGAGTTTACTACTAAATCATAATCTTCTGCTTGAAAATCATCCCAAGAATAAGCAAGGATATTCTCTTTTTTAAAGAAATCAAGTTTTCCTTCACTTCTATTTAACACAGTTACTTTAATACCTTTTTCTTGAAGTGCTAAAGCAATAGCTTTTGCAGTACCTCCTGCCCCTAAAAGTAGGACATTTTTTACAGTACCAAAAGATTCAATTGCTTTTATAAAACCTGGAGCATCTGTATTATAAGCAATAACTTTTCCATTTTCATTTATATAAGTATTTACAGCTTCTATTTTTTGTGCTATTCCTCTAACTTCATCTGCATTTCTATATGCAAACTCTTTATGAGGGACAGTAATATTTGCACCTTTATAGTTGCTTTGTAAAAAAACTTCTTTTATTTTATTTCCATCTTCAAGATGATGTTTTTGATATAGTCCATTAAAGTTGATTTCTTTTAAACCTGCATTTTGCATTTGAGGTGATTTTGAATGTTCAACTGGGTTTCCAAATATTGCAAATAAATTTTTATTTTCACTCATACTTATCCTTTATTATGGGGATTTTATCAGAAATAATATTAGAATAGATTAAAGTTTAATCTTCACATAGTAAAATAAAAAAGAAATAACTACTAGGAAAAATTATGTCAAAAATTGAATATTTTTTTACAGATAAAAATGATGGTAATTTAGCTTACCATGTAAATGATGATAAAGATAATGTTGATAAAAACAGAAAGAATTTAGAAGAAAAATATAATATTAAAATTGAAAATCTATTTTATATGAATCAAGTACATGGGAATAATGTAGAGCTTATAGATGAAAACTCAAATAGGGTTATAGATAGTTGTGATGGAATTATAACTGCTTCAAAAAACTTAACACTTATGGTAATGGTTGCAGATTGTATACCTATTTTATTTATGGATAGAAAAAAAGATGTAATTGCAGCTGTACATGCAGGAAGAAACTCTACTTTTCAAAAGATTGCTCCTCTTACTGTAGAGAAGATGATTAAAAACTTCTCTTGTAAGAAAGAGGATATTGAAGTAATAATGGGACCAGCTATAAATAGATGTTGCTATGAAGTGAATGAAGAGTTAAAAAGTATTGTTGAAAATAGTTTTTCAAAGGAGTTTATTTTTGGTAACAATATTGATTTACAAGGTATAAATAAAATGTTACTAAATGATATAGGAGTAAGAAATATAAGTATATCTAATACATGTACTAAGTGTTCAGGTAAACCATATTTCTCATATAGAGTGGATAAAAAGTGTGGTAGGTTTGCTGGTCTAATTACCATCAAGTAGTCAATTATGTAAAAATTATGTAAATATCATGTCAAAATCATGTACCTTAAACTTAAATTAAAGTTAATAAGCTGAAATTATAATTATTTAAAATTTTTAAGTTTCATTTAGTTACAATTGCACTTCAATTTATATATAAAGGTTATGTAATGAGTGTAAAAGTAACTAAGACAGAAGCATTAGACTATCATAGAGTGCCAAATCCGGGGAAAGTGGCAATTTCTACGACAACTGAGTTAAATACTCAAAGAGATTTATCTTTAGCATATTCACCAGGAGTAGCTTATCCTTGTGAAGAGATTAAGTTAAATCCAGAATTAGCATATGAATATACTTCAAAAAGAAATCTTGTAGCAGTAATTTCAAATGGTACAGCTGTACTAGGACTAGGTGACATTGGTGCCCTAGCTTCAAAGCCAGTAATGGAAGGTAAAGCTGTATTATTTAAAAAGTTTGCTGCAGTTGATTCATTTGATATTGAAATTGATGCAACTGATGTTGATAAATTTTGTGAAGCTGTAAAAGCTATCTCTCCTACATTTGGAGGAATCAATTTAGAAGATATTAAAGCACCTGAGTGTTTTGAGATTGAAAAAAGATTAATTGAAGAGCTAAATATTCCTGTAATGCATGATGATCAACATGGTACAGCTATTATTACTACAGCTGCACTTATGAATGCAAGTGAAATGATGAATAAAAATGTAGAAGAGATGAAAGTAGTTGTTGTTGGTGCTGGGGCTTCAGCAATTGCTTGTTCTACTATGTATAAAGAGTTAGGTGTAAAAAATCTAATTATGTGTGATTCAAAAGGTGTTATCCACAAAGAAAGAACTGATTTAAATAAATATAAAAAAGATTTTATGGTTGATGAAGTTATGACAATGGAAGATGCTTTTACTGATGCAGATATGGTTTTAGGTCTATCTAGACCTGGAACTTTTACAAAAGAGCATATTGCTTTAATGAGTGAAGAACCAATTATTTTTACTTTAGCTAATCCAACTCCTGAATTATTTCCAGAAGAAGTAAAAGAAGTAAGACCAAAAGCAATTGTTGGTACAGGAAGAAGTGATTTTCCTAATCAAGTGAACAATGTACTTGGTTTCCCTTTTATTTTTAGAGGTGCATTAGATGTACAAACTAGAAAAATTAATATGACTATGAAAATGGCAGCAGCTAAAGCAATCGCAGATTTAGCAAAAGAGCCTCTTGCAGATGAACTTAAAAAAGAGTTTGGAGATTTAACTTTTGGTAGAGAGTATATTATTCCAGTACCATTTGATAAAAGACTTTTCATTGAAGTTTCTAGTGCAGTTGCAAATGCAGCAGTAGAAACTGGTGTTGCAAGAGTAAAAGAATTTGATTTAGAAAGTTACAAAGATAAACTATCTAAAATGATTTAAATCTTTATTTTGCTATTATTCCAATCTTTAAATAAATTGGAATTAACAAGTTCCTTTAGAAATTCTATTTTTAAAGGAACTTTATATTAGGAACAAAATGAAAGAATATATACTTTTAATTGATACTCATGACTCTAAGGGACTTGTATACAATGTCTCTAAAATCCTTTTTGCAAATAACTTAAATATTGAAACAAATGCTGAATTTGTTGATAAAGATACAAATAAATTTTTTATGAGAACTGTTATTTCAGGAGATGTAAATCCTAATTTACTTCTTAAAGAGCTAAATGAAGCTTTACCAAAAGATTCAACAATTAAATTAAATCAAAAATCTAAAAAAGATATTGTTATTTTAGCAACAAAAGAGTCTCATGTATTAGGAGATTTACTTATTAGATATATTGATGGTGAGTTAGATGCAAATATAAAAGCAGTAATTGCAAATCATGAGTATTTAAGAGATTTAGTTGAGAAGTTTGATATTCCTTTTCATTGTATTAGTGCAGATGATATGGAAAGAGAGACTCATGAGGATTTAGTTATTGAAAAAATTCAAGAGTATACTCCAGAGTTAATTGTACTTGCTAAATATATGAGAATTTTAACTCCTAAGTTTGTAAAAACTTTTCCTAAACAAGTATTAAATATTCATCACTCATTTTTACCAGCATTTATTGGAGCTAATCCATATAAACAAGCACACCATAGAGGTGTAAAAATTATTGGAGCTACTGCACACTATGTAACTGATGATTTAGATGAAGGTCCAATTATTTTTCAAGATGTTGTAAATGTTGACCATTCTTATTCTTGGCAAGATATGAGAAGAGCAGGTAGAAATGTTGAAAAAATTGTATTATCAAATGCTTTACAGCTTTTATTAGAAGATAGAGTATTTGTTTATGAAAATAAAACGGTAATTTTATAATGTTTAATATTGTACTTCACGAACCAAGAATTCCAGGAAATGTAGGAACAATAGGAAGACTTGCTTTTGCTTTAAACTGTAAACTTCATCTTATAAAACCATATGGTTTTGGTGAAATTACAGAAAAAGAAGTAAGACGTGCAGGACTTGATTATTGGTTTGATTTAGAAGTTTATGAATATGAAAATATTGAAGCTTTTTGGGCAAAGCACCCTTTAAATGAGAGACATTTTCTAGCTACTACAAAAACAGATAAACTATATTTTGAAGCAGAATATGAAGCTGATGATTATTTTTACTTTGGAAGAGAAGATGCAGGACTTCCTGAAGATATTTTAAATAAGCATAAAGAGGGTTGTATTACAATTCCAATGACAAATAATGCAAGAAGTTTAAATATCGCAAACTCTGTATCAATCGTAGCTTATGAAGCTTTAAAACAAAACTTTGGGCAGTTTAGAAAAGATTTTTCTTAAGCTTTTTTATAAGCTTTTTAACTGCCTTTAATTTTTTTTCTAACTCTTTTTTTTCATCACAATCATCACATTTTTTAGCTTTTTTATTTAGAGTTTTTCTTTTTTCGAGGAGTTTTTCTTTTAACTCTTCTATCTCTTTTTTATTCTCTTTTATCTCTTTTTCATCCCATTGAAGAATATCTTCAAAAGAGTCAATTATTTTACTTAACTTCATCTAATTCTCCTAGTTCTCTTAGGTTTTTATCTCTAATAAACATTACATTGGCAATATTTAAAAGGTTTGTACAAATAGTATATGCTGTTGATGTATCATTTATAATTGAAGTAGCCATTTTTGAAGTGATTTTTTCATCTTTAATTAAAGAATCTATTCTTCCATTATGAATTACATCTAGTTTTTGTAATCTCTCTTTATCAACTTGAATTTGAGTAGAAACTTCTAATTCATCAGTTTCACTATCACTTTCAAAATCTTTTTTTAATTCATTTACTTCAAAAATAAAAGTAACTAACTCTTCTTTAATAAATCTATACTCTTCTTTAATATACTCATTTTTACTATTTAAATAGAAGTTTACATTTTTTTGAATGTCTCTTGTATCTTTTAGTGTTTTAATTATTAGATTAGAGATAATTTTTAAATCTGTTACATATTTACTTTGTTCTTGATTCATATTTTGTTGAGAAATAAGAGCATACTCAATAATATCACTATATAAAGATTTTAACTCTTTTTGATAGATATCATCTAAGTTTGTATCAATTTTAGAGTTTTGGTTTACTACTTTTGCAATATCTTCTTTTGTATTTAGTTGACTTGTATGTACAGATAAAGCATGAAGAATTGCTTTTTGTGCATTGTCATATAATCTAATAGTCTCTTTTTGAATTGAAACCATTGCATTGTATGGTATTTTGATATTTGCTTGTGCAAGATAAAGAGGTTTTGAACTCTTTTTATATTTATCACTTATAAGTTTTTCTGCAAGAGTTACAATCTTTGAGATAAAAGGATATAAAACAATAATACCAAGAAGATTGAATAGAGTATGAAATAGTGCTAACTTCATAGTATAGTTATCTGCCGCAATGCCTAACATTGGAGATAAAAATTCAACTAAATCTCTTAATGTATAGATTAATACAACAGCAAGTAAACCTGTGAAGATATTAAATACAAAGTGAGCAAAAGCAAGTCTTTTTCCATTTTCATTTGAAGTTAAAGACCCAATTACAGCAGTTACCGTTGTACCAACATTTGCTCCAATTGCAAGAGCTAAAGCATCGATATATAAAATATTTGCACCAGCAAGTGCTGTAATAATGATTGCCATTGTGGCACTACTTGATTGTATTACTACTGTTGCAATAGCACCAATTAAAATATAAATAAAAATCCCTAAATAACCACCTACTGAATAAGCTGCTAAATCAATAGAATCTTTTAAAGTATCAAACCCTTCTTTCATATATGAAATACCAAGGAAGATAAATCCTAAACCTAAAAGAATATTCCCTAAACCTACATAAGTACTATTTTTAGAAAATCTAAAGATTACACCAAAGATAATCATTGGCATTGCATAAATAGAGATTTTTAGATTTAATCCAAAAGAAGAGACAATCCAAGCAGTTGTTGTACTACCTAGGTTTGCACCAAAGATTATAGCAATACCTTTCGCTAGCGAAATAAGTTCTACAGATAAAAAAGAGATTACTATAACAGATATTAATGAAGAACTTTGTACTATTGAAGTTGTAATAAAACCTGTTGTAAGTGCTCTTGCATTTGTGCTAGTAAACTTTTCTAAGATCTTTTCTAAAGTTCCACCAGAAAAAAGTTTAAAGCCATCTTCCATAAAGTGCATACCAATTAGGAAAATCGCGATACCAGAAAGAATGATTTTTATGTTATCTTC
Source organism: Halarcobacter bivalviorum (assembly GCF_003346815.1). NCBI lineage: Bacteria > Pseudomonadati > Campylobacterota > Epsilonproteobacteria > Campylobacterales > Arcobacteraceae > Halarcobacter > Halarcobacter bivalviorum. The sequence continues at coordinate 1,260,869 of NZ_CP031217.1, forward strand.
AGAAATAACAAAATATGCTATGATAAGCAAAATTGAGATAATTAACGTTTTTTTAACCATCGGGTATTATAATATATTTTTTTATAAAAATAAAGATTTAGGATTATTTTTTGTTAAAGATACTAATTTTAGAAGATGATGAACTATTTTTAGAGACCTTAGAAGATTTTTTAAGTGATGAAGGTTTTGAAGTAAAGTGTGCAATTGATGGAGAAGAAGTACTAGATTATTGTTTTGAAGAAAAGTATGATTTATATTTACTTGATATTAATGTTCCTAAAATAAGTGGAATAGAGCTATTAAAAAGATTAAGAGAAGCAAATGATACTACCCCAACTATTTATCTAACTTCACACAAAGATAAAGATATGCTTACAAAAGGTTTTTTAAGTGGTTGTGATGATTATTTAAAAAAACCTGTAGATTTAGATGAACTTCTTTTAAGAATAAACTCTTTATTAAAAAGAAGTGGAAAGTTTAAAGAAGAGATTTTTTTAAAAGATGAGTTAGTTTTTGATGTAAAAAATAGAAGGCTTTTAAAGGCAAAAGAGGATTTAAACCTTACTAGTAAAGTAATTGATTTATTAGAACTTTTTTTAGAGAAAAAAGATTGTATCGTTACAAAAGAGATGATTATTAGTAGATTATGGAACTATAATGAAGATTATAGTGAAGGCTCAATTCGTGTTTATATCAATAATTTAAAAAAGATATTTGGAAAAGATACAATTAAAAATCTAAAAGGAATAGGGTACAAATTTGAACTTTAAAAAAAGAAATTTTCTTATTACAAACTCTATTGTAATAGTTTTTGTACTTCTATTATCACTATTTTTAAATTACTACTTAACCTCATTTTTTGGTCTAAATCAAAATACTTTTTTATTTATTACTATTACTGTTTTATTTTTTGGATTAGTTTTATATTTACTTCTTAGTAAATCAATTTTTGAACCTCTATTTAAAAGTGATGAAAATTTGCAAAAAACGGTAAAAGAGACACTTCATGAACTTAATATTCCAATCTCAACTATTAATTTAAATACTCAAATGCTTGAAAAAAAAATAAGTGATGAAAAGACTTTAAAGAGATTAAATAGGATTAAGAAAGCTTCAGATGATTTACTTAAGCTTTATGAAAATATGGAGTACCAAATAAAAAAAGAGATTGATAAAATAGATATTGTAGAGTTTAGTTTAAAAAATATTATAAATGATAGTTTAGAAAAATTTGCAGATATAAAAAGAGATATAAAAATAGAAGTAAATTTAGAAAATGATATTTTACTTAAAAGTGATATTAATGGTTTTGAAAAAACTATTGATAACTTATTATCAAATGCATTGAAATATAATCTTGAGAAAGAAGGAATTGTAAAAATTACATTAGAAGAGACTTATCTTACTTTTTATAATACAGGCAAAGAGATAGATACAAAGAATTTATTTATTGTATTTGATAAATATTTTCAAGAAAACAATAGTAGTGATGGCTTTGGTTTAGGGCTTTCAATGGTAAAAGAATTTTGTGATAAGAATCTAATTACTATTAAAATTGAACCTTCAAAACAAGGAAATAAATTTATTTTAAATTTAAAAAATATAGTATCACAAAAGTAAAATTTAACAAATATTTAACAATTATTTAATTATTAATTAACAAATCTAGTTTAAAATCCTAATAAAAACTTAAGGATTTGTTTTGAAAATCAGATTATCATTAATCACTTCAATTATTTTAGCAACTTCATCTTTTTCAAATGAAGTTGTAGAATTAGAAAAAATGTCAGTAACTGCTACAAAAGTACAAACAGCCTCAAAAGATGTTTCTCAATCAATTGCTATTGTTGATGAAAAAGAGATAGCAGATAAAAATATTTTAAATATTCAAGAAGCTATTGACCATATTCCAGGTGTACAAGCTGAATCATCAAGTAATTCTCAAAGTCCTAGATTAATCATAAGAGGAGCTGGTCTTAAAGCAAGATATGGTGTAAGAGAGATTATGGTTATGAAAGATGGGGTTCCTATGACTGACCCTGATTCTTTTACAAGATTTGATTATATTGATATGCAAGATGTAGAAGCAATTGAAGTTCAAAAAGGTCCTGGTTCTATTAATGCTTCAAATACTACAGGTGGAGTAATTCAATTAATTACAAAATCTGTATTTAAAGAAGATAAAAATAGTATAAAAGTGGGAGCAGGGAATGATAATCAAAGAAATCTAAATTTTAAACTTAGAAATGCTTTTGATGATTCTAACTTTATGTCTTTCTCTTTTTCTTCAAGAAAAAATGATAATAGCTGGAGAGAAAATAATGAGTTTGATTCAACACAAGGAAGTTTAAAATATGGACATATCTTTAGTGATGATTCAACTTTTGAAACAGAACTTTCATATACTGAATCAAATGTAAATCTACCAGCTTCAATGACTTTAGATGAATTTGAAGAGTTTAAAGCAAGTGGAACACAAGAAGATACAAGTAGTCAATGGCAACATAGTGCAAGAGACTCTAAAATCTTATCTTTAAATGCAAAATATGAAAAAGAAGTAGGAAATATTACTTATAAACCAAGATTTTACTTTAATAAATGGGAACACTTTCACCCTGTAACTGGAATGATTAATGATAGTGATGATAATAAAGTTTATGGTACTGATTTAGAGTTAAATTTTAAACATTCTCTTTTCTCAAATGATGCAATGTTTGTAGCTGGTCTTACTGCAAAAAGAGATAAAACAAATGATTCAAAAAAATATACATATGAAGATTATAGTACAAAAACGCAAATGACTTGGATGGGTCCAGTTTCAAAGATTGAACAAACACTATCAAATGATAAAGGTGATTTAGCTGGAATTGAAAATAGTGATACAAAACTTTATGGCCTTTATGTAATGGAAAGATTTAAACCTATTGAAGATTTATCTATTGATATTAGTGCAAGAGTTGATAAATTAAAATTTGATATTGATGGAAATGAATTAATTAAATATGATTATAGTAAAGAAAATTATGCTACTGGAAAAGGTGAATACTCTTTACAAAAAGATTTTACTTTAAGTTCTGCAAAATTAGGACTAAATTATAGTTTAACTGATAATACAAATATTTATACTTCTGTTGCAAAAGCAAATCAAGCTCCTACAGGAAGTGAGTTACAAAGTGCAGATGATGATGGAATTGATTTAGAAAAAACAAATAGTATTAATTATGAGATTGGGTTAAAATCAAGAACAAAAACATATGCTTATGATATGGCTTTATATCAAAACAATGTAGAAGATGAAATCATTCAAGTAAAAAATGCAAATGGTGATACTATCTATAGTAATGCAGGTGAAACAAAGAAAATAGGTTTTGAAGTAAGTGGTATTTACAATATAAATAAATATATTTCATTTGGAGCAAATTATGCTTATAGTAAATTCAAATTTAAGACTTTTGAAGAGCAAGTAAGAGGTACTACAGAATCAAGAGATGGAAATATTTTACCATATATTCCAAAACATCAATACTCTTTATTTACAACACTTAATTTAGATAATGGTTTAAAAGCAAGACTAAGTACTAAAACTTGGGGAAGTTATTATATGGATAATGCAAATACTGAAAAGTATGAAGGATACAAGTTTGTAACAGATTTAATGTTAGGTTATGAGAAAAAAGATCATTCCCTTCAATTAAATATTAAAAACTTAACAAACAAATATTATGCAATGGAAGCAAGCAAAGATGTTTATGGAAATGAAACATATAAAGCAGCCGCTCCAAGAAGTTTTATGATTACATATGTATATAAATTTTAGGAATAAAAAATGGTAGAAAAAATAAATAGAGAAAAAAGTGATATCTATGGTATACCAGTTTTAGGGTTTTTATTTAAAAACCCTAGATTTTTATTTATTTTAAAACTATCAGTTTTTGCACTGTTTTTATATGCAATGACTTATGGTTTTATAAATAATTCAACTGATAATTTATTTACAAAAGGTATTTTCTGGAATCTTTTTTGGCCATTTTTTATGGTTATAACTTTAGGAACATTTGGAAGAATTTTTTGTGGAATTTGTCCCCATGGATTTATTGGTAAATATCTTACAAAATGGGGACTAAATAAAAAGATGCCAAAGTTTTTAGCTAATCCTTTTATAGGTTTATTAGTTTTATTCTTTGCTTGGTGGCTTGTGTATTATATGTACCCATCTTTTTATAAAACACCAGTATCAACCGCTCTAGTTTTTTTAGTTTTAACTATTATTGCAATTATTACTTTTTTTGTTTTTGAAAAAATGGCATATTGTAAATCTCTTTGTCCTATAGGTGCTGTTACAAATGCTTTTTCAAAAGTAGGTTTTACAAAACTAGAAACATACAAAGACGCCTGTAGTTCATGTAAAACATTTGATTGTGCTAAGGCTTGTTCTTATGATTTAAAACCTTTCACTTTTGAAAAGAAAAACTCTATGGCAGATTGTACTTTATGTATGGATTGTGCTAGTTCTTGTGAAGCAGTAGCTTTTAAAGTTACAAAACCTTCATCTTCATTATTTAAAAAATTTAAACCAAGAAAAGCTGATGTTTGGGCACTAATCCTTCTAACAGGTGCAATCTCTATTACTATGGGATTTCATCATGCTTTAGGAAGAAGTGCAATTGTAGAAGAGTTTATTTGGACTAAAACAGCAAGATATTTTGAGAGTTTTATAAACTTTGGAACTATTGATACAATAGGTCTTTTTGCTTTTTCATATGCAATACTTTTTGTAATAATTACAAGTGTAGTAGGAATGTTTGTAGCTTCAAGGATTTTAAAAGTTGATTATGAAAAAACATTTTATACTTTAGGTTATGCTTTTGCACCTCTATTTATCATTGGTGGTTTATCTCATGTTGTTGAGTTTTTCTTTTTACATTATGCTTCAAATATAGTAAATGGATTTGTTCAAGCTTTCTCTTTAAATATAAATTATATGGAACCACTTGCTACAAGAAAGGACTCTTGGTTACATATTTTCAAAATGTTTAATCATCTTGCTTATATCTGGGCTTTTATTATTATGATAGGAAGAATTAAACTTTTAGAGTCAACAACTTTTAGAAAAGTAGTTGCTTTTCCTTTTGCCTCAGCTCTTATAATCTTTTATATGGGTTTAAATTTTTATACTGGTTATATTTTTAAAACATATGGTGCTCAAAAAAGAGGAGGGCATAATCATATGCAGCAACAAAAACAAGCAAATCATTCCTCTTTGAATATTATTATCATAAAAGAGAATAAGGGGTAAGAATGAATATTGAAACATTAAAGATTTTAGTAGATTATGGGGTAATTTCTGTACTTATTTTTATGAGCTTTATTGCCTTTATGCTTTTTATTGAGAGATTACTTTTTTATAGAAAACTTGATGTAAATAGTTTTGAGTCAAAAAAAAGATTAGATGTTGCCTTAACAAAAAATCTTACTTTCATAGGAACAATCGCTTCAAACTCTCCTTATATAGGATTATTAGGAACAGTATTAGCAATAATGCTTACTTTTATGACAATGAGTGAAGGGGATATAGAAGCTACAAAGATAATGGCTTCTTTAGCCCTTGCACTAAAAGCTACGGCAATAGGTTTAGTTGTAGCAATTATTTCAATGATTTTTTATAATATTTTATCAAGATATGCAGAAGTTTTAGAGAGTAAATATGAAGATTAAAAAGTTTGATTCAATTAATGTGATACCTTTTATTGATGTTTTATTAGTACTTTTAGCAATAGTTCTTATGACTTCAACTTTTATTGCAAAAGGAGTAATTCCTGTCTCTTTACCAGAGACTAAAAGTGCTCAAAAAATGAAAGAAAAAAAAGAGTTTACAATTTATATTGATTCCCAAAATTTTTATTATACAAACAAAAATAAAATCTCTTTTGAAGAGCTACAAATAGAGCTTTCAACTAAAGAGAAAAATTCATTAATTTTAATTAAAAGTGATAAAAAAGCTGATTTCGAAACTTTTGTATCTCTCTTAGATTTTTTAAAAACCTTAGAATTTTTAAATATCTCTATAGTGACAGAAAATGACTAGATATATTTTCTCTTTTTTTATAACCTTAGTTTTATATACTTCCGCTTTTGCTTTAATTTTTTTAAGTTTTAGTAGTTTTGAAACAAAGAAAATTAATAAAAAAGAGAAAAAGATTTCTTTAAATTTTGTTCAGCTAGAAAAAGAGAAACAAATAGCTCCAATAGTTCAAGAAAAAAAAGTAATAAAAAAAGAAGAGGTAAAGAAAAAAGTCGAAAAGAAGATTCCTAAAAAAATTAAACCTAAAAAAATTTTAGAGAAAAAAGTTGTAAAACAAAAAGAAGAGATAAAAGAGCTTGTAAAAGAAAATAAAGCAGAAGAACTAAAAGTTGATACAGAAGAAAAAAAAGAGCTTTCTAAACCTAAATATAGTTATGAAGAAGAGTTTTTAAAAGAGCATCTTTTAGCAATTCAAAGAATTATACAAAAACATGTGAAGTATTCAAACAAAGCAAAAAGATTGAATATTGAAGGTGAAGTTTTAGTAAAATTTAAATTAACTAAAAATGGAATAGAAGGAGATATTTTAACTCTAAGTGGGCATAGACTTTTAAGAAAAAGTACTATAAAAGCTATCATTGAAGCTTCTGCATATTTTCCAGAAGTTAAAAAAAATATTATAATAAAAGTCCCTATTACATATAAATTAATTTAATACTGAATTAATATTCAGTTAAATAATCATTAATATCTTCATGTTATAATTTGACATATATAAAAAGGAGAGGATTATGAAAAAAGTTAAACTTATAGCAGCATGTTTTTGTTTACTTGGTGCAACTAGTTTTTTAGTTGCTGAAAATTTACCTACAAGAGGTCCTTTACCATTTTCTGCTTATGATAAAGATAATAACAATCTTATCTCTGAAAAAGAGTTTGATGCTATTAAACAATATAGAATGAATCAAAAAGCAAATAATGGAATGCCAATGAGAAATGCAGGAAACTCACCTTCTTTTTCTGATATTGATGTTAATAATGATGGTTCTATTTCAAAAGAAGAACTACAAAAACATCAAGAAAAAAGATTTAATAGTAATAAAATGATGAACAATCAAGGAAAAGGGCAAGGAAATAGAGCCTTTTAAGATATAAGAGGAGAATTCGTTCTCTTCTTATTAATTAAACTTTTGAAAAATTCTTTGTTCTAACTCTTCTATTGTTTCAATAGCATCTTCTTTATGATTTGAAAATCCCCAATTTACTAAAACAGAATCAACTCCAGCTTTAGTTGCTGCCATAATATCTTTATGGGAGTCGCCTATTAGTTGGGCTCGTGTATTTTTTATATTATGTTTATCTAAAATTTTATTAACCATCTCAGGATGTGGTTTAGGATTTATAACACTATCGTAACCTAAAATAGTATTAAAATAATGACCCACTTCTAAGTGCTCAAGCATCTTTTTTGCAAAAAAAGAGTTAGCATTTGTTGCAACTGTTAAAGTAAATTCAGAGCTTAAATCATCAATAAGTTTTTTTATTCCTGAATATAGTTCTAAACCATTTAAACAATTTGCATCATAATACTCTTCAAATAGTTTTTGTTGCTCTAAAGTAAAATCTGCTGTCCCATAAAAAAATTGAGCAGCATTTATTTTAGGGTCATTTACACTTTCTAAAATTAGTTCTCTTTCAAGTGTATCAAAACCAAGATTTTCTCTTACATAATTTATTGTATTTACTAATGGAGTACTACTATTAATTAACGTACCATCCATATCAAACATTATAAGTGCCATTTATTTCCTAGCTTAGATAAATTTTTTATATTTAAGTTTATAACCATGACCATAAATAGATTCAAAAAGTTCACAATTAAGTTTATTTTTTAATCTTGATACTAAGTTTCTAACTCTTTTGTTTGTATCACTAAAATCATTAAAAATATAGTTATCTATTTCATCATAAGTTTTTAGTGAACCTTTTGATTTTATAAATAATTTAAATAGTTTAGTCTCATTTTTAGTTAGTTTTATTGGTTCTTCATCTTTGAATAATACTTGTTCTTGACTATTCCAAATAAAGTCATCATGTAGATGAATAATATGCTCGTTTGTTGGCATAAGTTTATTCTTATCAATAATGTTATTAAGTGAATTAGAAATTTGTTCAATATTATATGGCTTTAAAATATATCCATCAATTCCTGCATTAATTGATTTTAAAAAGTAATCAGTATTACTATGTGCAGAAAAGATTAAAATAGGAATATCACTATCAAATTCTCGTATTGTAGTAATCATAGAAATACCATCTTTTTGAGGCATCTCAATATCTGTAATAATTAAGTCATACGAAGTAGATTCAAATTTATTATTTTTTTGAAATTCTTCTAAGCCTTGTTGACCATCAACTGCAACAGTAATATCATCGAAAAATATTTGAAGCATTTTAAGAGTTTGTTCTCTTACATCTTCATTATCCTCGATATATAATAATCGTAAGTTTTTAGTTGATTTTATAATATTTTGAAGATTATCTTGATTCATCTTATAACTATCCTTCACAAGCAAATTATAGTCTGTTTTAGATTTTAAAAATATTAAGTAAAGTTTAAAGAGAGGATAAAGATTAAGTCCTAAGACTTAATCCTTATTGTTTAGCATGACAAACGTCATCTTTTAGATTTCTATTATTGTATGCTAAAGCAATTGTAGCAAATACTAAAGCAGTTACATAGTAAACCCACATCGGGATTGGAACAGGATCACCTGTTGCATAAGAGTGAAGTCCTGATAAGTAGAAGTTTACTCCGAAATATGTCATTAAAATAGATGCAAAAGATAATAATGATGCTACTGAGAAAGCATATGGATTATTAAGTTTTTTTACAAATCTCATATGTACTACAAGTACATAAATTACAATTGAAACATAAGCCCAAGTCTCTTTTGGGTCCCATCCCCAATATCTACCCCAAGACTCATTTGCCCAAACACCACCAAGGAAGTTACCAATTGTGATTGCACTAAGACCAATGATTAATGAGATTTCATTAATAGCTGTAATATGTTTAATTGTTTCATCTAAGTGAGGCTTTTTCTTTCTAAAAATAAATAGAATAAGAGCCATGAATCCTAAGATTGCACTAAGACCAAAGAAACCATAAGAAGCTGTTAATATTGAAACGTGAATAGTTAACCAGTATGATTTTAAAACTGGAACTAAGTTTGTAATTTGTGGATCAATACTTGTTAAGTGTGCAGTAAACATAAAAATAGCTGCGACAATAACAGAAGCACTTAATGCAAGTAATGATTTTCTAAAGAATACAACTCCTGCAAATACTGCTGACCAAGAGATATACAATAGAGATTCATAAGTATCAGACCAAGGTGCATGTCCTGAAATAATCCATCTAAATCCCATACCAAAAGTATGTGCTGCAAATAATAAACTTAACATAATAAAGAAGAATAGTGTTGTTTTTCTTGGTTGAATTTTTGGATTAAATACAACTGTAAAGGCAACAACAAGCATGATAAATCCAACAAATAAATATGCTAATGTTAATTTTTCAAAAATTTGTAATCCATTAAATGCAATCTCTCTATCAATTTGAGCTTTTGGAGGCATAACCTCTTTTCCTACTTGAGTTTGATACTCTTGCATCATATCAATAAATTTATTAGCAATATCCCATTGTTCACTAATAACTGAATTTAAGAAACCTCTAATTAGTGTTTCTATAGCTTTTTGATTGTCTCCTTCAAATGCTTGCATAGCTTCTAAAGGTGCATACCATTTATTGTTTTCTGCTTCATGTGCATTTGTTTTTGGGAAGATATTAAATAGACTACCATTGTAAACCATATATGAAATACTTAATCTTTCATCAAGTCTTACAATATCTTTTTCATAAGTTCCTCTTTGGTTAGGACTAATCATAGATACTTTTTGTGTCTCTTCTTGTAAAATATATTTATTCTCTTTAAAAACTTCAGTAAAAGCAATATATTTTCTATCTTTTTCTACACCTAAAAATTCTTTTAGTTTTGGTGTTGTAACTTTAATCATTTTCATGTTTCGCCAAACTTCTGGTCTAGTAAGCATTCCTAGTATAACTTGATCTGCGTTCATACCAAACATCTCTTTTTTACCAGCAAGTTTACTTAGAATTTCATGATTTAAAGTATCCATTGGCTTCATTCTTCCACCATTACTTTGAACAACTAATTTAGAGAATCTATCAGCTGTCTCTAAAGAGTCTTTTTTAAATCTTTCTAAGTATTGTTCAATCTCTGCTTTTTCTGGTGTTACATTTGCAAGTTTATCTTCTGCTTGTAAGTTTAAACTTCCAAAAGAGATTAAACAGGCAGCAACAATTGAAGCTACATTTTTAGTACTTACATATTTAGTAAGTTTCCAAAATCTTGATTTTTTATCAAATAAATTCCAAATAAGACCTAAAGTAAGTAAGAAATACCCTAAATAAGTTGGCCATTTCCCTGGGTCATTGTTTACTGACAATACAGTTCCTTTTTCATCTGGATCATAAGAACTTTGGAAGAATAAGAAGTTTCCTTCATGTAGTGTTCTATTCATGAAAATTCTATAATCATACTTTTTCCCATCTTGTTTAATAACAGTTACTTCAGAAGCATAAGAAGATGGAGCCATACTTCCAGGATATCTATCTAGTTGGAAGTCATTAAGTCTAATTGCAAAAGGAAGTTCTAATGTTTTTGAACCATATTCTAAAGTTACAACAGTATCTCCAAAATCTTCAACCTTTGGAACACCTTTCATTCCTCTTTTCCCTGGTAGTTTAATAGTTTTTGTTTCTCCATTTAAAGTAACATCAACAGTTAAAATCCCCATATCACTTTTACCTTTTTTTGCATAAAAGTAATTGTTATAATCAACTTTTAATTCTTTATCTTTAAAAGAGATTGAATGAGAGAAACTATTGCTTCCTAAAGCACCAAATTCCATTGGATACTCTTTATAGTAAGTCGCATCTTTTTGAGTAATTTTTACTTGTAAATAAGGTTCTAAAGAGAGCATTCTATTCTCAGTTTGACCTTCTCTAATTTGCATAATTCCTTCATATCCTACATATCTTGTCACTGCAGCACCAATTAAAATTACTACAAATGAAGAGTGAAAGATAAATCTTGCCTTGTGTTTCCACATTTTATATTTAAAAATAATACCAGTAAGATTCACAGTAGTAAGAACTAATACTGCTTCATACCAAAAATGATTATAAACAAGAACTCTTGCAGTTGATGTACCAAAATCATTTTCAATGAAAGTTGCTACTCCTGCGCCAATTGCTAGAATAGCTAATAAAATAAGTGTTGTCTTGAAGGAGAACAAGACGTCAGTTAGCTGTTTCAATATATATCCTTTTTAAAAAGTTACAGGCTAATTATACGACTTAATTATATAATTAACGTGTAGTAAGAATTTTTTACAAAATTTCGTTATTATAACCAAAAAACTTTACTTGAACTTGATTTAAAACAAGTTTTTAAATAAATTAAGATTATAATTCAAGAATGAATTTAGATGAACTTAAAAAGAAAAAAGACGATTGTCGAAAATGGAAAAATGTTGAGCCTTGGTATACTCAAATATTAAAGGTTTCTGACTTAAATGTAAAAGCACCTTTCATTAGTTATTCTGACTGGTTTACAGTAGGTAAAAGAGAAAATTTAACTGATAACGAATTTGCTTTAATAGAAGAAACAGCTAAAAAACTTATTCCTTGGAGAAAAGGGCCTTTTAATCTATTTGGTCTTGAAATTGATAGTGAATGGCAAAGTAATATAAAATATAATTTAATAAGACCTCACTTTAATTTAAAAGATAAGGTAGTAGCTGATATTGGTTGCAATAATGGTTATTATATGTTTAGAATGCTTGAAGATAAACCTAAAAGATTAATAGGTTTTGACCCAAGTCCTTTAACATTACATCAATTTGAGTTTATAAATTATTTTGTGAAGTCAGATATTATTTATGAAATGTTAGGAGTAGAGCATTTAGAGTTTTACAATCATCAATTTGATTTTATCTTTATGCTTGGCGTTTTATATCATAGACCAGATCCTGTTGGAACTTTAAAATCATTAGCAAGAGGATTAAACTCTAAAGGAGAAATTTTAATTGATACTTTTATGATTGATGGAGAAGATGAAATTTGTTTAACACCAAATAAAAGATACTCAAAAATTCCAAATATCTATTTTATTCCAACTATTCCTGCTTTAAAAAATTGGTTAACAAGAGCTGGGTTTGAAGATATTGAGGTTATTGCTACTACTACAACGACAAGTGAAGAGCAAAGAAAAACTAAATGGTCTTTTGATCAAAGTTTAGAAGATTTTTTAGATAAAGATGACCCAAATAAAACAGTAGAAGGTTATCCTGCACCTAAAAGAGTGTATATGAAAGCAAGAAAGATACAATAGATTAAAATAAATCTATTGTGTCATCAGGAGTTAAATCTTTATAACTAAACTTTTGACTTCTACCTCTATTTTTAGCCTCATAAAGAGCAATATCTGCATTTTTAATTGTTTTATCTATAGTATCACTTGTATTAGTTGTTTCATAAACATCATAACCAATACAGACTGTTTTTTGTAAAGTATGTCCAAAATCATTTACAGTAACTTTTATTTCTGCAAAATCTTTTATTATGTTATCTGCTATTTTTGCAACTTCAATCTCATTTGAAGTACTTAACATAGAGATTAAGAATTCATCTCCACTAAGTCGTGCTACCATATCAAACTCAGAGATATTTGAGTGAATAATTCTTGCTAGTTCAACTAATACTTGGTCTGCAATTTCATGGTCAAACTCATCAATAACTGCTTTAAAATGGTCTACACCCACCATAAGAAAATAAATTTTCTTATACTCTTTTTTAGATAGAGTAATTTGTTTATTTAAATTTTCAATTAAGTAGTGTCTATTATAAACTTTTGTTACAGAATCTAAAGATAAAGACTCAATAAAGTTCTTTTTAATTATTCCATTTTGAATGATTGGTGAAATTTGAAATAGGGCAGACTCTATTACGTTATATTGTTTAGATAATACATCATGATGCTCTTTTGAAGAGGCACAGAAAGATACGATAGCATTTAGGTTTGTATGTGTATTAATAATAAAGAAAAATGATAAAGAATCATCTAGATAAAATTCATCACCTTCAATAAAAATATTCTCTCTACTATTTCTTTCTATATCAAATAGAGCAAAAGTTACATTATCTACTTCAAAGTTAGTATGTAACCAAAGGTATATATCTTCTGCCATTTGCTTTAAATTTGAAGAATATTGAATCTGGTCATAAAGTTTATAGATATTTTCTAGTGCTTTAAAGTCTTGTTCATTTGTTCTTGCTGATTTTACTAATTCTAATATATTATTCTTCATTTTAATCCTTAAAAAAGCTCTATTGTATTTGTTTCTTCTTTTTTAAATTTAAAAAACTGGCTTCTTCCTCTATTTTTTGCTTCATATAATGCAATATCTGAAGACCTAAAAATCTCTTCAATTTTACTTGCATCATCAGGAAACATAGAAATACCTGCACAAATGGTTTTCATAAGTGTTTGGTTTGTTATATTATTTACAATAACTTTTTTCTTCTTAAAGTTTTCTATGATTTTTTGAGCAACTTTGATTGTATTCTCTTCACTATCTACATTATGTAAAACTACTAAAAATTCATCAGAATCTATTCTTGCAACAACATCTGAAGATCTAACTGAATTTTTTAAGCTTACTGCTAATTCTTGTAATACTTTATCACCAATATTATAATCAAACTCATCAATTACTGCTTTAAAATGGTCAATACCAATTTTTAAAAAAGCAATTTTTTTCTTCTCTCTATTTGATAAAGGAAGTATTGTTTTTAAGTATTCATCGATATATTGTCTATTGTATAAACCAGTTAAAGAGTCTTTTAAAGAGAACTCTTTTATTTGATATGTTAAATATTTATTATAAATTGTTTGAGAAATTAGATTGAAGGTAGTTTTGATAGCTTCGACACTAGATTCAATTTTTTCTTGTTCTAAACTTGAATCATAATAAAAAGTTACTTCTAATTTGTCATTTTCATTTAGTTTTATAAATAAACTCTCAGCTTTGTTATTTTCTATTTCAGTTACATTTGAATAGATTTTTCGATGATTAATAGAAGCTTCAAATTTATTAATTCCAAAATCTTTATTTAAATAATATGATAAATATGAAAATATATCATCTAATTTTTTTAAAGTTTTAATATGGTCATTTAAAGCAATAATCATTTGAAAATTATAAGAGTTTAATTTATATTTCATTCTTTTACCTAACGTATTATTTTATAAATAATTTTTCCAGTTAATTAAAGAGTCTCTTTCACTATTTAAAGTTGTTGCTGAACCATGTCCTGGATAAATTCTTATATCTTTTTCCCATTTTAATATTTTGTCAATACTCTGTTTCATTTTTTCTGGGCTAGAAAAAGGAAAATCAGTTCTTCCAATTGAATTTCTAAAAATAAAATCACCTGAAAATAAGTGTTTATCTATTTCAATTGCAGAACATCCTGGAGTATGACCAGGAAAATAGTGAAATTTTACTTTCACTCCATCAAAATCAAACTCCTCATCTGGCTCAACTAAAATATCAGCACATGAAGGAGTCATTCCAAATCCATAGGGATCTTTTTCTAACATAAAATTATCATCTTTTGGCGTATAGATTTTTAAACCAAGTTTATCACTTAGTTCTTTATTTGACCATACATGATCAAAATGTCCATGTGTATTTAAAATGGCAACGGGATTATTTACATTTTGTAAAACCCATCTTGTTGCATCTACACCTGGATCGATTATAAAATCTTTTCCTTCAACAGTAATAATATAACAGTTAGTTTGGTAGTCACCCATTGGTTGGACTTTTAACGACATAATTTTTTAATCCTTAGTTAGATAAAATTTACCTTAGTATATTAAAAAATAACTGTAAGGAAGATTATGCATTACCATTTAAGGCTAGAAAGTATCGTACTTGAAGCTGAGCCCAAGAAAAAAATTAGAAACTTTAAAGCCTTTTATAACGATTATCTGAATAATAATTTACAATTCGATTACAATTATACCCCATATGAGATAAAAAATCCATCTTATATAGATTTTTTGAAAATTGTTTTACCTAAAAGTGTAAAAAAAACTAAATATTTTGATACAAATGAGGGGAAGATTATTTTATTACATACAATTGCTCATATTGAATATAGTGCAATTGATTTAGCTCTTGACGCAGCTTTGAGATTTAAAGATTTACCAAAAGAGTATTATGATGATTGGTTAGAAGTTGCAAATGATGAAGTAAGACATTTTGAAATGCTTGAAAAGTTACTAACTGAACTAGGTTCTTATTATGGAGAGTTAGAAGTTCATACAAACCTTTTTGAAGCTATGAAAAAAACTCCAGATTTTTTATCTAGAATGGCAGTTGTTCCAAGATATTTAGAGGCAAATGGCTTAGAACAAAATCCAAAAATAATGGAAAAACTAATATCAAATCCAGATGAGTTTAATAAAAAAATATTAAAAGCTTTAGAGCTTATTTTAGAAGAAGAGATAGACCATGTAAGTAAAGGGGATAGATGGTTTAAATATGAATGTGAACGACTAAATTTAGAAGTAGAAAAAACATATTTTGAACTACTTGAAAAGGTTTACCCTGGAAGCACTTCAAAAAAATATCAACTTAACTTTGAAGCACGAAAGAAAGCTGGCTTTTCTTGTGATGAACTTAAATTTTTATCTAAACAAAAAGATTGTAATTAATCAATTTCTTTACTAATTTTTATTTTCTAGGCAAGATTTCTAACTTGTCTAGATAACTTGTAATCCTTTTGTAATAATGCTCTTTTATACTTTTATTAGTTTAAAATAGAAGTTGGGATTAATAATGGTTACAATATATAGAAGTATCTTACACCTTGAAGTTAGATATGATGAAAAAAATAGAAAAATAAAATAGTTTATAATAACTCAAATGTTAAAGTAACAAAGTAAATTTAAATATTAAAAGTGGGTAATATGGATGATAAAATAATTTTAATTATTGGTCCAAGTGGAGTTGGTAAAGATACTTTATTAAAGTCAATAAAAAAAGAGTATAAAGATAGAGTAAACTTTGTAAGAAGGTATATTTCTCGTATCCCAGATAAAAATGAAGATAACTTTTTTATAGAAGAGAGTGCTTTTAGCATTTTACAAACAAATAATTTTTTCATTTCTTCTTGGCAAGCCCATGAAAACTCATATGGAATCTCAAAAACATCTATAAAAAAAGGAGTAAATATAATATCTATTTCAAGATCTAAAATAAAGGATTTTGAAGAGAATTATGAAAAAGTATTTACTGTAAATATTAGTGTAAAAAGAGAAGTTTTAAAGTCTCGATTAGAGAAAAGAGGAAGAGAAACAAAAGTGGAGATAGAGAAAAGACTAAATAGGTCTTATGATAAAATAGAGGCTAGAAATTTAATTGAATTTGATAACTCTTTTTCTGAAGAAGAATCAAAAAAAGAGTTTATAAAATTGCTTGAAAAAATTATAAATAATTAAATTTCTCTTTTAACTAAATAGTTTCTCTTTTGGATGTACTTTATTATATTTATTTATTAATAAGAGTGTAAAAGCAACTATTTCCAATGTAATGATAAATAAATACCCATATCTTGTTAATATATTATATTCTAATATTCCTGCTAACATTAGTGTAAAAAGTATTGCTGCAATAAAATATAAGAATACTACTAAAAAATAGTATTTACTATTTGTATTTCCTTTTTTATATGTGTAAAAAGAAATAAAAAGTAATAGTAAAAAAATAAAAGTAATCAATGTGTTTAATAAGATATTCCAAGGATTATATTCTATTAAAATCATAAAAGAAATCAAAAACATTAGTATGGCTGAAATATCAATTATGATAGCTATTTTCTTTAAATATTTTTTTATTTCTAATATCTCTTTTGAAAAAAGAATAAAAAAACCCACTGCAATACCTGTTATAAAATGAAATTGATAAATATACTCTTGTAAATTTAGATAAACAATAAAACTACTCATTTTAAATATATATATTGCTAAAAAAAGAGTATAAAGCATGTAATAAATATATATTTTCTCTTTTTGTCTAGAATATATTATTGTAGAAATTATAAAAGCAATTAATAAAGAGATTATTGTAAATAGATGTAAATAATCATAATTTTTTAATCCTAATAAATAGTAATTTCTTGGATAAATATTCATTTTTCCAAAATGAGAATATTTTGATTTGAATTTTATATAGAAAATTTTATTTGAATTTTTATTTGCAGAAAAACTAAATACAGGGTTTACAGTTGGAATATCTCTATATGAAAGTTTTTTATTAAGTTGATAGTTTTTTTCTAACCAAGTACCAAATACTTGTTCATAAAAGGTTACTTTATCATAAAAAAACTCATTTAATTCTACAAAAAATTTATTTGAAGCTTGATTGTTATAGAATTTTATTTTTAACCAACTATTACCTTTTTTATATCCCAATGAGAAGTTTTTATTAATTTTTTCAAATTCTTTATTCTCTATATCTTTTAATGAAAGTGTACTACTAGGGTCATTGTAGTAATACACTTCATAACTATTTATTGTTGCTTGTGCAAAAGAGATAAAAAAAAGAAAAACTAAGAATAAAAGTTTTTCAATAAAAAAGTTTTTAGAATTTTGCATTAGGAATTGGAAAGTTCTCAACTACAAAATCAATATCTTTATCTCCTCTGCCACTTAAGCTTACTAAAATTGTTTCATTTTCTGGTAATTCTTTTGCTAACTTCATTGCAAAACCTACTGCATGAGCTGACTCTAGTGCTGGAATAATACCTTCAAGTTGAGAAAGTTTATAAAAAGCATCAACTGCTTCTTCATCATTGCAAAGGCCAACTTTTGTTCTACCAATATCTTTTAAGTAAGCATGTTCTGGTCCAACTGATGGATAATCAATTCCTGAACCAATAGAGTGAACAGCAGCTGGTTCTCCTTTTTCATCTTTCAACATAATTGAATTAAAACCATGCATAATACCTTCTTCTCCATATGTTAATGTTGCAGAATGTTCTCCTATTTTTTCACCTTTACCCATTGGCTCAACACCATAAAGATTTACTTCTTTATCATCAATAAAACCAGCAAAAATACCCATTGCATTTGAACCTCCACCTACACAAGCAACAACATTATTTGGTAGATTCTCTTCATGTTCAAAAAATTGTTCACGAGATTCAATTCCAATAATACTTTGAAAATCTCTTACCATCATAGGAAACGGATGTGGTCCAACAACAGAACCTATACAGTAAATTGCAGTATCAGCTTGTGAAATATATGATTCAAAAGCAGAGTCAACTGCTTCTTTTAAAGTTTTTAAGCCATGTGTTGCTGGAATTACCTTTGCCCCAAGAATTTTCATTCTTACAACATTTGGATGCTCTTTAGCAATATCAACTTCTCCCATGTGGATTTCACACTCTAATCCAAAATAAGCAGCAGCAGTTGCAAGTGCAACACCATGTTGTCCAGCACCAGTTTCAGCAATAACTTTTTTGTATCCCATATGTTTTGCTAGAATTACTTCAGCCATACAGTGATTTAATTTATGTGCACCAGAGTGGTTTAAATCTTCTCTTTTTAAATATATCTTTGCTCCAGCACAAAATTGAGTTAAATTTTTTGCATAACTAATAGGAGTAGGTCTTCCTTGGTAGTGTTTTCTTACATATTTTAATTCTTCTATAAAATTAGGATCTTTTTTAATTTTTTCATATGCTTTTTTAATATCTTCAAAAGGTTTTTCTAAAATTGGGGGAATAAAAGAACCACCAAATCTTCCAAAGTATCCATTTTCATCAGGTATATTTTCTAAATAGTTTGACATCTATTTCCTTCTTGTGTGTAGTAAAATTTTTAGAGTTTTGTTATTTATTATAATTATATTTATATTTTTTTTAATAATACTTTATATTCAGGGCTTTATGCAAATTATTGAAGAGTTCTTATTTGGTACGAATACCAAATAAGAGTTTAAGAGAACCATTTTTTAACTTTATCAAACATTCCTTCTAAGTTTGATTCGTGAGGCTTACTCTCTAAACCAAAACTCTCTTGAAGTTTTTCTAATAGCTCTTTTTGTTCATTATTTAAAGAAGTTGGATAGTTGATTTTTATTTGAACTATTAAATCTCCTTTTCCATAACCTTGAACAGATTTTACACCTTCTCCATGAAATTTAAATTGCTCTTTATCTTTTGTTCCTGCAGGAATTTTAAGCTCTAATTCTCCTCTTAAACCAGGAATTTTAATTGTTGCTCCTAATGCTACTTGTGTAAAGAAAATAGGAACTTCTAAATAGATATCATCATCGTGTCTAACATAATGAGAATCCTCTTTTACTCTAATTTGTAAATATAAATCACCTCTTGTTCCATCAGGTGCAACATTTCCTTTATTTGAAATTCTGATTCTATTACCATCATTTACACCTTCAGGAATACTTACTTCAAAAGTCTCTTTTACTTCATCGTATCCTGTTCCAGAACATGTATTACATTTACTAGTTACTGTTTGGCCAGTTCCTGAACAATGAGGGCAAGTTTGTGCAAATGTCATAAATCCTTGTCTCATATGAATTTGACCATGACCTTCACAATGAGGACAAGTATTTAGCTTACCATTTTTTGCTCCAGTACCTTTACAATCATTACAAGCATTTTTGTATGAGTATTTAATCTCTTTTTTTGCACCAAAAATAGCTTCATTGAATTCAACTGTTAGTTCGATGGCAATATCTAAATTATAGTTATAGTTTTTTCTTTCTCTTCTTGAGCTTGAACCAAAACCACCAAAACCAGAACCACCAAACATCTCTTCAAAAATAGAACTTAAGTCATCAAAACCACCAGAGAAACCTCTACCTCCTTGACCATGTCCTTCTAATCCTGCTTTTCCGTATCTGTCGTAAATTGCTCTTTTTTCTTCGTCGCTTAGAACTTGATAGGCTTCATTTACAGCTTTGAATTTTTCTTCAGCTTCATTATCATCTGGATTTTTATCTGGATGATATTTCATAGCCATTTTTCTGTAGGCTTTTTTTATAGTACCCTTATCACTGTCTCTAGCAACTTCTAATAATTCGTAGTAATCTATTTCAGTCAATTGCTATCTCCTATGTATAATTTTTCGCGATTTTATCTAAAATAGGATTAATTTTTGATATAATCTTTATATGAAGAAAGGTTTAGAAAAGTTTTATAATTTAGTTGAAGCCTTTGAGTCTTTACCAACAATTGGTAAAAAGTCTGCATTAAGATTAGCTTATCATGTAACAATGACTGACAATTATTGTGGTATAAAAATAGCTCATAGTATAGAAAGTGCATTAAAAAGTATAAAAAGATGTGTTAAATGCGGTTCTATGAGTGAACATGAAATATGTGAAATATGTTTAGATGAAAGAAGAGACTCAACAAAGGTTTGCATTGTACAAAGTGCAAAAGATATATTTTTAATTGAAGATTCAAAGCAATTTGATGGTTTATATTTTGTAATAGAAGAGCTTGAAATAGATAATATAGAGAGATTAATTAAATTTGTTTCAGATAATAGAACAAAAGAGGCTCTTTTTGCAATAACACCATCATTATCAAACGATGCATTTATGTTATATATAGAAGATAAATTAAAAGAGTTTGAAATTACTTTTTCAAAAATTGCCCAAGGTGTTCCTACCGGAGTTAGTTTAGAAAATGTAGATATGTTATCTTTAGCAAAGGCTATACAAAGTAGGGTGGATATATAAGATGAATGAAAGAATAGTTTGTCAAAAATGTATTCATTACTTTGTAACTTGGCAACAAGGAAAACCTCATGGATGTAAAGCATATGGTTTTAAATCTCAGATAATTCCTTCTATTGTTGTTAAAAATAGTAGTGGTTTTCCCTGTGCTTTTTATCAATTAAAAAATCCAGAAAGATAAATATTTTTTGTAAGTTAGTTTAGAGTATAATCTAAGTTTTAAGTTAGTTTAGGAGTTATAATTGTTATATAAAGATATGAAAGATAGTATCAAAGTTCTTGGTTTCCTTTCTATTGAAGATTTTGTACACTATATTGGTGTTACACCTTCTGATATTTTAGAATGGGAAGAAAAAGATGAAGTTCCTTATACAGTATCATTAATTATTCATCTTTTAAAAGGTGATAAAAACTTGCCAAATAATGAGACTCTTGATAATTTAGTAGAAGAGTGTTTACCTTTAGCAGAACTTTTAGAAGAAGCATCATCTTTTCCTCATAAGTTAGAAGAGATGTTTTTATTACAAAAAGAGTTAAATGATTCTACAAATGGTAAAAACTGGGAATTAGGAAGAAATAAATATGGAAAAGAGATTAATTGGTTAAGATGTATTCATATGGAAGTTGCAGAATTAATTGATTCAACTCCATGGAAACATTGGAAAAATATTAACTCTGAGCCTGATATGAATAATATTCATGTTGAGTTAGTAGATATTTGGCACTTTTTAATGTCGTATATTTTACAAGAAACAAATGTACCAAGAGCAGTATCTCTAGTAAATACTCATTGTATTTATGAAGCGTTAGAAGATATTGATGTAAAACTTATGGTAAAAGAAGCTGAAAAACTTTCTTATATCTCTTTAGCAATAGAAACTGGGAATATGCCAACTTTTAGTGGTATTGAAAGATTTATCGATCAATTTTTTAGATGTTGTAAAATTTCTGGACTTTCTTTTACTTGGCTACAAAAACTTTATATTGGTAAAAACTGTTTAAATAAATTTAGACAAGACCATGGTTATAAAGAGGGAACTTATATTAAAACTTGGAACAACGAAGAAGATAATGTTGTGATGGTTAGAGTTTTAGAAGAGATGGAAAATGTAAGTTTCAAAGAGTTATATGAAAAGTTAGAAGAGAGCTATCCTTCTAAATAACAAAGTAAAGAGAAATTCTTTACTTTGAAATTGTTATCTCAAAACAAGCCCCCTCATTTTTATTAGAGGCTTTTATTTTTCCTTCAAAATGTTTTTCAATAATTGTTTTACACATATATAAACCAATACCTGTACCATTTTGATTATCTTTAGTAGAAAAATAAGGGTCAAATATTTTTTCTAATATCTCTTCTTTAATTCCTCCTGCATTATCACTAATAATTATTTTTTGAACTTTTTTTAACTCTTTGTATTCTATTGTAATTTGATTTTTTTTATCTTTTTTATTGATAAAAGCATCTTTTGCATTTGTTAAAATATTTATAATTACTTGTAGAAGTTCATTTTTATATAAATAGATATTTTCAATTTTAATATCATTTTTATTTACTATTGAAATATTGTTTCTTTCAAAAGCTTCTTGAATCATATCTAAAGCAATACTTGTGATATATTGTATATTTACAAGTTCTTTTTCTTTGTCTCTTTTAAAGAAGTTTCTAAAGTCATCAATAGTGGCAGACATATACTCTAAATACTTTTCTACATCATCTAACTTTTTTTCAAAAGTTTTTTCATCATATTTTTTTATATTTATACGAAATTTTAAATTTGAAATAGCTGTACCAATTGAGGATAAAGGTTGTCTCCATTGATGAGCTATCATAGAAATCATCTCTCCCATTGCAGCCATTCTTGATTGTTCAATTAAGAGACTCTCTTTCTCTTTTAATTCTGTTAAGTTTTGAATAAAAACCATTTTATATTTTTTATTATTCTCTTTTATATCTTTTATTCTAATAATTGCAGGAATAATATCTCCATCTTTAGAAATAAGAGAAATCTCTTCAAAGGTTGCATTATTATATTCAAGATATTTATGATGAATTGTTGGGATTAATATACCCGTTGCTAAATTACCTATTATTTCACTTTTGTTTGTATATTTTAGAATATCTAACATTGCTTGATTTATATTAATAATAAATCCATCTTCTATAATAAGAATTCCTTCTATCGTGTTATCAAAAAAACATTCAAATTGTTTAGTATCCATTATGTACCTAATTAGAATAAAATATCTTTATAGTATAATTTAATAACACTGTTTAGGAGCTAAAATGGTTGATTATATTTTATTGGAAAAATATGCAAAAGATAAAAGTGTTCTCTTTGTAGAGGATGATAAAGACATTATAAAAGAGACGAGTGAACTTTTAGAATTAATTTTTTCTAAGGTTGATGTTGCTTATGATGGACAAGAAGCAATAGAAAAATATAAAGACTATTATAAACATACAAACTCATATTATGATGTAGTGATAAGTGATATAAAAATGCCAAATATGGATGGAATAGAGCTTTCTAAACAAGTTTATAATATAAATAAAGAACAACTTTTAATAGTTTTATCTGCACATAGTGAATCACATTATTTATTAGAGTTAGTAAATATTGGTATTTCTCATTTTATTACTAAGCCATTAAATTATGACTCATTTGTTCATGTTCTATATACAAAGTTAAAAGAGTTATATGACAATAATAATAAAGACAATAATATAAATAGTAATATTTTAAAGATAAATGATAATCTTTCTTGGAATAAAGAAACAAAGCAATTATTAAAAAATCAACAAAGTATTAAACTTACAAAAAAAGAGATACTTTTAGTAGAACTTCTTTTAAAGTATTGTGAAAAAACTCATACTATTGAAGAATTATTATCTGTATTATGGGCTGAAGATGACGAAAAAACACCAAATATCTCAAATCTGAAAAATATCATTTCAAGACTTAGAAAAAAGATACCAGAGTTAGATTTAGAAAATGTTTATGGCTTTGGATATAGGATTAATTTAAAATAATGATACTTTTTTAGTACTTTTAATCAGTATAATTTTTTATTGGAGGTGTATCGTGTTAAATACATCAAATAATTATAAGAAATATACTGTATTATATGTAGAAGATGAAAAAATTGTTAGATCAAATGTTGAAGTATGTTTAAATTATCTTTTTAATGTAATAATTGCTGAAAATGGAAAAGATGGCTTAGAAAAATTTAAAAATGAATGTGTAGATTTAGTTATTACTGATGTTAATATGCCTTTAAAAGATGGAATTACAATGTTAAAAGATATTAAAGAAATTAATCCAAATGTTCCATGTATTATAACTTCTGCACTTGATTTAGATATGATTGAAAAAATTAAAAGTTTGAATGTTTGTAAATGTATTTCAAAACCTTTTGATATGAGAGAATTATTAGATAATAGTATGGAGATACTAAAGTTAGAATAAGGAGATTTCTAATGAAAAAGTTTTTATTAAGTTTATTTGCCTTTTCTTTTATAGGAGTATTTTTTATTTCTTGTGCAAGTAATGATGTAGTTACAAAAGAAGAGTGTCAAGCTTTAGGTTTAAAATTCAAAAAAGAGAAAGTACTTAATTTTAGAACTGGTGAATATGAAATTAGAAGTTATTGTAAACAAAACTAGAGTATTAAAATACTCTAATTCTTAGCAATAATCATTTTTATAATCTACATAATGAGCTGCGTGTTTTATTAGTTTCTCTACATCTTCTTGTGTTAATTCTTTTACAACTTTTGCAGGACTTCCCATAATCAAACTTCTTGGTGGAAACTTTTTACCCGAAGTTACAAGAGAGTTTGCTCCTACTATACTTCCTTCTGAAATTACAGCATGATCTAAAATAGTTGCACTCATACCAATAAGACAATTATCTTCTATTGTACAGCCATGAAGCATTACTTTATGTCCTACTGTTACATTATTTCCTATAATTGTTTGAGAATCAACGTCTGTATGAATCATAGATAAATCTTGAATATTTGTGTTTTTTCCTATTCTTACTTTATTTACATCTGACCTAATAACACATTGAAACCATACTGAAGAGTTTTCTCCAATTTTTACATCTCCTATAACATCAGCACTATGTGCAATCCATGCTGTAGGATGAACCTCTGGATAATGTTCTTTGAATTTTAATAACATATTATTTCTCCCTAATAGTAGTATTACTTTTTATCAATAAATTATAACTATTGGAAATGAAAAATTCAAGGGAATTAAAAAGAAAGTTTGTTTATTTTTATTTGTGAGTAAAAAAGCCAAGTTTTACAACTTGACTTTTTAAAGGTTTATTTTTTTTGATTTTGACCAGCAATAATAAATCTTAATGCATTTAGTCTAATGAAACCTTCTGCATCTTTTTGATTATATACTTCATCTTCTTCAAAAGTAGAGTGTGCTTCAGAGAATAAAGATTTTTCAGACTCTCTTCCAACAACGATTACATTTCCTTTATAAAGTTTTAACCTTACAGTTCCCTCTACATTTTCTTGTGTTTTATCAATTGCTGCTTGAAGCATTTCTCTTTCTGGTGAGAACCAATATCCTTGATAGATTAACTTAGCATATCTTGGCATCATCTCATCTTTTAAATGAGCAGCTTCTCTATCAAGTGTAATAGATTCGATTGCTCTGTGAGCTTTTAACATAATAGTTCCACCTGGAGTTTCATAACATCCTCTAGCTTTCATACCAACATATCTATTTTCAACAATATCAATTCTTCCGATACCGTGTTTGTTTCCATATTTATTTAAAGTTTCTAAAATAGTTGCAGGAGACATCTCTTCACCATTGATTGCAATAGGATCTCCATTTTTATATGAGATAGTGATGTATTCTGGCTCATTTGGAGCTTCTTCAGGAGAATTAGTCCATAACCACATATCTTCTGAAGGCTCTTTTGATGGATCTTCTAAAGATAATCCTTCATATGAAATATGTAAAAGGTTTGCATCCATAGAGTATGGACTTACAGCTGGATTTCCATTTTCATCAATATGTTTTTTATCAATTTCAATACCATGCTCTTTTGCATATGCTAATAATTTTTCTCTTGAATTTAAATCCCATTCTCTCCATGGAGCAATAACTGTAATATCAGGGTTTAATCCTAAATATCCAAGTTCAAATCTAACTTGGTCATTTCCTTTTCCAGTTGCACCATGTGAAACAGCATCTGCACCCATTTTATTAGCAATTTCAATTTGCTTTTTAGCAATAAGTGGTCTAGCAATTGAAGTACCTAATAGGTACTCTCCTTCATAAATTGCATTTGCACGGAACATTGGGAACACATAATCTTTTACAAATTCTTCTTTAATATCTAAAATAAAAATATTTTCTGGTTTAATTCCACAAGCTAAAGCTTTTGCTCTTGCAGGTTCAACTTCTTCACCTTGACCTAAATCAGCAGTAAAAGTTATAACTTCTGCGTTATACTCATCTTGAAGCCATTTTAAAATAGTAGAAGTATCTAGCCCACCACTGTAAGCTAAAACAACTTTTTTTACATCTTTTTTACTCATTAACTTATCCTATGATTATCATAATTTTAAGAGAGATATAATAGCTAATTTTAAATATAATTCTGTTTAATTATTTAATAGAAAATATTTTAATTTAATTATTTATCCCCTGTTTATTTTAGTACTCTTTAGATATAATCTACACTATGAGATGTGATAAATTTTTAAATGCAGTTAATATAACAAAAAGAAGAGCAGTTGCTGAAGACATGCTTGAACATAAAGTAGTTTTTATAAATGGACAAGCCGTAAAAAAAGCAAAAGAGGTAAAAGTTGGGGATATTATTGAAATTAGATATCTTGAAAAAACTGATAAATTTGAAGTTTTACAAATACCAACAACAAAATCTACTCCTAAATCAAAGATGGATGAATACGTAAAAAGATTACAAGGATAACTAGATGTTTAATATAGCTAAATTAAAGTTTGATGATATTTTTGAAAATAGATTACCCCAAGAAGAGGTAAGAGAATATCTAATTGAACTATATGAAAGAGGAGAAACTGCGGCAGAAATAGCTGGTGCAGCAAGTGCTATGAGAGAGCATTTAATCCCTTTACCTCTTCATTATGAATTAAAAGAAAAAGCAATTGATGTAGTAGGAACGGGTGGAGACAAAAGTTATAGTTTTAATATTTCAAGTACAGTTTCAATTGTTTTAGCAGCAGCAGGTTCTTATGTTGCAAAACATGGAAATAGAAGTGTAACTAGTAAAAGTGGAAGTGCTGATATGCTAGAGGCATTAGGAATAAATCTAAATCTTTCATTAGAAAATACAGCAAAAATGTTAGAAGAGACAGGATTTTGTTTTATGTTTGCACAAAATCATCATCCTGCAATGAAATATATTATGCCTATTAGAAAATCAATTGACCATAGAACAATTTTTAATATTTTAGGCCCTTTATCAAATCCAGCAACTGTTTCAAAACAGTTAATTGGAGTTTTTGATAAATCATATATAAATAAAATTGCTACAGCTCTAGATTTACTTGAAACAAAAAAATCTATTGTTGTATCTTCAAGAGATGGAATGGATGAAATCTCTATTTCAGATATTACTTATGCTACAAGATTAGATAATGGAAAGATAGAAGATTTTGAAATTGATCCTCAAGCATATGGTCTAAAACTTGCTCCAATAGAGGCAATTATTGGTGGAGAAGCTGAGCAAAATGCACAAATTACAAGAGATATTTTATCAAATAAACTTGATGGTGCAATGTTAGATATTGTTTTAATAAATGCAGCAGCAGCACTTGAAGTTGATGGAAAAGCAAGAGATATTAAAGAGGGATTAGAAATAGCAAGAGAGACTATTCAAAGTGGTAAAGCAAAAACAAAACTAGAACAAATCATTGATATTTCATCAAAATTAAATTAGGCTATAGTTTGATTTTACCTTTAACACAAATTAATAAAATAGTTGACAGTATTTTTTCTTTAACACAAAAAAGAGATAATAACTGTATTGTTATATTACGAGGTGATTTAGCTAGTGGAAAAACTACATTTGTAAAACATTTTGTAAAGAAGTTAGGTTTAGATGATGAAGTTACATCACCAACTTTCTCCCTACAATCAATCTATTCTAATAGAGTTTTTCATTATGATGTTTATAATAAAAGCTTACAAGAGTTTATCTCTTTAGGATTACTTGAAGAGTTTGAGAAAGAGGGTATTCATTTTGTAGAATGGGGTGATGAAAAATTAGAAGAGTTATTAAAATCTTATGGATTTGAAGTATTTGTATTAAATATAAAAAAAGAAGATGATAAAAGGCAATATACAATAAATGAGTAAACTTAGAATTGAAGATATTAAAAAGAATATTAAAAAAACACAAATTTTACATGGTATTTCTTTAGAGGTAAACTCAGGAGAAATCGTAGGTTTATTAGGACCAAATGGAGCAGGGAAAACAACTACATTTTATACAGTATGTGGATTAGTAGCTCCAACAAGTGGTAAAGTATTTTTTGATGAAGAAGAGATAACAAAACTTCCTTTACATAAAAGAGCTTTAAAAGGTATTGGTTATTTACCACAAGAATCATCTATTTTTAAAGACTTAAGTGTAGAAGAAAATCTTTTATTGGCTGCTGAAATTATTACAAAAGATAAAGATGAGCAAAGAAAAAGAGTAGAGGATTTACTAGAAGTATTTAATATTGAACCTATTAGACAAAGAAAGGGTATCTCTTTATCTGGAGGGGAACGAAGAAGAACGGAAATAGCAAGAGCTTTAGTATCTAAACCAAAGTTTTTACTTCTTGATGAACCTTTTGCTGGAGTTGACCCAATTGCAGTAAAAGATATTCAAGAGATTATTAATGAGCTAACAAAATTTGGCATTGGTATTTTAATTACAGACCATAACGTAAGAGAGACTCTTCAAATTTGTCATAGAGCTTATGTAATGAAAAATGGAGCACTATTAGCTTCAGGAAATGCTGAAGATATAAAAAGTGATGGTAGTGTAAGAGAACACTACTTAGGAGAGAGTTTTAGTTTTTAATTAACTATAACTCTATTCTTTCCTTCTGCTTTTGCTTTATATAAAGCCTCATCAGCTTTTCTTAAAATTGAAATTTCATCATCATCTTTTTTTAGTCTTGTAACACCAAAACTTGCAGTAATTTGTCTTGGTATGATTTCACTTTCATACTCTTCTATTGCTGTTCTAATCTTTTCAGCAACATTTTTAGCACCTATTTCATCTGTTTGAGGTAAGAGGACTAAAAATTCTTCTCCACCCCATCTTGCAACAGTATCATGCTCTCTTATATTATTGAGAACAACTTTTGAAATAACTTTTAATACCTCATCCCCAATATTATGTCCAAAGTCATCATTAAAGTTTTTAAAATTATCAATATCAAAAATAATTAAAGAGAGATTATTTTCATATCTTCTTTCTCTTTTAATCTCTTTATTAAAAATTTCATTAAATTTTTGTCTATTAAAAAGACCTGTAAGTTGATCATGATTTGCTTGATACTCTAAAAGGTTTGACTTTTCTTTTAATTCTGTAATATCAGTAAAAGAGAGAACATAGTGTTCTCCTTTTTGCTCATAATCATCAATATTTATTGTAAAGATTCTATCTTCACCATTTTTATTTTCTATTTTTACAGTTCTATCTATTTCATTTAACTGAGAAAGTTTAGTTATCCAATTATTAGTCTCTTCAAATATTTTTTTATTTGAAAGACTATTATCTTTTTTGAAGACCTCTTGAATTGAACTATATTTATTTAGAAATGCCTCTAAACTGTCAACTTGAAAAAATTCAAAAAACTTTTTATTTGCATCAATAGGATTTTCTAAATCAGTCAAAATAACCATATTATCTTGGGCATCTAAAATAGACTTTGTTTGTCTTATTGCTTCTTCTACTTTATTCTCTAAAGTTAAATTAATATGTTCAAGTTTTTTTCTTAAAAAAATTGGTTCTACAGCTTTAATCATACTCTCTAAAAGATGATATAAATCAATAGGTTTCATAGCATAAGCACTAACTTTTACATCAATTGCTTTTTTTAAGAAATCTGGGTCACTATGGGCACTTGTAATTACAATGGGGACTTCATTATCTACTTTTCTAATTTCAGCACACATTTCAAGACCACCCATTTTGGGCATATTTATATCTGTTAGAATTAGATTGATATCTCTATTTTCTAAAAATTTATCAAGTCCTTCTTTTCCATTTTTTGCTGTAATTACACTATTTACTATAGTACTAATTGTTTTACTTGTAAACTCTCTTACATCTTCTTCATCTTCTACATATAAAACATTAATATCTTTTAATATCTCTTTATTCATAAATAGTGCCTTTGTATTTATACTTTAATATTATTTTGTTACATTATAGCAAGTTTTACTTGTTAAAAATTTTAAGGGCGTTTTGTAAATCCTCTTGAGTATCAATACCAAAAGATTTTGATTGTACTTCTACCATAGCAATTTTGTGTCCATTGTCTATAGCTCTTAACTGCTCTAATTTTTCTATATTTTCTAAACTTGAGGCTTTTAAATTGCAAAAAGCATTTAATGATTTTTTAGTAAAACCATAAATTCCTAAATGTCCATAGTATTGAGAGTTTTCATAATGGTCTCTATGATATGGCACTTTTGCCCTTGAAAAATAGATTGCATTTTTATTTTCATCTAAAACAACTTTTACATGGTTTGGATCATCTGCTAATTCAGAAGTGATTTTTTTATAGCAGCTAGTAATCATAATATCTTCATTTTCTTCACTTACTTTTTGAACTCTATTTATTACTGCTTTAATAACTTCTTCTTCTATAAAAGGTTCATCTGCTTGAACATTTACAATAATTTCATCATCTTTTAAATTTAATTTATTTACGGCTTCATTAATTCTATCTGTACCACTTTGGTGTTTTGATGAAGTCATTACTGCATCAAAACCATGCTCTTTTGCTAAATCAATAACTTCTTGTGAGTCTGTTGCAATAACAACTTTATCTAATGCACTTACTTGTTTAGCAGTTCTAATTACCATAGGTAAACCTAAGATATCAACTAATATTTTATTTTCAAATCTACTAGAGTTTAATCTAGCTGGTATTATTATCATTTAATTAAATCCTCTTCTATTGGTATGGAAATTTTTATTTTAGTATTTTCATTTTCACTTATAGCTGTTATTATACCATCTAAGTGTAAATTAACAATCATCTTACAGATATATAAACCTAACCCCACACCATTTCTCTCTTCTTTCGTTGAAAAATAGGGTTCGAATATTTTATTTATGATAGAGTCTTCTATTCCTCCAGCATTATCTTGAATATTTAAATAGAGTCTTCCATTTTCAAAGTTTTGAATTATATCAATTTTTTTATTTGTTATTTTATTTTTATGGAAATTTTCTATTGAATTATTCAAAATATTTATGAATAGAGTTTTAAAATCACTTTTGTAAGACATAAATCTTAAATTTTTATTTATCTGAATATTAAAATCAATATTCTCTTCTTTAAATTTATTTGAAAAATCTAATTTAAGTTCATCAAAAAACTCTTTTAAATCAAGAGAACTCTTTTGAGAACTTGGTTTTAAGAAGCCTTGAAACTCTTCTATTGTATTGGAAAGGCTATTTGCTTTGTTTTTTATATTATCTAAGACATCTAGTGTTTCATCTGTTGTAGGCTCATTACCTAAAGAGTACTCTAACTCTAATTTTTGTGCTTGTATTGAAATATAATTTAAAGGTTGTCTCCACTCATGAGAGAGTCTTTGTAGAGTTTCACTCATAATTGAAAGTTTAGATTGCTCTTTAATTAATCTATTTTTTATTTCAATCTCTTTTTTAGATGTTTCAACTTGTTCGTTCAAAATATTTTTTTCATCATTTAGAGTAACTTCATTTGTAACATCAAAAAGTAAATAAGTATATCCTGTAATATCTCCATATTTATTAAATATTGCTTTAGCTTTTATATCTAACCATAAAGCTTGCTTTAAATGGTTATAGCCTTTAAGTTTCCCACTATATTCTTGATATGTTTGTAAAGATTTACTTATATTTTTAAATACAATTGGGTCTATATCTTTATGTATGATTTTACTATAGTGTTCTGCAATTAAAGAGTTTTTCTCAAAACCAAAAAATTCAATAAAAGCTTTACTTACATTTGTAATATGTCCATGTAAATCTGTGTGCATAGAGATTACATAATCATCAATAATTTGTTCATCAGAGATTAAAGATGTAATATCTTTTGTATTTATTACAAAAAGATTTTTATTTAACATCGAAGAGATAGTTACTTTTAAAAAGATTTTTTGTTTATCTTTTCTTATGCAGGCAATATCAATTTCAGCTTTATATTTTTTTTCTTGAAAATCTTTTATTAATAAATCTTTGAAAGGTTTTTTATATTCCTCTTCCATAAAATCAATAAACTTTTTTGATTTAAGTTCGTCTTTATTATATCCAAGCATAGGAATAAAGGCATTATTTAGATAAACTAATTGTGTATCATAGTCTAAAATACCTATACCATCCCAAGAGTTATTAATAATTTCTTGTAGTTCTTGATTATTTCTTTTTAGTTTCTCTAGTTCTAACATAATTAACACATAAACCTTATTTCAGTTCTTTTTATTATAATATAAAATCTTTAAACAAGAGTACTTTATTAAAAAAATATAATTTTGAGAGAAATATTTTATGAAAAAAACAATTACAGTAATTGATACCTTTGGATTTTTATTTAGAGCATATTATGCTTTACCACCTTTAAAATCAAAAAATGGTTTTCCTACAGGACTTTTAACAGGATTTATGAATTTTATTTCAAATATAGGAAGAGATTTTCAAACAGATTATTTAGTATTTGCCTTAGATTCAAAAGGAGATACTTTTAGAAAAGAGATTTATAATGAGTATAAATCACATAGACCAGATGTTCCAGAAGATTTATTAAAACAACTTCCAGTGGCAATAGAGTGGATTGAGAAAATGGGTTTTCAAATTGCAATGGAAGATGGATATGAGGCAGATGATGTTATTGCTTCAATTGCAAAAGATGCAAAAGAAAAAGATTTAGAAGTAAGAATTGTTTCTCATGATAAAGATTTATATCAACTAATTGACGATAATAAAGTATATCTTTTTGACCCTATTAAAAAAACAGTGGTAAATGAAGAAAAATGTTTTGAAAAATATGGAGTAACTCCTTTACAGTTTACAGATTATCAATCTTTATTAGGAGATAGTGCGGATAATGTTCCAGGAGTTAAAGGTGTTGGTGCTAAAACAGCAGAGGCTTTAATAAAAGAGTATGGAAGTTTAGATAATATTTATGAAAATATTGAAAATATTGAAAAAACAAGATGGAAAAATCTTTTAGTAGAAGGTAGAGATTTAGCATATGTTTCTAAAAAATTAGTAACACTTTATACAGAATGTCACTGCATTGATGATATTGATAAGTATGTATTACCAGAAGAAAATCCTATCTTAAAAATAGCAGATACTTTAATAGAATATGATTTAAACAGAATTATTACAAAAGTTGAAAAAGATGGATTAAGTTATAAAACTTCTGTACCTAAAGGTTATGAAGAAAAAACATTAGAAACAAAAAAAGAGATAAAAACAGAATTTATTCTTTTAAATGATGAAAAAGAGCTTTTAAAAATAGTAGCATCAATTCCAGAAATTGCAATAGTTGCTTTTGATACAGAAACGACAGATTTAGATGTACGACATGCTTCTTTAGTGGGATTTTCTTTCTCTTTTGAAGAAGGCAAAGGTTATTATGTCCCAATAGGACATTACTATTTAGGTGTTCCAAATCAAGTTTCAAAAGAAGTAGCAAAAGAGGCTATAGAAATTTTAAATAAAAGAAAACTAGTTCTTCAAAATTTTAAATATGATTATGCAATTATAAAAAATCAATTAGGAATAGAGTTAAATCTTTATGCTGATACAATGATTTTAGCTTGGCTTTTAGATACAAGTTCAAAAGTAGGGCTAGATGCTTTAGCTTTAAAATATTTTGACCATGAAATGATAAGTTTTAAAGATGTGGTAAAAAAAGGTGAAAACTTCTCAAATGTAGATATAAATGAAGCTTGTAAATATGCAGCAGAAGATGCTCTAATAACTAGAAATATCTATTTTAAACTTCTTGATGAATTTAAAGAGAAAGAGTGCGAGCATTTAATCCAACTAGCTCATGATGTAGAGTTTGATTTTATTTATGTTTTGGCAAATATGGAAGAGAATGGAATAAAATTAGATGTTAAAAAACTTGAAGAGTTAAAAGAAAAAAATAATTTACATATTCAAGAGTTAAAATCAAAGATTTATAGTAGTGCAGGGTGTGAATTTAATATAAACTCTCCTAAACAGCTTGGAGAAGTACTTTTTGATACTTTAAAACTTCCTCCTTCAAAAAAGACAAAAAGTGGATATAGTACAAATGAAGTAGTTTTACAAAAGCTATATAATGAGCATGAAGTTGTTCCTTATCTTCTAGAATATAGAGAGGCATTTAAACTTCAATCAACATATATTGAACCTTTAATTGAGTTTGCTTCAAAAGATGAAAATAATAGAATTTATACTTCATTTTTACAAACAGGAACTGCAACGGGAAGACTTAGTTCAAAAAATCCAAATTTACAAAATATTCCAGTAAGAACAGAAGCTGGTGCTCAAATTAGAAGTGTATTTATTCCAAAAGAAGGGTATAAACTAGTAGGTATTGATTATTCTCAAATAGAGTTAAGACTTCTTGCTCATTTTAGTAAAGATAAGGCTTTAGTTGATGCTTTTAACAACAATTTAGATATTCATCATCAAACAGCAGTTAAAATTTTCGGGGAAGAAGAAGCAAAAGAGAAAAGATCAATTGCAAAATCAATTAACTTTGGATTGCTTTATGGAATGGGAAGTAGAAAACTTGCTGATACTTTAGGTATTTCTACAAAAGAAGCTAAACAGTATATTGATTCATATTTTAAAGCTTTTGTTAGCGTAAAAGATTATTTTAAATCAGTAGAAGATGGTTCTTTAGATAATGGGTATGTAGAGACTTTACTTAAAAGAAAAAGATTATTTGATTTTGATTCAGCTAATGCGATGATGAGAGCAGCATTTTTAAGAGAATCTGTAAATACACTTTTTCAAGGAAGTGCTGCAGATTTAATAAAACTTTCAATGATTAAAATCTACAAAGAGTTTAAAAATAGCGAAGATATAAAAATGCTATTACAAATTCATGATGAACTTATATTCGAAGTAAAAGAGACAGAAGTAGATAAAATAACTAATCGATTAGTTGAAATAATGGAAAATATTTATACTTTAGAAATACCGTTAAAGGTGTCAAAAAGTGTAGGTTTAACTTGGCAAGAATTAAAATAGTACCTAAATAATGTATAATAAATTTATTTTTTAATAATTTTTCTTTGACAATTGTAAAGATTTTAGATAAAATAATGGAAATTTAATAAATAAAGAGTGATATTATGCTTAAAACTTTAAAAAACATAAGAAAACTATATAATGCAAAGCTATTAGTAGTAAGTAACGATGACGAAGTTAAAACTAGTATAGAAGCAGAATTTGATGATTACTTTAAAGAATTAGTATTAGTGAAAAGTTCAAAAGAGGCTGTTTCTTTAATGAAAAATAACAGCTTTGATATGGCAATAATTGATACTAATATTGAAGCAAAAGATTTTGATGAAGCATGCTCAAGTATTACTCAAGTAGCACCTACTTTACCTAAAATAATTATTTCTGATAGAGGAAGTAATGAAGATATTGTTACTGCAATAAATAACAGTGCATATACATTTTTAACTAAACCATTAAGACCTGAAGATATTAGGTTATCTGTAATTATGTGTTTAAACCAAACAAAAAGAGGAGATAAAGTAGAATTCAATAATGGAATCTATTTTGATGAATATAGAGATCAATTTTTTAAATCAGGTGGTAATCTTATAGATTTCACAAGATTAGAAAAAGGATTTATGAAACTTCTTATTGCTAAAAGAGGTGAAGTTGTAGATTATGATACAATTAAAAGTGTTGTTTGGAAAGGTAAGAATATGTCTATTTATACAATGAGAAATATTGTAAATAAAATTAGACAAAAAACTTATTATGAAATTGTTAGAAATCATTCTAATAAAGGGTATACTTTAGAATTTAAAGATTGATATTTTTAAATTGATATTTTTTATATGAAGTAGAATATGGAAGAACAAATATTATCTAAAAGTGAATTAATTCAACTTTTTGAAGATGAAGTTATCATTGACTCAGGTAAAGCTTGGTTAATGAATGGCAAAGAGATTGAAATAATTGCTTTACATGATGTTGAACCCAAATATTTACAAGATGTATCTAACGCAAAATTTTATAAAGTAATACATAAAGAAGAGAGGAGAAGATAATAATGTCACATTGTCCATATTGTGGTAAAAAAATTGCAATGAGTAAGGCTTTTTGTTCAAGAAGCTGTAAAGAGAATTATTTTCAATTAATTGCAATTCAAGTACCTAAACCATTTTTAAAAAGAATCTTTGTTTTCTGTACGCCTGAACAAAGAGAAGTGGAAATAGAAAACTTCGGGAATAGACATGGCTGGAGAATTGATCTATTGCAGAAAAAAATTGAAGAATTGGCAATAGAATATGGATATATCGAGTCAAATTAAAAATTATTCTGACACTATTTTAAATCAATCAACAATACTTTATTTAGAAGCTGATGAATCTATAAGAAAAGAAACTCTTTCAATATTTGAAAAAATATTTGAAAAAGTTTTGGTTGGAGCTGATGGAAAAGAGGGGTTAGATCTATTTAATCAACATAAGTCAGAAATTGACTTAATCTTAACAGATATCGAGATGCCTATTCTTGATGGAATAAATTTTATTTCTAAAATAAGAGAAGTTGATTTAGATATACCTGTTCTTGTAGTTACAGTTTTTAACGACATAAATCAATTATTAAACACTATTAAATTAAAAATTACTGACTATATTGTAAAACCTATGCAATTAAATACAACTCTTAAAATCATGACTAAGATTTTAGAGGATATTGCAAATCAAAAATTAGTAGAAAAACAAAGAAATGAACTAGTTATTTATAAAGATATTCTAGATAAAGAGAATTTAGTTAGTGAAACTGATTTAGATGGTAATATCACTTATGCCAATGAAATTTTTTGTAAAATATCTGGGTATACTCAAGAAGAATTAATTGGTAAACCACATAATATAGTTAGACATCCTGATGTTTCTAAAGAGTTATATAAAAATCTTTGGGAAACTATTCAAAGTAAGCATACTTGGAAAGGTAAATTAAAAAATCAAGCCAAAGATGGTACTACTTACTATGTACAAGCTACAATTTTTCCTATTTTAGATGCAGAAGGTAATATTGAAAAATATGTAGGAAGTCGATTTTTAATTACAGAACAAGAAGAAGAAAAGCATAAACTAAAAAAATATATTATGCATCAAAAGTCTCAAAAAGTAAAACATGAAAAACAGCTACAAGAAGAGTTTCATGATGCAGTACATGCTGCGAAAATGGAAAATGATGAGAAAATGGCTAAATTTATTCAAGGACTTAATGAACAAATTAAAAGTCTTAGAGAAAAGCATACAGATGATAAAGGTAGAATCTTATCTTTAGAAAGAAAATATAAAGAATCAACTGAAAAACTTGATAATATGCAAAAATTATATCAAGAAAAAGTCGAGAAACTTCATAAAACAGCAATTATATCTTTAGAAAAATATAATAGTTTTAAAAAGAAAAATATACTTATTACTGAAAAAATTGAGAAATCACAAGAAGCAATTAAAACCTTACAAGGTTATATTGATGAGTATAGAAAAAAGATAGCAGATTTAGAAGATTTAATAGAAGCCTATGAGAAACAATATGGAAAGATTACCGTTAGGTAGTCTTTCTTTTTTTATCTACAATAAATAAAACACTTAAACTAAATATTGCAAATATTCCTGAGATTAACATTCCCATTGTTAACCAATCACTATAAATAAATCCCAATTGAACATCAGGTTCTCTAAATAGTTCCGCAATAATTCTTGCTAAAGAGTATAATACTCCATACATGATTGCTAACTGTCCATCAAAGCTCTTTTTATTTCTTATTATATAAAGAATAGCAAAAATTAAAAGACCCTCTAAAACTGCTTCATATAGTTGAGAAGGATGTCTTAATATTCCATTTACATAAATTCCCCAAGAAACATCTGTAGCTCTTCCTACTAACTCTTGATTAAAGAAGTTCCCAATTCTTCCAAAAACATATCCTGCACTAATACCTAATACAGCAATATCAGCTAAAAACCAAAAAGATACTTTATGCTTTTTACAAAATAGTAATGAAGCAATTAAGAATCCTATAAAAGCTCCATGATAACTCATACCAGAGATACCTGTAAACTCTCCATTAATGAAAGGATTAAATATTTGCCAAGGATGTGTTAAATAGTACATAGAATTTGGATCATAAAAAATTATATATCCTAATCTTGCACCTAAAATAACACCAATTTCAACCCACCAAATATATGAATCAAAAAGGTCATTTGAAATAGGTAGCTTATCTTTTTTAATTAACCATTTAGCTACAAAAATAGCAGATAAAAGGGCTAAGGCATACATGATTCCATACCAGTGTACGGCTATAGAACCAAGATTAAAAGCTACGGGGTCAAAATGAGAATATATATTTTGCCAAAGTTCCATTAGTCTAGTGCTTCCGCTATTAATTCTATTGGGTTTTTAAACTGTACGTCTACATCTGCTTGATGTAAAGAGTTTGTAATTTGCATTCTACATGCAGAACACTCAGCACTAACAATTTGTGCTTTTGTATCTTTAATCATTGCAGCTTTTGGCATACCAGCAGCTTTTGCAAAATCATATTTTTCTGTTTGCATTGTAACTCCACCAAATCCACAACATCTATTTGAGTCACTCATCTCTTTTAATGTATAGTTTTGCTTTAAAAGATTTCTTGGTTCTTGCCAAACACCTTGCATTTTTTTAGCATGACATGGATCATGATAAGTTACAAGTTCATCCATTTTTTTATTAGATTTTGCAAGTAAATCTTTTAATTGTGTAGAATTTTCAAGCCATTTTGTAGCCATAAATACTTTTTTAGAGATTTTAGCTGCTCTTGCTTTCCATTCTGGTTGGTCATGTAAATAGTGTTCCCAATCTTGATTAATCATTGCTGAACAAGTTGCTTCAGGAATAATAATTGCATCTACATCATCAATCCAAGTTTCAAAATACTCAATATTATGTTTTACAAGAAAATCAACAGTATCAAAAGCTCCTGTAAAATATGCAGGTGCTCCACAACATAGCTGTTTTTTAGGAATAAAAATATCTAGCTCTAATTTTTTTAAGATTTTTACTAAAGAATCACCTGTATTAGTGTAAGTATAGTTACTCATACAACCAATAAAAATAGCAACTTTATTTTTTTTCTCTTCTTCTTGTTTTTTGTGTTTTGCAAAAATTGTTTCTGGATATTTATTTAAAAATGATTTTGAGTCAGCATAAGGTAAAGCTCTATCTTTTTTTACAATTGGTAGAGAAAATCTAGGAAGTGCTGATTTTTTTGTTTCATTGATTTTTAAAGCACAAGTTTGGAACATCCAACCAAGTTTTGATAAGAAATCCATAGTTTTTCTATGTCTTAAAAGGAAGAAAAACAATCTTTTATACCAAGCAATACCATATTTTTTTGCAATATCACTTCTTACTTGCTCAATAATCATATCTGTTGGTAAATCATTTGGACAGGCTTCTACACAGTTTGTACATAGAAAACATGACTCAAAAATATCTTTTGCATTTTTATCAAGCTCTAATTCATTTCTTTCATATGCACCTAATAAATCAATAAATCCTCTAGGACTTGTCGCTTCATCTTGATTGATATTAAAAATAGTACATACAGGTTTACATTTACCACATTTCACACATTCATCTGAAATTGAAGTATAGTCAAATTTTTTTGTAGCCACTTTTTATAACCTTAGTTATTTATTTTAAAATTAATTATATTTCTTAAATTGTGGGGATTATACTATAAAAAGTGTTAATACTTTGTAAGAAAAGTGCATAATTTTCTAAGACTAAATTGTCTTAGAAAATCTTCTTTTGTTTTCTGGAATTTTATTTAAATATGCATCAAATGGCATACAAATATTTCTAATTAGCATTGTTCCAGTAGTTGAAACTTGGATTTTATCTTCTGTAATCTCAACAAGTTCTGCCTCAACAAACTCTGCTAAGGCTTCAAGAGCATCATTGAAATACTCTTTAAAAGAGATGTTAAATGTCTCTTCAACTCTTTTAATATTTAAAGAGAAGTTACTCATAAGTTCCATAATTACATATTGTCTTAAAATATCATCATCACTTAATTTATAACCTTTAAAAATTGGTAAATCACCATTATCAATAGCTGCTTCGTACTGTTTTAAATCTTTGAAGTTTTGTGCATAATAATCTACACCATTTCCAATAGAAGTTACACCAATACCAATTAAATCAGCACCACCTTTTGTTGTATAGCCTTGAAAGTTTCTATGAAGTTCACCTTTTTCAATTGCTTTAAAAAGTTCATCTTCTGGTTTAGCAAAGTGATCCATCCCAACCATGTTATAACCATTTGTAGTAAAAAACTCAATAGTATCTTTTAAAATTTCTAATTTTTCAGATGGAGGAGCAAATGTTGATTCATCAAATTTTCTCATTGTTTTCATAAGCCATGGAACATGAGCATAATTAAATACAGCTAATCTATCTGGATTTAACTTGATTACTTGCTCAATTGTCTCATGAAATGTTTTTTTATTTTGATGAGGAAGTCCATAAATTAAATCTATATTTATAGATTTAATTCCTGCTTCCCTTGCTATATTCATTACATTTTGTGTAGTTTCATATGGTTGAATTCTATGAATTGTTTTTTGAACCTCTT
Organism: Halarcobacter bivalviorum; assembly: GCF_003346815.1. Classification (NCBI taxonomy): domain Bacteria; kingdom Pseudomonadati; phylum Campylobacterota; class Epsilonproteobacteria; order Campylobacterales; family Arcobacteraceae; genus Halarcobacter; species Halarcobacter bivalviorum. The sequence continues at coordinate 1,301,950 of NZ_CP031217.1, forward strand.
CATTTAAATCTTGAACACCAAAGCTTAGTCTATTAAAACCACCAGCTTTAAGTACATTCATATGTTCTTTAGTAAAATATCTTGGGTCAACTTCACATGAAATCTCAGCATCTTCACTAAAATTAGGGAAAACAGTTTTTATCATAGAGATTACTTCTTGTAGCTGAGTAGGAGAGAAATATGTTGGAGTTCCTCCTCCAAAGTGCATTTGTGTTACAACTCTTTTAGTATTCAAGTGTTTTTTTAAAATATTTAACTCTTTTTGCAAATACTCTAAATATCTTACTTTTTTATCTTCTTTTGATGTAAAAATAACATTACATCCACAGAAATAACAAGCAGACCTACAAAAAGGTAGATGTACATATAAAGATAAACTTCTAGTATCTTCTTGATTTTTAAAGTAGTTAATTAAATCATCTTGAGTGAACTCTTCAGAAAACTCAGGTGCAGTTGGATATGAAGTATATCTAGGTCCTGGTCTTGAATATTTTTCAAATTTTTTAAAATCAATCATTATTTTTCTTTTCTAATAGGTTATTTAGCCAAACCATTACACCTTTTTGAGCATGTAATCTATTTTCAGCCTCTTCAAATACTAAGCTTTGGTTTCCTTCAATTACATCAGGACTTACTTCATAACCTCTATAAGCTGGTAAACAATGTAAGAAAATTGCATTTGAAGTTCCTAATTTCATCATCTCTTCATCTACAATATATCCATCAAAATCTTTTAATCTTTGCTCTTTTTCATCTTCTTGACCCATAGAAACCCAAGTATCAGTTGTAATAATAGTAGCATTTTTACATGCTTCTTTAGGATCATTTCCAACAATAATTTTAGCACCAGATTCTTTTGCAAAAGTTAGAGCATCATTTAAAATATTTTCATCTACTTCATAACCTTTTGGAGTAGCTATTCTAAGTTCAAATCCTAGTTTTGAAGCTAACATAAGCCATGAATGAGCTAGATTATTTCCATCTCCAATATAAGCAACTACTAAATTTTTTTCTAGTCCTGCTTCTTGTATTGTCATATAATCAGCCATAAGTTGTACCGGATGATATTCATTTGTAAGTCCATTAATAACTGGAACTTTAGAATATTTAGCAAATTCTTCAATTTTTGATTGTTCAAAAGTTCGAATCATAACCATATCAACCATACTAGATACAACTCTTGCTGTATCTGACATAGGTTCTCCTCTTCCTAATTGAATATCATTTGAAGATAAAAAAAGACCAATTCCACCTAATTGGTAAATACCTACTTCAAAGCTAACTCTTGTTCTTGTACTTGATTTTTCAAAAATCATCCCTAATGCTTTTTTAGGCATATAGTCTTTAAAAACTCTATTTTTAGTCTCTTTTTTTATTTTATGTGCTACTTCTAAAATCTCTAAAATTTCTTCTTTTGAATAATCTTTTAATGTTAAAAAATGTCTCATCGGGTACCCCTTTATAATAAAAGCACAAATTATATATTAAGTGCCTTTACTTTAACTTATATTGTTTTATTTTTTTTTAGGCATTTGCTCTAAATATTTTTTGTATTTTAATTCATCTAGTTTTTCAATTTTTGCATTTACTTCATCTAGCATCTCTTGTTTATATTCAGCTACTTTTTTTCTAATCTCTTTAGATTTAATACCAATCATTTGTGCAGCTAAGATACCTGCATTTTTAGCTCCATTTACTGCAACAGTTGCAACTGGAACTCCCCCTGGCATTTGTACAATTGATAATAAAGAATCCATTCCTTCTAAGTTAGAACCTTTAACTGGAACTCCTACTACTGGAAGTGCTGTCATTGAAGCTACCATACCTGGTAAGTGTGCTGCTCCACCAGCTCCTGCTACAATAACTCTTAAACCTCTTTTTTCTGCACCAGTAGCATAATTAACTAATCTTTCTGGTGTTCTATGTGCTGAAACAATTGTTACTTCATATTCAATTCCAAATTTTTCACACATCTCTGCGGCAGCACTCATAACTGGTAAGTCAGAGTCACTTCCCATAATAATTCCTACTAGTGGCTTACTCATACTTTTTTGCTCCCTTTGATTTTTAAAATATTTTTTGCTTTATTTGCTTTTTCTAATGCTACATTAATATCATCATCTAAAACAGTGATATGTCCCATTTTTCTAAATGGTTTTGTAAATGATTTTCCATAAAAGTGAAAAGATAATTCAGGAATCTCTAATGCATCATGAATTCCATCAATAAAAGGTTCTCCCTCATATCCTTCTTCTCCTAATAAATTAACCATAACAGCAGGAGAAATTAATTTTGTAGAACCTAATGGTAAGTTTGTAACTGCACGAATAATCTGTTCAAATTGTGATGTTGCACATGCTTCAACAGTATAGTGTCCTGAGTTATGTGGTCTTGGAGCAATTTCATTTACTTGAATTTGACCAGTTTTTGTTAAGAATAGTTCAACTCCAAAGATACCAACCCCATCTAAAGCCTTAATAGACTCTGTTGATACTCTAATTGCTTCTTCTTCTACTTCTTTAGATATTCTAGCAGGAGCCATAACAGAATCACAAATATTTACTCTTTCATCAAAAAGCATCTCAACCACTGGATAACATTTAATTTCACCTTCAATGTTTCTAGCTACAATAATTGCAAGTTCTTTATCAATATCAACCATCTCTTCAATAAAAGAGTCTGTTTTTAGTGCTTTTGTTTTTACATCTTCAAGTGATTTTAATACTTGAACACCTTGTCCATCATATCCACCAAGTTTAGCTTTTTGTACAACTGGAAAACCAAAAGCACACAAATCTTCTTCTGATTTCACATCTTTATATGCAGGTACTGGAATACCTTTTTCATCTAAAAGTTTTTTTTGTTCGTATTTATTTTGGATTAATTCCATTACATATGGAGAGGGATGAATATTATGACCATTATCATATAACTCTTTTAAAATAGAAGTATCAACATGTTCTAATTCAAAAGTAGTAACATCACTTTCTTGAACTAACTGTTCTAGTTTTTCTTTATCATAGAAGCCACCCATGATATGTTTGTCTGAAACTTGTGCTGCAGGACAATTAAATGTTGGGTCTAAAATAGTTACATGAAATCCCATTTTTTTTGCTTTTTGAGACATAATCTTACCTAATTGTCCACCACCAATAATTCCAAGCTTTAAACTAGAATAGTTAAAGTTTTTATCCATTAATCTTTTCTCCATCTGTTTTTTGTCTAAGTAAATAAACACTATATATAATTGTTTTAAAAGGCAATATTATATCTAATATTTGCTTTTTATAAAATGAAAAAAGTTGATAGAAATTATTTATTTCAATAATAGCGTTAAATAGGCTTTCTAGTGACTTTTTTGTGACATTTTTAATTATTATTTTTTAAGTACTAAAGCTCTAATATTTCTTTTGCGAAAGGTTAAATTATGGTAAAAAAAATATTAAAAAGAGATGGAAATTATGAAGAGTTTCATCCTTATAAAATTAAGGATGCAGTAAAAAAAGCTTTTAAAAGTGCACACCTCACTTTTGATTCTTCAATATTTTTTAATGTATTAGCAATTATTGATCAAAAAAGAGTAGTTGCAGTAGAAGATATTCAAGATGCAATAGAAAATGAACTTTTTAAGGCAAGATATTTTGATGTAATGAAATCTTTCATGTTATATAGACATCTTCATAAATTACAAAGAGAACAAGTTTTAGGTTTAAATGATGATACAACTTATATTAATTCTACACAAACAATTGAAGAGTATATAAATGGAAGTGACTGGAGAATTAAAGCAAACTCTAATACAGGTTATTCTCATGCTGGACTTATAAATAATACTGCAGGAAAAGTTATTGCAAATTATTGGTTAGATAAAGTCTATTCAAAGGAAGAAGGGCAAGCTCATAGAAATGCAGATTATCATATCCATGATTTGGATTGTTTAAGTGGGTATTGTGCTGGATGGAGTTTAAGAGTATTACTTGATGAGGGTTTTAATGGTGTTAGAGGAAGAGTTGAGAGTACTGCTCCTAATCACTTTAGAGAAGCCTTAGGTCAAATGGCAAATTTTCTAGGAATATTACAAAGCGAATGGGCAGGTGCACAAGCATTTTCTTCTTTTGATACTTATTTAGCTCCTTATGTTTTTAAAGATAAATTATCTTTTAATGAAGTAAAGAAAAATATTCGAAGTTTTATTTATAATTTAAATGTTCCTGCAAGATGGGGACAAAGCCCTTTTACAAATGTAACTATTGATTGGACCGTTCCTGAAGATTTAAAAGATCAAATTCCAACAAAAAATCAAGAGCATCTTTTTAAAGGAATAGAAGATGAAGAGCTTTTAGAAAAAGCAAAAGCAAAAGGTTATAACTCTTTAACTTCAATGACCTATAAAGCTTTTCAAAAGCAGATGGATATGATAAATAAAGCTTATTATGAAGTAATGACAGAAGGAGATAAAACAGGGCAACCTTTTACTTTTCCTATTCCAACTGTTAATATTACAGAAGATTTTGACTGGTATGGAGAAAATACTGATTTACTTTTTGAAAATACTGCAAAAATAGGTAGCTCATATTTTCAAAACTTTATAGGAAGCCAATATACAAAAGATGAAAAAGGAAATCTAATTTTAAATGATAAGGCTTATAAACCTGGTCACGTAAGGTCAATGTGCTGTAGATTACAACTTGATTTAAGAGAACTTCTTAAACGAGGTGGTGGTCTTTTTGGAAGTGCAGAAATGACAGGAAGTATTGGTGTCGTAACAATTAATATGGCTAGACTTGGGTATCTGTTTCAAGGAGATAAAGATAGCTTATTATCTAGACTTGAAGAGTTAATGGACTTAGCAAAATCAACTTTAGAGAAAAAAAGAGTTTTTGTAAATGAGATGTATGAAAGAGGATTATTCCCTTATACAAAAAGATATCTTCCTAGTTTTAATAACCATTTTTCAACAATTGGTGTAAATGGTATTAATGAAATGATAATTAACTTTACTCAAAAAGAGTTTGATATTGCAAGTGAGTATGGTATTTCTTTTGCTAATGAAATCTTAGAATTTATGAGAGACAAGATGGTTCATTATCAAGAAGAGACAGGAAACCTATATAATCTAGAAGCTACACCAGCAGAGGGTACAACATATCGTTTTGCCAAAGAAGATAAAAAAAGATATAAAGATATTTTACAAGCAGGATTTGGGAAAAATATCTATTATACAAATTCATCTCAGCTTCCAGTTGATTATACAGATGATGTCTTTAAAGCTTTAGATTTACAAGATAATTTACAAACTAAATATACAGGAGGAACAGTTTTACATCTTTATATGCAAGAAAAAATTTCAAGTGTAGAAGCTTGTAGGAAGTTAGTTAAAAATGTAATTTCAAATTATACTCTACCTTATATAACAATAACACCTGTTTTTTCAATTTGTCCAAAACATGGATATATAAGTGGGGAGTATGAATATTGTCCAAAATGTGACCAAGAAATCTTAGATGAGGAGTTAGAAAATGCAAAGCATAGAGCTTAAAAAGTTACAAGAAAGAAGAACAAGATGTATTGTATATACGAGAGTTATGGGATATCATAGACCAGTTGAAAGTTTTAATATTGGTAAAAAAGGTGAACATAAACAAAGGATAAAGTTTCTTGAAAAAGATCATTTATAGTATTACACCCTTTACAACAGTTGACTATAAAGACCATCTTTCTTGTATTGTATGGTTTATTCATTGTAATATGCAGTGTCAATATTGCTATAATAGTAATATTGTCTCTGCAAAAAATGGACAATATACAGTAGAAGATTTATATGATTTTTTAAAAAGAAGAGTAGGGCTTTTAGATTCTGTTGTATTAAGTGGTGGAGAAGCTACAATTCATAATCTCTTACCTATTTGTAAAGAGATAAAAGAGTTTGGTTTTAAAATAAAACTTGATACAAATGGTTCAAACCCAAAACTAATTAAAACACTACTTGATAGAAATCTATTAGACTTTGTTTCTTTAGATTTTAAAGCTACAGAAGAAAAATTTAAAATGATTACGAAAAGTTTGTTATATGATAGATTTTTAGAAACTTTAGAGTTATTAAATAAATCAAAAATAAATTATGAAGTAAGAACAACTTTGCATAGAGATTTATTAGATGAAGACGATATTAATCTTATGCAAAATACTTTGATAAATAGAGGTTATAAAAAAAGCTTTTATCTTCAAAATTTTTTAGAAACAACAAACTTTAAGAATTTAAAAGAGAGCCATACTGCTTATGATAAAAATAAAATTGAAAATAATTTAGAGCTCATCTTTAGAAATTAAATATCCTTGTCCTGAAATATTTACAATTAGTTCTTTATTTGTTTTTTGTCTTAATCTTTTAATAAAAGTTCTAATTCTTTCATCTGAAACAACCTCATCTTCCCATAAGATAGTTTTCATTGTATCAATTGATACAAAATCTTTTTTACTTTTAACTAATAAATTAATAAATTCTTTCTCTCTTTTACTTAATTTTATTAAGCTCTCTTTTTCAAAAAGATTTTTACTATTTACATCAAAAGAGAAATATTTATTTAAACAAATAACCCTTTGTTTATCAATCTTTTGTGCTAATACTGTTATATATTCTAATAACTCTTCAGGGTCAAAAGGTTTTATAAAATATTTACTTATTCCTAAATCAATTGCTTTTAAAAGTTTCTCTTTTTCAGAAAAAGCACTTAAAATAATAATAGGGATAGAATCATTTAATTCTTTGATTTTTTTTGTCATCTCTAAACCATCAAGTTTAGGCATCATAATATCAGTAATTATAATATCAGGTGAAACTTTTTCAAATTTTTCTAAACCTTCAATACCATCTTTTGCAATTGCAAAAGAGTAAAAGTTCTCTCCAATTGCATTTTTTAATAGTTTTGAAATATTTTCTTCATCTTCAACACATAAAATCTTTAAATCATTTAATAAATTTTTTTGCACTTATTTCTCCAAAGGAATTTTTATTTCTAGTTTTAGTCCATTATTATAATTTTTTGCACTAACTTTTCCATTTAAACTTTTTTCAATAATCATTTTAGACATAAATAGTCCAAGTCCCGTACCATTTGCTTGGTGTTTCGTTGTAAAATAGGGTTCAAATATTTTATCTAAAGTTTGCTCTTCTATTCCACCTGCATTATCACTAAATTCAATTATGGCATTAGAGTTTTCAATAAAAGTTTTTATATGAATTTTCTTTTCATTCTCTTTATCTTTTAAGGCGTCTGTAGAGTTTTGCAATAAATTAATAATAACTTGAGAAAGTTCATTTGAGATACCAAAAATACTAAATCTTTCAATATCAGTACTTATATTTATACCCTGTTTTTCAAGCATTTTTTTTGTAATAGTTAAAGCCTCTTCTATACAAGTCTTTACACAAAATTTCTTTTTTTCCTTGTTTGGATTAAAAAAGTTAGAAAAATCATCAATAGTTTTTGACATATTATTGATTATTTTTAATGATTCTTTATAATATAAATCAATACTCTTTTCTTTTTGCACTTTAGAAGCTTTTTTTAAATTATAAAGGGTTAATGTAAGTTCAGTAAGAGGTTGTCTCCATTGATGGGCAATATTTGCTAGCATTTGACCTAAACTTGCCATTCTTGATTGCCAAAAAAGAAGTTTTTGTTTCTCTTTGTTTTTTTCAACTTCCTTTTCAATTCTTTGTTCTAAAGTTTGATTTAATTCAAGAAGTTTTGCTGTTTGCTCTTTAACTTTTTGTTCTAAAGTTTTATTTAATAGCTTTAACTCTTTATCTTTTTGTTCTAAATCTTTTTTTAATTCTACTTCTTGTGTAACATCATATCTAATAGCAATAAACTCTTTGATTTTTTCATTTTCATCTAAAATAGGAGTAATAGTGGTATTTAAATATACTGTCTGACCATTTTTACAAAGGTTTTTAACTGTAGTCTTATAGGGCTTTTTTGAAAGAATTGTACTCCAAAGAAGAGTAAAGTTCTCCTTTGGAACATCAGGGTGTCTTACGATATTATGATTACTACCAAGAAGCTCTTCTTTTGTAAAACCTGAAATTTTACAGAATTCATCATTTACAAAAGTGATAATTCCATTAATATCAGTTTTTGATACTATATTTGAGTTTTCAATTGCTTCTTGATATGTTTGACTCATAAGACTATTTTTTATTTAAAAGTTCACAAGCCTCTTTTGCATGATAAGTAATAATTAAATCAGCACCAGCTCTTTTAAATCCTATTAATGTCTCTAACATTACTCTTTCATAATCAATAAGTCCAGCTGCACCTGCATGTTTAAGCATTGCATACTCTCCACTTACATTATATGCACAAATAGGAAGATTTGAGTTATTTCTAATATCTCTTATTACATCCATAAATGCTAAAGCAGGTTTAACCATTAAAATATCTGCACCTTGCTTTTCATCTTCTAAAGACTCTTCTAAAGCTTCTAATCTATTTGCAGGATTCATTTGATATGTTCTTCTATCTCCAAAAGATGGAGTTGATTCTGCAACATCTCTAAATGGTCCATAATATGCACTTGCAAATTTTGTAGAATAAGCCATAATAGGAAGGTCTTTATAACCATTTGAATCAAGAGCTGTTCTTAAACATTCAATAATTCCATCCATCATTCCAGAAGGAGCAATCATATCAGCCCCAGCTTTTGCGTGAACAATTGCTTGTTGTGCAGATATTTCTAATGTTTTATCATTATCAACTGTTCCTGTTTTAGGATCTAAAATTCCACAATGTCCATGGTCTGTATACTCACAAAAACAAAGGTCAGTTACAATAAACATATCTGGAAATTTTGCTTTTATTGCTCTAATTGTTCTTGCAATAATACTCTCATCACATAAACACTCACTTCCAACAGAGTCTTTTACATCTGGAATCGCAAAAAGAATAATTGAATTTAATCCAACTGTTCTTATATATTCACACTCTTTTAAAATTTCATCAATACTCATTTGGAATACACCAGGCATTGATTCAATCTCTTTTTTAATATTTTTACCTTCTCTTACAAATAGTGGATAGATAAAATCATTTGATGTAAGAGTAGTCTCTTGTACTAGATTTCTTAGAGTTTCATTAATTCTTAATCTTCTAAATCTTTTAAACATAATATTTACCTTTATTAGCTATAATCTCGCTATTTTAACAGTTTAAGGTTTAAAAAGATATGAATATAGAAAAATCGAATATTGCTAACCTGCCTACAAAATATGGAAAATTTAAAATAAGAGCTTATAAGCAAGATAACCAAGAACATTTAGCAATAATGAGTGAAAACTTTGAAAATATTGAATCTCCTTATGTAAGAATTCACTCTGAATGTTTAACTGGTGATACACTAGGAAGCTTAAAATGTGATTGTCAAAATCAACTTGACTTAGCACTTAAATTTATCTCAAAAGAGGGTGGTTTAGTAATTTATCACAGACAAGAAGGAAGAAACATAGGTTTATTAAATAAAGTTAATGCCTATGCTTTACAAGACCAAGGTAGAAATACAATTGAAGCAAATTTAGAGCTTGGATTTGGTGAAGATGATAGAGATTACTCTGTAGTTGATGAAATCTTCAAAGATTTAGGTTTAAAAAAGATTAAATTAATTACAAATAATCCTGAAAAAATTGCTTATGTTGAATCTTTAGGAGTTGAAATAGTAGAAAGAATTCCTGCTATTACAAAAATAAATGTTCATAATGAACACTATGTAAATACAAAAAAAGAGAAAATGGGGCATATGTTTTAATGCTTCATAATATAGATTTAGAAAAACTAAAGATAGACAAAGAGTTTTTTCATAGATGTGATATTTTTATCACTTTACTTCAAAAATGGGGTAAAGTTCATAATTTAAGTGGAAGATTAACTAAAGAAGACATTGAAGAGAATATTATTGATTCAATCTCTCCTTTAGAGTTCATTGATAATTATGATAGCTTTGCTGATATTGGTACAGGAGCAGGTTATCCTGGACTTATTTTAGCTATGGCAAAAGCAGATAAAAAATCTTATTTAATTGAGCCAAGACAAAAAAGAGTTGCTTTTTTAAATTTTGTAAAAAATAGTCTAGGTTTAAAAAATGTAGAAGTTCTTTGTAAAAGAGTTGAAGAGGTTGAAGGGTTAAAAGTTGATTTAGTTACTTCAAGAGCAGTTACTAATACAAAACTTCTCTTGGATATTACAGCAAACATCTCTACTGATAAAACATCTTTTTTATTTTATAAAGGTTCTTTGTTAGAAAGTGAAATTGAAGAGGCTAAACTAAAAAATTGTATTATTCATAGCAGAAAAGATAGAAACTACTTATATTTAAAAGGTAAAATATGATTTTAAAGATTTTAGCAGTAGCTCTTGTCCTATTTTTAATCTATATTGTTTTGTTTAAAAAAGATAGAGAAAAAAGTGTAAATAATAAATCTAAAGAAAATGAAAAAATTGAAGATGTTATGGTTGAATGTCCAACTTGTGGTACTTATGTTTCTAAAAAAGAGGCAATAATAAGTAATGGCAAATACTTTTGTTCAAAAGATTGTTTATTAAATAAATAGGAGTAAAAATTGATTTTAATAGGTGATAATCTTGTTCCTTATGAAAATTTGAGTTTTATTGATGCAATTGATGATATAGAATATACAGTTGCAAATTCAACTTTAATCTTTAATTATGATGAAAATTTATTACTTTATTGTAGTAAAAATGATTTAGATTTTGCAGTTGTTGTAAAGAGTATAACAGAAGCAATTTATTGTAATGCTTTAAATTGTAAATATATTATCTCTGATAAAAAACAAGCAAAAAATATTCAAAAAATTGCAGAAAACTATATGTTTGATTCAAAAATACTTGCTATTATTGAAGATAGCAGTGAAATTGAAAAGATTGCATTAAATGAAATAGATGGAGTAATCTACTCTTTCTTACTGGAAAAATAAAATGAAAGAAATATTAGATATTGTTGTTTTAGTTCTTTTTGTTTTCTTTGTTTTCATGTTTATAAAAGGTTTTAATAAACAACAAATTGAAAAACATAAAAATAGAGTTGATCCTACAACAAAAGAGAATACAACTAAAGAAGAGTAGGGTATTCCTCTACTTTTTACTAACCAAAAAATAAGCCTTCATTAGATAAAATATCTACTTTTTAAGACAGATAAATACTTCATAGAGTTAATTTAAGGATAATATAAATGAATAAACCATTATTAATAGAGATTGGTGTAGAAGAATTACCAGCAATTCCATTTTTAAAAGAGTTACCAAATATAGAGAAAAAATGGGCAGATATTTTAGAAAAGAATAGATTATTATGTGATTTTGATTTCTTTTATACACCAAGAAGATTAGTATTATGGCATAGAGAATTTCAAATTAAACAAGAAGATTCAGTAGAAGAACTATTTGGAGCTCCTGTAAAAATTGCTTTTAAAGATGGTAAGCCAACTCCTGCAGCAGAAGGTTTTGCTAAAAAATGTGGTGTAAACGTTGACGAATTAGGAAAAGTTGACCAAGGAAGAGGGGAAGTATTATATTATAAAAAAGAGGTTTCAGGAATTGAAGCTAAAGATTTATTAAATGAGATGATTAATGAATTTATTGCCTCTTTAGAGTTTGGTAAATCAATGAGATGGTCAAGTAGAAGTGATAGCTTTATTAGACCTATTAGATCATTATCTATTATTTTAGGAGAAGAGATAGTTGAAGCTGAACTTTTTGGAGTAAAATCTTCTAACTTCTCATTCGCACATAGAATGGTTTCATATGAGCCATTTACATATGATTTTGCAGGTGATTATTTTTGTAAATTAGATAAAAATGGTGTTATTCTTTATCCTGATGAAAGAAAGAAAACTATTTTAGAACAAATGAAAAAAATAGAAGAAGAGAATTCTGTAAAAATTGAAATTGACCAAGAATTATTAGAAGAAGTAGTTGCAATTACTGAATATCCAACTGCTTTAATTGGTAAATTTGATGAAGAGTTCTTAGAGTTACCAGAAGAGGTTATTGTAACTTCTATGAAAGAACATCAAAGATATTTTGCTGTTTATAAAGATACAGAATTAACAAATAACTTTATTGTAGTATCAAACTCTAAAACTGAAGATTTCTCATTAATAGTTGCTGGAAATGAAAAAGTATTAAGACCAAGACTTGCTGATGCAATGTTTTTCTGGAAAAATGATATTGCAAATGGACTTTCAAATGAGGGACTTAAAAAGCTTGTATTTGTTGAAGGTTTAGGTTCAATGTATGAAAAATGTGAAAGAGAAGCTAAGATAGCAACATTTTTAGCAAATGAGTTTAAACTAGAAGATAAAGAGCTGGTTCAAAAAGCAGTAATGCTTTCAAAAGCTGATTTAATGTCAGAAATGGTTTATGAATTTACAGAGTTACAAGGTCTTATGGGATACTACTATGCTAAAATTGCTGGAGAAAAAGAAGAACTTTATACAGCATTAAAAGAGCAATATTTACCAGATGGAGAAGACTCAGATTTACCATCTACGGTTTTCTCATCAATTGTAGCTCTTTCATATAAACTTGATAATTTAATGGGATTATTCTCTGTTGGAAAAATTCCTAGTGGCTCAAAAGATCCATTTGGATTAAGAAGAGCAGCAGCAGGTATTGTTAAGATTGCAATAGAGCATAAACTACCAATTGATTTAGAGAAAATTATTGATGCCTTACTTGAGAATTATAAAGGTTTAGATAAACAAAAACTTATTGAGTTTTTTAATGAAAGACTATTTAAAATTTTTGATGTAAACCCATCTGTATTAAAAGCTGTACTTGGTTCAAAAGAGACAGATGTTTATGAAATTTCTAAGAAATTATGTGCTTTAAATCCAATTGTATTAAGTGATAATTTTAAAGAGTATTCAGCAACATTTAAAAGGGTTGCAAATATTATCAAAGATATTAATGTAGATTCTGAATTAACTGTAGATGAGACACTTTTTGAAGATAAAGAAGAAAAAGAGTTATACTCTTCATTTAATAATGTAGTTTCTAAAGAATACTTAAATTATGAAGATGAGTTAGATGCTTTATTTGGATTAAAGCCTCAACTGGATAATTTCTTTGACAATGTTTTTGTTAATCATGAAGATGAAAAAATAAAAGCAAATAGAAAAAATATTATAGGTAAAGTATATCAAGCATTTAAAAAGATTGCAGATATAAAAGAGATTACAATATAATTTATTTTAAAGAAGGGAGATATTATGAGAACTTTTTTAATTTCACTTGGAGTAATTGCAATACTTAGTGGTTGTGCAACATGGAAAGGGGTGAAAAAAGATTCATCTGATGCATGGAAAGCTACAAAAAAAGGTACAAATAAAGCTTATAATGCTACTAAAGAAGCTATTCATGAAGCTACTGATTGATTTTTTAAGGGGATTGTTATTGTAAAACAAGCCCCTTTAAATTCTTTCTCTTTATAAGATTTAACTTCATTTCTTGCTACAATTTTTCCTTTAAAAATTGTTTCTATAATTTGTTTACAATTATATAAATCAATACCTTTTCCTAAAGATTGATGTTTTGTTGTAAAATATGGCTCAAATATTTTATTTTCAATAGCAAGGCTAATACCTTTTCCATTATCTTGTATTTTTATAAGAATTAAATCATTATATTTTTTAATATTTATAAAAATATATCTATTATTAGCCTCTTTCTCTTTTAATACATCAATACAATTATTTAAAATATGAATAAATACTTGTGTTATTTTTGTTTCATTACCATAATAAGAAATTTCTTCAATTTCTTCAATAATATTAATATGGCTATTATCTAATTTATGAGAAAGAAGTTCTTTTGCTTTTGAGATAATAGTGTTAAAACTATAATATGTATTACTAGTCTCATCAAAAAAGGCTCTAAAGTTTTCTATTGTATTTGAAAGATAAGTTGAGTTTTCTAATACAATATCAATACTTTTTTGTAAATCTTCATCACTCAGGTTATTATAATCCTTTTTTAACCGTAAACCACTAACACAAGTAGTTATTATAGATAAAGGTTGTCTCCATTGGTGGGCAATATTATTTAAAATCTCTTTCATTGTAAGATTTTTTGAGTGTTCTGCAATTATTAGGTTTTGTCTTCTATTTTTACTTACTTCTTCTTCTATTTGTTTTTTTAAACTTGTATTTAAATCAATTAATTCTTGTTCTTTCTTTTTGTTATATCGTATTGAAGGAACTACAATTAAAATTGCTTCAAGAAGAATAGTTAATAAAGTACCTAATAAAATATAAAGTTCTTGATTTTTTAAACTCTCTATTTTTTCATCACTCTCTTTTTCAAAATTAACTACTGCATAATCGAGTTTTGGAAGGATTTCATTTGAATATTTTTCTATATTTAGTAAGTTCTCTTTACTTTTGTTATTTAAGAACTCTTCAATTAATTTAAGATAAGTTTGAACATGAAAATCAAGTCTATATTTCTCTTCAAAATAGATTTTTTTAATTTTGTCAGAAGTAATATTAGAAATAATAAAGTTGTGATCAGTTCGCATTTTTTCTAGTAGTTCTTTTGTTTTATCTATATGATAGCTACTTCCACTTTCAAAACTTAATTTAGCCATTAGAGCTGTTCTTTGTGAAAGCATTCTTTGTTTTCCAGTAATATTTATTATTTTTGCATATATCTTTTGACTTGCAATCATTTGGTTCATTGTTGAAAATGCAAAAAATGCCCAAAATATAAGTGATATAAATACAATAAAATAAACTATTGTTAGCTTTTTTAAGTTAATTAAACTTTCCATAAAAAATTATAACATCATTTATTAAAAAAAGTTTAGGATTTCCTTGTATAAAAAGTAATCATACTCCAAAGGAATCATATGAGAAGAGGAATCTAATAGTTTTAAATCAAAGTTCTTATTTGTGTTACAAAGTTTTTTTATGTTAGTTAAATCAACTAAAGAGTCATTGTTACTAGCAATAAATAAGACTTCATTACTAACTTCTTTTAACATGTTAAAAAGGTTTTCTCTTTCTAATGTTGCTAATAATTGCTGTTTATATGTATCAACTCCTAAATCATCAAACATCTCTTTTATTAAAGAGATATTCTCAGTATCGTTTTTATCTTCTAAAAGTTGACAAATTGCCTTATTGCTAAGAGTTCTTATTTTATGTGTATCCATTCTTTTGAGATTATTTTGCCTTAAAAGGATCTCTTTTGAAGATAAGTTATTGATACTAGAAGAGACAACTAATACCTTATTTACCTTGTTTGGATATTTTGTTAAGTAATTTAATGATAAATATCCTCCTAGTGAAAAACCTATGATATTTACCTTTTTCTCTTCTTTTGAAATAGTTTTATCTAAACTTTTTATCATTTTCTCTATAGAATCTTCTTTGGGAATAGGGAGGCTTTTATAGTTGTTAAGTTCTATTTTTGACCAAAGTTTTTCATTACACATTAAACCTGGTATCATAAGTAGTTTTTTGTTCATTAAAGGATTTTACATAAAAGAATATAAAAATGAAATAGAATAAAAAAGTATTTAAATTTTTTAGGAGGGAAAATTAATTCAATTATATGTATAAAAAGTAATTCTATTTCATTTTTATTCGCAAAATGGAGCTGGTGAAGGGATTTGAACCCCCGACCTGCTGATTACAAATCAGCTGCTCTAGCCAACTGAGCTACACCAGCAAATAAAAAATTAACCCTTAAATATTTGAAGTTTAACAATATAAAAAATAAGGGAAAATAAATAAAGTGATGTCCATCCAACTTAGCGATTCTAAGTTTTAAATGGTGTCAAGAGAGGGACTTGAACCCTCGACCTCCGGCTTATGAGACCAGCGCTCTAGCCAGCTGAGCTACCTTGACATAAAGACATCATTTATTAAAGTTGGTTGCGGAAGCTGGATTTGAACCAACGACCTTCGGGTTATGAGCCCGACGAGCTACCGGACTGCTCTATTCCGCGAGTTGTTTACTTAAAAGTGGATGGGGTAGCAGGATTCGAACCTGCGAATACTGGTACCAAAAACCAGGGCCTTACCGCTTGGCGATACCCCAACTTTTTAAGTGCCGAAATTATAGTAAAAAACGTTTGGTTTGTCAAGGGTTTTTAGAAAAAATTTTGAAATTTTTGATATAATGTTAGAAATTTACGAAATATATAATAATATGAAAGAAGAAAATATGAATGCAATACAAAGAGTAAAAGAGGCAATAGAAGAGATACAAAAAGGTAATATGGTAATCATGTTAGATGATGAAGATAGAGAGAATGAGGGAGATTTAGTATATGCAGCAGCATTAAGTACTCCTGAAAAAGTAAACTTTATGGCAACTCATGCCAAAGGTTTAATTTGTGTATCTGTTACAAAAGATACAGCTCATAGATTAAAATTAAATCCAATGGTTGAATCTAATACTTCTTCTTATGAAACAGCATTTACAGTATCAGTTGATGCAGCAGATGCAGCAACAGGAATTAGTGCAGGGGAGAGAGATGATACTATTAAAATTCTTGCAAACCCAATTTCAAAAGAGACAGAACTTGTAAAACCTGGACATATCTTTCCATTAATAGCAAAAGATGGTGGGGTGCTAGTTAGAACTGGACATACAGAAGGAAGTGTTGATTTATGTAAATTAGCTGGACTAAATGGTGAAGCTGTTATTTGTGAAATTATGAAAGATGATGGAACAATGGCAAGAAGAGATGATTTAGATATTTTTGCTCAAGTTCATAATATGAAACAAATCTATATTTCTGATTTAGTAGAGTATAGATTAAGTCATGAAAAATTAGTTGATGAGATTAAACAAGAGGAAATCTCTTTCTTTGGAACAAAAGCTATAAAAAAAGAGTTTAAAGATCATCTAGGAAATATCCATACTGCAATACTATTTGGAGAGACAGAAGAATTAACTCATGTGAAATTTCATACAGTAATTCCAGATATTGAACTATTTTTAAATGATGAAAAATTAAATTCAATGTTAAAAACAATTAACTTTCTTCAATCAAAAGGTGGATTATTAATCTTCTTAGCACAAGATAAAATCCAAAAAGAATCTCAAAAAGATTATGGGATAGGAGCACAAATTCTTAATACATTAAATGTAAAGAAAATTAAACTAATGACAAGTGGAGGGAAACACTCGTTTGTAGGATTAAATGGATTTGGTTTAGAAATAGTTGAAGAAATTCAAATAGAGTGTTAAAAACACTCTATTTATATTTTTATTGTAGTTTAGGACCAGCTGACGTAAAGTCGTAATCACTCTCTAATGTTAAATACTTTTTAAAGTTATCAATATACATACCTGCTAATTTAATAGCTGTCTCATCATAAGACTCTTTATCTTCCCAAGTATTTCTTGGATTTAATACTTCTGTATCAACACCACTTAGTGTTTTTGGAATGTTTAAATTAAAAATTGGAAGAGTTTCAAATTCTGAAGTTTCAATTGAACCATCTAAAATTGCATCAATACAAGCTCTTGTATTTTTGATACTCATTCTTGAACCAATACCATATGGACCACCAGTCCAACCAGTATTTACTAAGTATACATTTACACCATGCTCATCAATTTTTTTACCAAGTAATTCAGCATAAACAGTAGGGTTTAAAGGTAAAAAAGCTTCTCCGAAACAAGAACTAAATGTAGCAACTGGTTCTGTAATACCTCTTTCTGTTCCTGCAACTTTTGCAGTATATCCACTTAGGAAGTAGTACATTGCCTGTCTTTTATCTAATTTTGAAACAGGAGGTAATACACCAAATGCATCTGCACATAAGAAGATAATATTTTCAGGATGACCACCTCTCATATCTGGAGTATGATTAGGAATATGATCAATTGGGTATGAAACTCTTGTATTTTCTGTTTTACTACCATCTGTATAGTCAACAACACCATTTTCATCAGCTACTACATTTTCTAAAATAGCACCTTTTTTAATAGCATTGAAAATATCAGGTTCAGATTCACCATCTAAGTTAATAACTTTTGCATAGCAACCACCTTCGAAGTTAAATACTCCATTATCATCCCAACCATGTTCATCATCACCAATTAATCTTCTTTTTGGATCAGTTGATAAAGTTGTTTTTCCTGTTCCTGATAAACCAAAGAATAGGGCAGTATCACCTTTTTCTCCAATATTTGCTGAACAGTGCATTGGAAGTTTACCTTCTAAAGGTAACCAATAGTTCATCATAGAGAAAACACCTTTTTTCATCTCACCTGCGTACCAAGTTCCACCGATAAGTGCTGTATTATCTTCTACATTAAATACAACAAATACTTCTGAGTGTAAACCATGACTTACATAAGCCATATCAACTGTTTTACAAGCATTATAAACAGTAAATTCTGGTTTAAAGTCTTCTAAATCTTCTTTAGGAGGAACAATAAACATATTTTGAATAAAATGTGCTTGCCAAGCTACTTCAGTAATAAATCTTACAGATTTTCTACTATCTAAAGATGAACCACAATATACATCAGTTACATATAAATCTTTTCCACCAAGTTGTTTTTTAGCTACTACTTCTAAATCTTCATATACTTCTTTAGAAACTTTTCTATTAATATCACCCCAAGCAATATATTTATTTGAAGGATCTTGATTTACAAAAAATTTATCTTTTGGACTTCTTCCTGTAAAAATCCCTGTATCAACCATTAATGCACCAGTTGAAGAAACTTTTGCTCCTTCATTCTCTACGGCGTGTTGTATTAAGCTATCTATATCTAAGTTTCTATAAACTTTACCTACATTTTCTAAACCAAGTGAGTCTTTAATTTCAGACATTTCCTATTTTCCCTACTAATTAAAATTTTAAAAAATCGATAAAAGTACACCAGCAGCTACGGCAGAGCCAATAACACCAGCAACATTAGGACCCATCGCATGCATTAATAATACATTTGATTTGTCATATTCTTGTCCAACTTTACTAACAACTCTTGCTGCCATTGGTACAGCTGATACTCCTGCAGCACCAATAAGAGGGTTAATCTTATTCTCATCAGACGAAAATTTATTCATGATCTTTGCCATGATTACACCTGCTGCTGTTCCTGCTGCAAATGCAATTAATCCAATAACCATAATCCCAAGTGTCTCTAACACTAAGAATTTATCAGCAGCTAGTTTTGAACCAACCCCTAATCCTAAGAAAATTGTTACTATATTGATTAATGAATTCTGCATTGTATCAGAAAGTCTCTCAACAACTCCTGATTGTTTGAAGAAATTTCCTAAACAAAATGCTCCAATTAGTGGAGTTGACTCTGGTAAGAACAGAATTGCTAACAATAATATAACAATTGGCAGTGTTAAATTCTCTAATTTATGCACTTTTCTTAATTTTGGCATTTTGATTTTTCTTTCAGCCTCTGAAGTAAGTGCCTTCATAATTGGAGGTTGAATTACTGGTACTAATGCCATATAAGAGTATGCTGCTACTGCAATTGCACCTAATAATTCAGGAGCTAATCTATTTGCAATAAAGATTGATGTTGGTCCATCAGCTCCACCAATAATAGAAATAGCTGAAGCAGACTGTAAATCAAATCCTAAAACTACTGCACCTACTAGTGATCCAAAGATACCAAACTGTGCTGCTCCTCCTAGGATTGCTGCTTTTGGATTTGCTAATAGTGGAGTAAAGTCTGTCATTGCTCCAACTCCCATAAAAATTAATAATGGGAAAAATCCATTTGCAATACCCATATTATAAATAATACCAAGCATTCCAGTCTCTCCACCAATTCCAGCTAGTGGAATATTAGCTAAGATACCACCAAAGGCTATTGGCATTAATAATAATGGTTCAAATCCTTTTGCAATTGCAAGGTAGAATAAGAATAGACAAATTGCTATCATTATTAATCTACCCCAAGTTTGTTCAAAAGTAGTCATAACTCTTGCATCTTCGGCATGAGCTTCTGAAGTCATTACATCATCACTTGGATTTGTAAAAGCATAAATCCCTGTTGTTTTATAGAATGACTCTAATAATTGACCTAATGATTTTTCATGATATTCATGTTTTACTTCTTCTGCAGGTGCTGCATTTGCACTTGCAAAAGAGTTTGTTGTGAATAGTGTAAAAAACAACAGTAGCATTGAAGCTAGTATTTTTTTATTCATTAAATATTTCTCCAGTTCTTTATAGCTTAGCTAATTGTTGCTATTGCTTGACCTTCTTCAACAGCATCACCTGGATTAGCTAAAATTGCACTTACTGTTCCATCACAAGGAGCTTCTACATCAATTTCCATTTTCATTGCTTCTAGAATTGCTACGATATCACCTTGTTTTACTGTATCTCCAACTTTAACATTTACTTTCCATACATTTCCTGCAACAGTTGCTCCAACTTCTGCTCCACCACCACTTACTGGTGCTGCTGATGCTGATGTTTCTACTGGTGTTACTTGAATATCTGCATTACCTTCAGCTACAGTTACATTAAATTTTTGTCCATCTACAACTACTGTATAGTTTCCTGTTGCATTACTCATACTATTTTTCTCTCCTAATTTACATTCTTTATCATTTTCGCATGTTGCATCATTTGTTTTTCTTACATTTAATGGGCTTTCACCTTTTAGAAAAGCAATTCCTTTTTCATCACAAGCTGCTGCTATAAAGATATTCTCATCACTTGTTTCGATATTCTCTTCTTTTAATCTTCCTTCCCAGTAAGACATAGTTTTCTTCTCATCTCTATCTGCTATATCTAGTGGGTTTTCACTTGTTGGTTCAAGTTTTAGTTTTTCAGAAGCTAATTTAACAATCTCTTGGTCTGGTTCAACTGGTGTTTTACCGAAGTATCCTAATACCATCTTTCCATAACCTGGTGCAATTTGTTTCCATGGTCCAAACATTACATTTGCGTATGCTTGTTGCCAATAGAATTGTGAAACTGGTGTTACTGATGTTCCATATCCACCTTTTTCTACTACTTCTTGCATTGCTTTTATTACTTCTGGGAATTTATCTAAAGTTCCATTATCTCTCATCATTTGTGTATTTGCTGTTAATGCTCCACCTGGCATTGGAGAGAATGGGATTAAAGGAGAAACTTGTGTTGCTTCTGGTGGCATAAAGTAATCTTTTAAACAAGATTGTAAAGTATCTTGATATTTTAATACTTTAGAGATTTCTAATCCACCTAAATCATAATTCATACCTTTTACTGCGTGCATCATTGTTAGGATATCTGGTTGAGATGTCCCTCCACTTACAGGAGATGCTGCTAGGTCTATTCCATCTGCTCCTGCATCTAATGCTGCTAAGTAACAAGCTACTGATACTCCTGCTGTTTCATGTGTATGTAATCTAATATGAGTATCTTCACCTACTAATTTTCTTGCCATTTTAATAGTATCAAATACTTTTTGTGGAGAAGATGTTCCACTTGCATCTTTAAAACAAATAGAGTCAAATGGTAAGCCACTATCTAGGATATTTCTTAATGTCTTTTCATAGAATGGTACATCATGAGCTCCTTCACATCCTGGAGGTAAGTCCATTAATGTTACTACTACTTCATGATTTAGTCCATATTTTTTTATACATTCTGCACTATATTCTAAGTTTTGTACATCATTTAATGCATCAAAGTTTCTTATTGTTGTTACACCATGTTTTGCAAACATTTTTGCGTGCATCTCTACTAGTTCTCTTGAACCTGTATCTAGCATTACTGTATTTATACCTCTTGCTAGGGTTTGTAGATTCGCTTCTGGTCCTACAATTTCTCTAAATTTATCCATCATTTCGAATGCGTTTTCTTGTAGATAGAAGAATAAAGATTGGAATCTTGCTCCTCCTCCGAACTCGAAATGATTGATACCTGCTTCTTTCGCAGCTTCAACAGCTGGAAAAAAATCTTCCATTAAAACTCTACCTCCGAAGACAGATTGGAATCCATCTCTAAATGTAGTATCCATAACATCAATATATTTTTTTGACATTTAATTTAACCTTTTAGATTTTTATGATGTTGAACAGCTGCTACTATAGCCGCTATCTTTGCAGTTTTCTCTTTTGAAGCCTCTGTAGTTCTTGGCTTTGTAGGTGCTGGTGTCTCTCCTTGCGGAAAATACTTACCAATTATTTTTGCTTGCAGTTTTAAAGCATAGACCATTACGATCAAGAATAAGAATACTATCCCCATCCCCAAGACCATAAACTTTATCGCTTCTGCAACTAAGTTTGTTTCCATATTACTCCCCGTGGTTACCATCGTGTAATTAGTAAAGTAATTTTATATAAACTTTGCTTTAGTAAAATTTATTTTTAACACTAAGTGATTATAAATTTGAGAATTTAACTTTATTATTAATTTTTATAATATTTTTTTACCAACAACTAATAATAAATTATCAATTTTTAGTAAAAAATTCATTACAGAATTTGTTGCTTTAGTAATTTTTGCTGACATTTTAAAGTCCTTTTTTTAATAATATGTCAAAATTTTATAATTTTTTCATAAAAGACTTGAAAAATATTGCATTTTGTAATATAATTACTAAAAGGAGTTATTATGTTAGCTGTATCAGAAATAATAGAAAAATTAAAAGACATTATAAGTAAAGATGGAAAAGATGGTAAGGTTTTTGATAAAGATGTTGCTGGTGCATTAGAGTTAAGCCAAGTAAATTTTGCAACAATGAAGAATAGAGGAAAAATACCTTTTTCTAATATTTTAGACTTTTGTGCAAGAAAAAAAATCTCTATTAACTGGTTACTATACAATCAAAATCCAGGTTCATTAGTAGATTCTACAGATAAATATTGGATTAGATACTATCCTGAAGTTAGAGTAAGTGCTGGTGGAGGTGCTTATGAAAATGATGATGAATATGAGAGTTTAGAAGTTCCTCCTTATTTTATTAATATGTTAGGTGGACAAGATAATCTTAAAAATGTAGAGGCAATCAATGTAGTAGGGGACTCTATGGAGCCAACATTAAATAGTGATAATATAATTTTTATTGATAAGAGTAAAAAAGATGTAGCAAGAGATGGAATTTATGCTTTTACTACAAATCATGGTTTATTTGTAAAAAGAATTCAAAAAAGAGTTGATGGAAAGTTAGATGTTATCTCTGATAATAAAGATTATCCTATTCAAGTTTTAGAAAATAGAGAACTAAATATAATTGGAAAAGTTGTAAGTACTTTTGGTATGATTTACTAAAAGTACTTAGATTAAAGTAGGTTCATTGTTCTCTTTAGAAACTTGTTCATAAAGAGTTTCATAATCTAATCCTACAAAATATACAGCATTAAATGAGTTTTTCTTTAAAAAGAATTTTAAATCATCTAAAGAATCAAGATGTGTGAACTCTATATGTGTATTATCTGTTATCTCTTCTAAAGTTAAATATAGTATTTTTGCATATTTATATTTATTTTTTAAATATGCAATTTCTGCTTCCATTAGCTCTTTATTTTCTTGAGCCAATAAAAACTTATCAGTTCTTCCATGTTCTGTATGGTTTATTAATTTATCTACAAAAATAGGTTTTAATTTATTAAATTTTTTTAATTTATTTAAATCTGCATCAAAACCTAAAAAACTATATACATCAAGAAACTCTTTTAAATAAAGGCTTGGTATCTTTATTTTTGAAAAATATTTATCTTGATAAGAAAAAGTTGTTTCAAAAATAGAGTGTTCTATTAAGTTTTTAATTTCATAATCTTTTGTATTAAAATTAAAATTAACAGGATAGATATTCTCTAATGTTTTTTGACAAGAACAAATAATTGTATCATTCTCTTCAATATCATCAATAATTCTAAAGAATTTAGATAAATCTTTAGGAATTAGTTTAATTTTTGTATGAGAAGTTGTTTTTCTAAGTATTTCAAATAAATTATAACTTAC
The DNA here is from genome assembly GCF_003346815.1 of Halarcobacter bivalviorum. Classification (NCBI taxonomy): domain Bacteria; kingdom Pseudomonadati; phylum Campylobacterota; class Epsilonproteobacteria; order Campylobacterales; family Arcobacteraceae; genus Halarcobacter; species Halarcobacter bivalviorum. Next base: position 1,325,924 of record NZ_CP031217.1, read on the forward strand.
TACATTGCAATAAAATGCAGTAAGTTTTTTATTTGAAAGTTGAAATCTTATTAATTTAGTAATAGATTCTTTTATACTTTGAACTTTTATCCAAGCTATCTCTTTATCTATAATATCGATATTCTCATCTACAATCAAAGCAAAAGCTCCATTTTCCAGAGCCTCATTAATATCCTCTTTATTTTGAACAATAAAAAGGTCACCTTCTTTTACTTTTTTAACATTTGTTTTAATTGAGTAAATAAATGAAATTGATGGTTGGTTTAATAACCTACCATCAACTATATCAAGAATAGATGTTATTTGCACTAGCTTATTTTTGTCCCATTAGTTTTAGAAGTTTCTGGTCTAATTAATGATAAACCATTTTCATCTTTTGCAGCAAGAAGCATACCTTCACTTAGCATTCCCATTAGTTTTGCTGGTTTAAGGTTTGCTACAACACAAGCTTGTGTACCAACTAAACTTTCAGCAGAATAGAACTCTTTAATTCCAGCAAGAACTTGTCTTGGTTTTTCTTCTCCTACATCAACTTGTAGTTTTAATAGTTTACTTGATTTTGGAACTTCTTCGGCTTCTATAATTGTTCCTATTTTTAGAGTAGTTTCAAAGAATTTATCAATAGTAATTAGATTATCTTCTTCAACTTTTTCCTCTTTTTTTACTTCTTTTTTCTTTTCTGCTTCAGCTTTTGAAACCTCTGTTGGCTTTGCTTGTTCTAATAAGATATCTTCAATTCTTGGGAAAAGTTGCTCAACTTTTGTAATAGTTGTTTCTCCTATTAGTTCTTTATTAACAATAAGTTTAGTATATGAGTCATTATTAATTTCTAAACCTAATGAAGTAGCAATTTTAGCAATTTTTTCAGGCATTACAGAATCTAGAAGTAGGGCAACTTTAGCCATAATATTAGTAATTAAGGCTACTAATGCCATAGCTTCTTCTTCTTTCCCATCTTTCATTTTTGCCCAAGGCTCATAATCTCCAATTGCTTTATTAGCAATTGTTAATACTTTCCAAATATCTTCAAGGTATTTATTTAGTTGCATTTTAAATACATAGTTTTCTACATTATCTAAAATCTCTTGAACTTCATTTAACTCTTTTTGATGATATTTTTCAACATCTTTAGAATCAATTTTATAGTCAAAATATTTTCCCGACATACCAGAAATTCTATTTAAAAGATTTCCTAAATCATTTCCTAAATCTGAGTTGATTCTATCCATTAGAGCTTTTTGAGAAAAATCTCCATCTTGTCCAAAAGGAACTTCTCTTAGCATAAAGTATCTAAATGCATCTAACCCATAAGCATCTGCTACTTCTTTTGGATCAACAACATTTCCCTTTGATTTAGACATTTTTTCACCATCTCTTGTCCACCAACCATGTGCTGCAATATGGTCTGGTAATGGTAAATCTAAAGACATTAAAAATGCTGGCCAATAAACAGAGTGAAACCTTAAAATATCTTTACCTACTAAATGAACTTTAGCTGGCCAAAAATTCATATTTTTTTCATCATTTCCATAACCTAAAGCAGTTACATAGTTCATTAACGCATCTAACCAAACATACATTACATGTTTTGGTTCATTTAAAGATTCAGGTAGTTTTACACCCCAATCAAATGAAGTTCTTGAAATAGAAAGGTCTTTTAATCCACCTTTAACAAAATTTAAAATTTCATTTTTCTTTGCTCTTGGTAGAATACAGTCTTCATTCTCTTCATACCATTTAATTAGTTTATCTTCATATTTAGATAATTTGAAGAAATAACTCTCTTCTTTTACAATATTTGTAGGTTTCCCACAATCAGGACAGAATTGCTCATCAATTAACTGTTTTTCTGTAAAGAAAGTTTCACATGATACACAATAAAAACCTTCATATTCTCCTTTGTATATATCACCTTTTTCATACATTTTTTCAAAAGCTTTTTGAACACCAATTTTATGTTCTTCATCTGTAGTACGAATAAATTTATCATAAGAGATATCAAAATCATCCCAAAGTTTTCTAAACTTTCCAGAAACTTCATCTGCATACTCTTTAGGAGTTTTTCCTCTAGCTTCTGCACTTTGAGCAATTTTTTGCCCATGTTCATCTGTTCCTGTTAAAAAATATGTGTTATATCCAGTTAGTCTTGAATATCTAGCTAACATATCAGCAATAATTGTTGTATATGCATGACCAATATGAGCTACATCATTCACATAATAAATAGGAGTTGTAATATAAACATTTTTACAAGAATTTTCCATATAAATACCTTCTTTTTTAATTAAAATTCAAATCCACCGCCAGAGCCTTTGTTCATAGACTCATAAACAGCAATTACATATTTTTTTCTAAGTTCACACTCAAAAAACTTTTCACAAAAATTATTATTAGGTTGACAAGACTCTTTTTGATGTAAAGAGAGTTGGCAACTATTTAATTCTGCTTTAACATTTTCTAGGTTTTGTTCCCATTGATCTTTTTCTTGATTTTCAGACATGATCTTTGTAAACTTCTAAAACTCTTTTAATCTCATCTTTTGAACCAAAAAAACAAGGGCTAGTATCATGAATATGAGTTGTTTCAATCTCTAGAACTCTACTTTTCCCATTAACTGCTTGTCCACCTGCATATTCATATGCTAAAGCAAAAGGGAAAACTTCAAATAGTTGTCTTAGTTTACCTTTTGGTTTATCTGTAGTACCAGGATAAGAGAATAATCCTCCACCTTTTAGAAGAATTTGATGTAAATCAGGAACCATTCCTCCAGAATATCTTAAATAATAACCATCTTTATACATACTATTTATTAGTTCTTTATGGTGCTCTGGCCAGCACATTTGAGTAGAACCTGTTGCAGTTAACTTTCCTTTTTCTTCTAATTTAATATCTTTAATATAATTAAATTCTCCATCAAAAAGTCTATATAATTTTACACTATTTTTATATGCAACAACCATTTCAACTCTTGGTCCAAAAACAACATAAACTGAAGCAATAATATTATCTCCAGTAAAATCATTTTTATAAATACCATAAATAGAACCAACTGATAAATTTACATCAACTAATGAAGAACCATCTAATGGATCATATGCAATTAGGTATTCACCCTTATCATTTAAGTGTACAATCTCTTCTTGCTCTTCACTAACTATAGCTTTAATACTAGGTACAGTAGCAAAAACTTTTTCAATAATAACATCACTAGCAATATCAAGTTTTAGTTGAGTATCACCTGTAGAGTTTTCATTTTCACTTTTTGCTGTATCACCTAATTCTATAACATCTTGAATCTGTTTACTAGCTTCTTTTATTGCTTCAAATATCTCTTGCATTAAACTCTCTTTGCATTATTTTCAATCCAATTTATAATCTCTTCTGGATTGTTTAAGTCTAGTTTATCTAAGTTTGAAGGAATTTCATTTTTATTAATAGTTTCATCAAAAGCTATTGAATTACTATATTTAAAATAAGTTTCATCTATTTCATCCCTAAAAATAGTAATTCTAGGAAGAGGTAGTGTTTTTAATCCTTCAACTAATAAATAATCAAAATCTTTAAAAGTTTCAATTATCTCATCAATTGATGAAGTTTCATTTTTAAAATATGTAGTTCTTTTAGGACTTACTACAGCAACATCAGCACCTGTTTCAAAGAATCTAAAACTATCTTTTTTAGGTATGTCAAAAGTTGCTTTATTTCCCGGGTCATGTTTTACTATACACACTTTATATCCTCTTTCTTGTAAAAGAGTTGATACTTTAATAATAAGTGTTGTTTTACCGCTATTTGACGGGCCACTAAAAGCAACTGCAAGTTTTTTATATTGATTATTCATAAGAGGGATTTTATCTAAATATATGTTAAAGTAAAATTAGGGTAAGATACCATCTTACAATATTTTAGGATGTTTTTTATGAAGATAATTAGTAGTTTTTTTATACTATTTTTAATACTTTTTTTTACAGGATGTGCAGATAAAACAAGTGCATTAAATCATTTTGAAAATGATAAACTAAGTGCAAAAGCAATTCAATATACAAAAAAAAGAGATTTGCTTGTAAATAATGAAGTAGAGGCTTTGATTTTTTTAACTTACTTAAATAAAGTTGATAAAAAATATAGTGATGATAAAATAGAAACTTTTATTTTTGGTGTACAAATTGCAAATAAAGATAAAGAAAACTTTTTCAAAGACTCTTATAAACTTTTATTGGAAGATAAAGAAGCCCTTTCTATTAAAGGATTAGATTCTAACTCTGAGTTAGTAAAATCAATACCTCTAAAAAACCCTTGGGCTAGATACTATTTAGTTAAATTTAATAATAAAGAAGAGAAAAGAGAGTTAGTTTTAAACTTCATACATACTAAGTATGGAACAACTACTTTAAGTTTTCAAAAATAGAAGAGAGAGTCTCTTTCTTCTTACTTTTTAAATTATAAAAAGAGTAATAAGTAAATAAAAACTCTTTTAATTTCTTATCAGAAAGTATTTCAAAAATAAAATCTCTATCACTTTCTTCATTTTGATAAATTATTTCAAGTTTCTCTTTTTCTTTTTTAAATAGTAGATATTTTATAATAATATTTTCATCTCTATTCTCTTCAAAAAAGTTATTTTCAATTAATTTAAGACTTTTTTCTAAAGGTAATCCTTCTAAAAAGAACTTTTCAATATCTATTAAATCATATTTTGTATTTAATAGTCCTATTTTAAAGTCTTTTGAAATAAATTTATTGTTAAAGTTTGATTCATTTGAAATCATTGCATATAAAAAGGCTTTATCTCCTATTTTATAGTTTTTTGTAGCTTTAATGAATTCATTGTTTTGATTAAGATTTGAAGTTAATACAAGCTCTTCTTTTAAAATCTCATATGATAAAATAGTATAAATATCTATTTTCTTTTCTTGAATAATATCTTTTAAAAAACTATCATTTTTTGTTGTTTTATAAAGCCAAAATAGAATTTTATTTTGGTTCTCTTTATCTTTTGCTAAGGCATTTAAAAAAAAGTTTTGTGCTTTGTCTTTTTCATTAAAGGCAAAAGCATTAAGTCCTAATAAAAAAGAAGCATTGGCACTTAAAGTAGTCTCATCAATAGCTAAAAGAGAGTAGTTTAAGATATCTAATTTTCTATTTTTTATATTTACTTCTAAATATTTTTCAAAATTCTCTTTATCTTCAAAAATTTTAAAAAAGGTTTTTCGTGGAAGTTTATAATTAAAATAGTTTTCTCTAAATTCATTAGAAATATTTAAATATAGCTCATAAAACTCATCTTTTTCTAGGGTAATTAATCTCGTAAAAGGTATTGAAGAAGACAAAAGTTTTACTTTCTTCGCATATTTAGGGTACTTTTCAGAAGTTATATTTATAATTTGTTCAGCTTCTAAAGAGTTTAGTTTTGAGATTTCATTATAAGATAAACCAACTCTTATACAATCATCATATGAAGATAAAAGCTGATTCGTAGGCATATTCATACATTGAACTACTGCTAAAGTTTCATCATCTGCATATTTATTAGCAAAATTTGTAAATAGTGTAGTGTTCATATTATCAATAAATTGTAAGGTACTAAAAGCCTCTTCACTTGTAGTTGCTTCTTTTTTTAGAAACTCATTTATTAAAAAGTCTCTTTTAATACCTTTTTTCTCTTTTTCTATTGTATCTAAGCTTAAGAAATTACTTGCATATAAGCTTGAAGATAATAGTGTAATTAAAAAAAGAGAAGAGGGGTATTTCATTTTACATTCCCATAAAAAGTTTTCCTAAGAAAGTCTCTAAGAAAATTAATGCAAAAATTAAAATTATTGGTGCAAAATCCATTCCTCCAAAAACTGTTGGAATAAATCTTCTAACTAAATTATATGCAGGCTCTGTTAATCTATAAAGCATCTGTACAATTGGATTATAAGGATCAGGTTTAACCCATGAAATGATTGCTGAAATTATAATTACCCATTTATATAAAAATATTACAGTTAATACAACTGTAAAAACTGAACTTAAAAGTGCATCTATCATTTTACGATTTCTCCTAAATAGTTTTTGATTAAAGGATAAACTTCTGAAATATCAGTTGTTTTTGTCCCTGTAAGAAGATAAGACAGAGGAGTTAATAGCTTTTCTTGCTTTAATCCTGTTTTTTCTATTATATAAGTTTTTAGCTCATTAAAACTTTCAATATAAGGAGCATCTTTTAAACATAATTTTAATTCAACAAATTCTTCTTCAAAACCTTCACAAGTTGATTTTGGAGAAAAAATAAGGTTAATTTTCTCTTTAAGCTCTTTAATTGTACTTACTTCATTTAAAAAAAGTTTGGCAAGTCTGCCAATATCTGTATCTGCAAAACCTAAAATTTTTGAAAGTCTCATCTCATCAAATGATTGAAGATGTTTTTTATTTAATTCTTTTAGTTTTTTAATATCAAAATGTACATTTTCTTTAGATATATTTTTAATATCAAACCATTCTATAGCCTCTTCTAAAGTAAAAAACTCTTTAGGTGCATCATTTCCAAGTAAAACTAAATAGTTTGCAATTGCTGCTGGTAAAAAACCTTCATCAATTAAATATTTTACAGAAGAGTTCTCTAAATCACTACTTACATTAGGAATATGAGTATAGTTTATCTCTTTATCATAATTTAAAAGCTTTCTTATATGAACTTGCCTTGGGCTCTCAATTAATTGCTCTTCTGAAGTAATAACATCAGAAATATCATATAACATATCATCAATAGCACTTGCATAGTTATCTGTTGGTGTTTTATCATGCCTTAAAATAGGGAAAAAGTCTATTTCAGAAGACTTATATAAAAGATTTCCTTTTAAAAGATCTTTTATTTCAATATTTTCTTCAGGTTTTTTAATTCTTACAATAAAAGGAGAGTTTACATTTAAAATTGTTTCATCAGAAAGTGTTTGACAAAAACCATCATATTCATAAGATTTATTTTCTTTTTTTGCACTCTCTTTTAACTCTTCAATTTTTGCATCAGAACAGAAACAGGCAAAAGCATTTTTTTGTCCCATTAATTGCATAGCAATTTTTTGATGATATTTTAAATTTTCACTCTCATAAACAACATTCGCGTAATCAATTGAAAAAAGATTTAATAATTCTAAAATCTCTTTCTCTTTTCCTTCTATATTATTCTCTTTATCTGTATCATCAATTCTAATTAAAAGTTTTTGATTCTTTTGTTTTGAAACAATATAATTAAATATTGCTACTCTTAAATCACCTAAATGCATATCTCTTGTTGGACTTTGTGCAAATCTTAACAAACTACTTCCTTACTATTGAAAATGATAAATTTTTAATCTCATCATGAGATTTGATATAAGTATTTAAATCTTCTAATTTAAGATTTTCTATTTTTTCTAACTCTTTTTGAGTATGATTAAAGTCTAAACCTTTATAGAATAGGGTAAATGCTCTATTTAATCTTTGAGATAAAGTTTCCGTTCTTAAAGGTTCACTTCCTAAAAGAAAGTTTTTAGCAGCATCAAGTTCTACTTGTGTAACACCATCTTTTACAAAATCTGTAATAATCTTTGAAACAAGCTCTTTAGCTTCATCCGCACTCTCTAGTTTTGTTTGTAAATATCCAGTAAAATAGTTGTGAGATTTATTTATAGAAACATATCCATAAGCAGAATAAGCTAAACCTCTCTTTACTCTTATCTCTTCCATTAATCTACTTCCAAAACCACTTCCCCCAAGAATAAATGAAGCAACTTTAGCTTTATAATTTTCTTCATTTGTTACTGTTGTATTAAAAGGGCTACCAAAATAGATATAAGCTTGTTGTGTATCTTTCGTAATAGTTTTAGTTTGAGCTTTATCATTAGTTGTTACACTAATAAATTTATTCTCTTTATTTGCATTTAGATTTTTAAGTAACTTTGTTAATTTTATTGATAATTCATCAAAATCAATATCTCCACCAGCGACAATAATTAAATTATTTAAATCAATTGTTTTTTCTAAAAAAGTTTTTATATCAGCTAGTTTAATCTTTGATATAGATTCAATTGTACCACTTGCAGGGTTTTCTAAAGCACTATTTTTAAAAAGTAATGTTTTTAGTTCTTTACTTGCAATATAATCAAAATCGTTCTCTTTTCTTTTTAATGAACCTGTTTTTATTGTTTTTATTTTTTCTAAAACTTTATTGTCATAATTAGGATCATTTAAAAGCTCTTTTAGAAGTTTTAATGCTTTATCATTTACTTCTTTGATAGATGAAAGTTCTATTACAAAAGTTTCAAATCCAACACTTGAGCTTAAAGAGATTGCAGAATCTTCTAGTTTTTGAGCAAATTTTGTAGAACCTAACTCTTTTGTTCCTTCATCAAGTAATTTTGATGAAAGAGAAGCAAGACCACTTTTCTTTTTGTCTTGCATATAACCAGAGTTTTTAAAAACAAGTTGTAAATTTAATATTGGTAAATTTTTATCTTGCTCAAAAATTACTGGAATATCTATATTATTTATTTTTATGTGCTTAACTGTAGCAGACATTAAATATCCTTGAATTAATAGTAGTAATAAAAAAGATTTAAAGAGGTTCATATGTTAAAACCTCTCTAAAATCTCATAAGCAGTGTTTCTTTTGGCTGGATTTTCACCAACATCTTGGATTAATTGAATCATCTCTTCTTGATTCATGCAGTTTGTCGCTCCAGCAGCTGCAACAACATTTTCTTCCATCATTGTACTTCCTAAATCATTTGCTCCAAACTTAAGAGCCATTTGACCAATATAACTTCCTTGTGTCACCCAAGAACTTTGAATATTTGGAAAATTATCTAAATATAGTCTTGAAACAGCAAGTAATCTTAAATATCTATTTGACGATTGTGGTTTTAAATCAGGAATTTCTTCTTTTAGTTTTGTATTTGCACTTTGAAAAGACCACATAATAAAGGCTCTAAATCCACCTGTTTCATCTTGAAGTTGTCTAATTTTGTTCCAATGTTCAATAATCTCTTCATCTGTCTCAACTGTTCCAAACATCATTGTAGCAGTTGTTTTCATACCAATTGAGTGAGCTAATCTATGAACATCTAACCAATCTTCAGTATCAATTTTTCTAGGAGCAATAATATCTCTTACTCTATCTGATAAAATTTCAGCCCCAGCTCCTGGAATTGAACTTAAACCTTTTGCTTGAAGTCTTTGTAGTACTTCAAGTCTAGAGATTTTTGAAACCTTTGCAATATAACAAATTTCAATAGCAGAAAAAGAGTGTAGAGTGATTTGAGGGAATTTTGTATGAATATGTTCAACTAATTCCTCATAATAATCTATTTTTAGTTTTGGATGAACTCCACCTTGCATTAAGATTTGTGTTCCACCAATTTCTAATAATTCTTCTATCTTTTTATCAATTTCATCAAATTTTAAAACATAAGAATCTTCATCTCTTCCATGTCTATAAAAAGCACAGAACTTACAGTCAACCCAACATACATTTGTATAGTTGATATTTCTATCTACTACGAAAGTAGTTATTTTTTCAGGGTGTAATTGTGCTTTTTTCTTAGAAGCTAATTCACCTAGTTTTACTAAAGAAGCATTTTGAATTAAATCTAATGCCTCTTCATCAGTGATTCTTCTATCTATAATATCCATTTTTTTTACCATAAATTATCCAATTTTTATTTTATATATTAAAAACTAGACCCTAATGAGAATTCAAATGATGATGTATCATCACCTTTTTCATCATCTAATGGCTGAGCAAAAATTAGTTGTAATGGTCCAAATGGTGAAATCCATTCAAAAAGGGCACCTGTTGAAGATCTTTTTACATCTGACATATTATCTTCCCCAATCATACCATAATCATAGAAAACACCCCATCTCATCTTAGCTTGTTGAGAGATAGGAAAACTCATTTCTAAAGATGTTGCTGCCATCTGTTTATAAGGGTCAACTCTTTCTCCTGATTCATTTTTAGGGAAAGCATAAGATTTAAATCCTCTTAAAGATTTTGTTCCACCTAAGTACAATGAATCCCCTTGATTGATTTGACCATTATCCACAAGAAAGTTTGCTTGTAGCTTATATCTAAAAATCCAATCTAAATCATAAAGATCGTTTAAAGAATAGAAGTATTTAAAATAAGAAGAACTCTTAAGATATTCTGAATCTCCACCAAGTCCTGCTATTTCTAAAGAAGAACCTGTTCTAATACCACTTCTTGGGTTTAAATAATCATCTGTATTATCAAAGTTTAGATATGGAGTAATAGAACTTGTTACATAATCAGTATCAACAAATCTTTTACTTTCTGGAACTCCCGCATCATCTTCATAATCATATTCTTCTTTAATAAAGTCTAATCTATATTTTGCACCAGCTCTTAAGTTTCTAATAAACTCTTTACCCACACCAACTGTGAAACCTTTAACATCTTTATTTAATTCATATTTAGAGCTATCAATTTCAATTTCATCTGAGTGAATATCTAAATCACCATGATATTTACTATCTGCAATTGCTGGATTTTTAAGTCTAATTGAAAGGTCTGTTTTTCTTTTAGATAAATCAACTGAAACACCTAACGAAAGACCTGAACCAAAGATATTATTATCAACAATAGAACCATTAATCATGAATCCATCATAAGAACCATATCCCCCACCAAGAATAATATTTCCAGTTGCAGCTTCTTTAACTTTAACTACAATATCCATTTTATCAGCTGTAACTCTTTTTTGTTCAATAATTACATCTTCAAAATAACCTGTTCTTCTTAGTTTATTTCTAGAATCATTGAAATCAGTTAAACTAAATAGATCTCCTGGTGCTAAATATACATCTCTTCTAATAACTCTATCAAGAGTTCTTGTATTTCCTGAAATTTTTACATCTCTAATATAAACTTTTTCCCCTGGAATTACATTATATACTAAATCTGCTGTTCCATTTTTTTCATCTTTTTTGATATCATATTTAACTTGTGCAAATGCATAACCTTTATCTGCTACTAAAGTTTTAATATAGTCTGCATCTTTTCTAAGTCTTTTTATATTGAAAGTTCGACCTTTTCTTAGTTTTAACTCAGGATAAATATCTTCTGCTTTTACAATTTCAGAATTAACATAAATAGCAATATCATTTACATTGTATTGTCTACCTTCTTCAATATAAAAATCAAGTTCTGCTTGATTTGAAGAAAAATCAACTTCTAAGAAAGGATCTTTTACTTTTGCATCTAAGTATCCATTTTCAAAATATACTTCTTGTATTCTTTTACTATCATATTCTAATTGTTCTGCTGCTAGTTCACCACTATTTTGTGTAATAAACCATGAAGCAAATTCTACTTCTTTGTTTGCAGTTGCTGGTTCAAAATCACTTGCTTCTAAGTTCTCAGAACCAAAATAGTTTACTTTTTTGATAATAATCTCATCACCTTTATTTACATTAAAAGTAATAGCTACAGAATCTTCATTAAGATGTTCAACTTCTGCTTCAACAACTGAGTTTATGTATCCTTCTCTTTCAAGTTCTTTTAAAAGCTTCTCTTTTGCACTCTTTATTCTTTTTTCAGAGTACATATTTCCTTTTTCAAGACCTATTTGTTTTCTTAAGATATTAATATCATCTTCTCTTGATTTATAACCAGTAATATCAACATTTGCAATTGAAGGTTTTTCATCAAAAATAAATTGTAATTTTCCATTATCAATATTAACTTTAATATCTTCAAAATAATTAAATTTATAAAAATCTTTTATTGCTTTATTTACTGATTCTACATCAATTTCATCGCCAACTTTTAGTTTTAAAGTTTCGTTTGCTACAGGTAAAGAAATTTTAGTTAGATTAACATATTCAATAGAAGTAATTTGTTCAGCTTGTAAAAGTGAAGCCAGAGTGATAGATAATAAGATACTTTTCTTTTTCACAGTTATCCTTATTTTAATAATTAAAGCTAAAATATATCTAAATAAACTTTATAGGATGTTTAAGATATAATCGCTTTTTAAATATATTTTAAAGGTTATAAAATTGAATATAGGTATTATTGGTTTAGGTTTAATGGGTGGTTCTTTTGCAAAGGCTGTAAAAAAATACTCAATTGCCACAGAAGTTTACGGATATGCAAGAAATGAAAAGACAAAAAAAGAGATTGAAGAATTAAATTTAGTTGACCAACTAGTTGATATTAAAACAATGAAAGAAAAATGTGATTTAATTGTTCTTGCAATCCCTGTAGATAATATTATTTCGATGCTTCCAGAATTTTTAGATATTAAAGATAAAACTACAATTATGGATTTAGGTTCAACAAAAGAGTTTATTATTAAAAGTGTACCTCCTAAAATTAGAAAAAATTTTATTGCAGCACACCCAATGACAGGAACTGAAAAGTCAGGTCCAAAAGCTGCAATTGATAATTTATATGAAGGGAAAACAGTAGTTTTATGTAATCTTGAAGAAAATGAAAATCAACATGTTAATAGAGCATTTAAGGTTTTTCAAGAAATAGGAATGCGAATTGTTGCAATGGATGCAGATGAGCACGATATTCATGCTTGTTATATGTCTCATTTACCTCATGCTATCTCTTACTCTTTAGCAAATACAGTAATGGGACATGAAGACCCAAAATCAATTATTGCTTTAGCAGCAGGTGGTTTTAAAGATATGAGTAGAATCGCTAAATCAAGTCCTGATATGTGGACTGATATTTTTAAACAAAATAGAAAAAATCTTTTAGCTTCAATCGATTTATTTGAAAATCACATGAAAAAAGTACGAGAAATGATTGAGACTGAAGATTATTCTTCTTTAAAAGAGTGGATGAAAAAAGCAAATACACTACATGAGATTTTATAAAATCTCTTGTGTATTTATAGCTTCTTGAACTTTAAGAGCCTGAAAATGTTCTTTTACATCATGGCATCTAATAATTGAAGCTCCATAATTTATTGATTCTAAATGTATTGCTAAAGTACCAGGAAGCCTCTCTTCTGTAGGGGTTGGAATAATCTTATCAATCATAGATTTTCTACTTGCACCTATTAATAATTCACAGTTAAAATGTTTAAAATGTTCTAAATTTTTTAGAAGTTGTAAATTATGAGTTAAGGTTTTACCAAAACCAATTCCTACATCTAATATAATGTTATTTTTTATTCCAAAATCTTTTGCTTTTACAATTCTTTCTTGAAAAAAATCATCAATTTCTTGAATCAAATCTTCATAAACAGGATTCTCTTGCATAACAGTTGGATCTTTTTGCATATGCATAATTACTACTTCCGCATTGTATTTTGCAGCAACTTTACATACCTCATTGTTTGCTAAACCTGTAATATCATTTACAATAGAAAAACCCTTATCTAAAGCATATTCTAAAACTTTTGGCTCATATGAATCTAAAGAGAATCTAGCTTTTTCATATAAATTATTTTCATAAATTGTATCTATTATTGGTTTTGCTCTTTGAAGTTCTTCTTGCCAAGATACAGGTGTACTACCTGGCCTACTTGAAACAGCTCCAATATCAACAATAGAAGCTCCATCTTCTATAAGCTTGATTATTCTTTCTTGGGCATCTTTTTGGCTAAATCTACTATCTTTAAAAAAAGAGTCTTCATTTGCATTTAATACACCCATAATTTTTGTAGGATATTTTTTTAAGTTAATAAAGGCTTTAAGCTCTTTTGCAAACTCTTTTAGTCCAAAAGGTTGAGATAGCTCTTTTCTTGAAAGTATTTCTAAATGCTTATTTGTAGCTATTAAAATTGCATCTACATATTTCTCTTTTGCAACAATAACCCCTGTTGGTACAGCTAAATCTGCTCCAATTGATAGAGCATCTTGTTTTAAAATATTTGCTGCTCCTACATGTAGGTTTTTAATTAAAATAGTTTGTAAAGATGATTTCTTTGAAAGAATAGAGATTCCACCTTTATCACAACCTAAGGCTTCAAAAACTTTTTTTTTGTCATTAATATTTATTTTTTGTAGCTTCATCTTAATATTTATTTTTTCTATTTATTAGTGTTAAAAGTAGGGTAGTTAACACATTTATTGGTCTAGAATTTAGATTTAAAAGTTTAATAGATTTAGAAAATAGTTCTAATTCTGCTTGAGATAGAGTTATTTTCTCTTTATTTATTTTTAAAAGTAAAGACTCAACAAAAGAGATAGACTCTTTTTTATCTATTCTTTGATTCGTTTTTAAAAATTCATATACATCTTTTAAATCAAGTTTTTTTATATCTAAACTAAGTTCCTCTTTCTCTTTAGTTTTTCTAAGAATTTTATGGGGCATTCTTGAAAAAATTGTAGGTAAAATAGTAGATTTTGAGTTTGTAATTATTATAAATACAATATTTGAAGGAGGCTCTTCTAAAATCTTTAATAAAGAGTTTTGCGCCTCTTTTCTAAATACTTTTCCACAAAGAAAAATATATTTTTTTTCATTTGAAGAGATATATGCTTCTTTTATTGTAGCTGTTGCTTGAGCTAATTGAAACTCCTCTTTCTCCTCATTCTTTATTACTCTTATATTATGTTTAGAGTAAAAAGGCAATAAAGAGTTTAATGCCTCATCAATATCATTAACAATTAAAATATGAGCAGTTTCAATTTTTTCATTAAACATCATTAGTGTTCTACATTAATCTCCGCAAAAAGTGCCGCACTTAAAGTTTTATCATAAAGCCTAAACATTTGTAAAAGTTTCATATCTAAAGCCTCATCATTATTTTTTAAATTAAATGCATCTTGTATCTCTTCATCAAAAATCCAAAGAAAAGAGTTCTTTGAAAATTTAGGTAAGATTGCTCTTGCATCTTGACTTCTTCCAATATACCAAAAGCAATATCCATTTGGAAAAGATATATTTAACATATCTTTGATGAATTTTATCTCATCTTCTGTTTTTACTTCATCTAAATCTTTATAGAAAGATTTAAAGTTATAAAAAGGTAAGAATGGTCTATTTTTCTTTTGAGAATTAATATGTGTTAAAACATATTTTAAAAACCAATCTCTATCACTATCTGTAATAACTAATACTGATCTTCCTTTTTCTAAAATATTTGTAATTGATTTAGAAACTAAAGGAACCCATTCATACTTTTTTTCTTCTAACCAAGGTGAAATAAGCCTATCTTCTCTAATTGTATCTACTGTCCAATTCAGAAATTCTTGCACGTTTATTTATCCAAGTTATAAGCATCATGTAGAGCTCTTACTGCAAGCTCTGCATATTTTTCTTCAATAATCATAGAAACTTTGATTTCAGAAGTTGAAATAATTCTAATATTGATGTTTTCATTTGCTAAAGCTGTAAAAGCTTTAGAAGCAACTCCAGTATGAGATTTCATACCTACACCAACAATTGATACTTTACAAATTGATTCATTGTAATCAATGTTTTCTGCATCATTTTTAAATTTTTCCATTACTAATTTACAATTTTCCCAATCAGTTACAGGAATTGTAAAGTCTAAATCTGTTTTACCATCAACACCAACTGTTTGAACAATCATATCAACATTTATATTAGCATCTGCAAGTGCAGTAAAAATTGATGATGCAATACCTGGTCTATCAGTTACTCCATACATTCCAACTCTTACTTGATTTTTATCTAAAGCAATACCACTTACAACTGGTTTTTCCATAATATTTTCTTCCTTAGTAATTAATGTACCTTCAACTTCTGGCGTAAAGCTGCTTCTTGATACTAAATTTACATTTAATTTTTTCGCCATTTCAACTGATCTATTTTGTAATACTTTTGCACCTAAGCTTGCAAGTTCTAACATCTCATCATAAGAAATTTTATCTAACTTCTTAGCTTTAGGTTCAATTCTTGGGTCTGTAGTATAAATACCATCAACATCAGTATAGATTTCACAAACGTCTGCATCTATTGCACCAGCAATTGCAACTGCTGTTAAATCAGAACCACCTCTACCTAAAGTAGAAACTCTACTTGAATCTTGCGTTACACCTTGAAAACCTGCTACGATAATTATTTTACCTTCTTTAATAGCATTTTCCATATTTGTTGTATCAATAGATTCAATTCTTGCTTTCATATGCGCATTATCTGTAACAATACCAGCTTCTCTTCCACTCATTGAAGTTGTTTTATATCCTTGTTCATTTAATGCAATTGAAAGTAGTGCAGAGGTAACTCTTTCCCCTGAACTTAATAACATATCTATTTCATTAGCAACAGGATTTTTAGAGAAGTGTGCTGCATAGTCTAATAACTTATTTGTCTCACCACTCATTGCAGAAACAACTGCAATAATGTCGTGACCTTCATCTTTCATACTTTTTATAATGTTGGCAACATTTTGTATTCTTTCAAGTGAACCTACACTTGTACCACCAAATTTTAGAACTTTTAACATTTT